>JAQXSY010000161.1 GCA_029219205.1 Bacillota bacterium | reverse complement strand
ATGGCTCATTCGCTTGAGCTGAGAGTGCCGTACCTGGACAGAGTCGTTATGGAACAGGCGAAGACCATACCGTCGGAGTATAAGATCAACGGTAAGAATACAAAATACGTTTTCAGACGCGCGGCGAACATGACAATCCCGGACGACTGGGCAGACAGACCGAAAGTGGGATTTCCGGTGCCGATCCGATATTGGCTTAAAGAGGATAAGTATTATAATTTTGCAAAGGAATACTTTTTGAGCGACTCGGCCGCAAAATTTTTCGAAACCGCCCAGCTTATGAAACTGCTTGACGATCACCGCAGCGGAAAGGCGAACAACGGGAGAAAAATCTGGACTGTACTTGTATTTCTCGTATGGCATAAGAGATTTTTTATTGATGAAAAATAAGGAAGACATAAAATGGACTTAAATAATATACGTCCCGTGCTTCTCGGCGCGGATATGAACTGCTATAATGTCGCCCGCGCGTTCCACGAGGAATACGGCGTTGTTTCATATGCCTTTGGCAGATATGCAATAGGAGTCACGCAAAATTCAAAAATCATCAGATTCACAGAATGTCCGGAGCTTGAAGACAAAGAGAAGCTGATAAAGCTGCTTGTTGATTTTGCAAAAGACTCTCCGGAAAAAGTGAACATTCTTATAGGCTGTACAGATGCTTATGTGGAACTTATTGCGGAATGCGCCGATCGGCTTGCGGATTTTTACATAATTCCGTATGCGGACTTTTCAATGATAAAGAAAGTAACATCGAAAGCGGATTTTTACGGTCTTTGCGACAAATACAAAATACAATATCCGAAAACTGCGGTTGTTACGTCGGAAAATTACGCGGATTTTGTTTCCCCGTTTGAATATCCGATTATAATAAAGCCGTCTGTCAGCGCGGAATACTGGAAGCATCCCTTTGACGGAATGAAAAAGGTTTACAGAGCACAAAATGCCGGAGAAACAAAAAAAATACTTTCCGATATATACAAGAGCGGTTATCCGGAAAAGGTCATAATTCAGGATATGATTCCCGGAAATGACGACGCAATGTATGTGCTGACTGCATATTCCGACAAAAACGCCAAGGTTCGCATGATGTGTCTCGGCCATGTTCTGCTCGAGGAACATACTCCGAAAGGGCTGGGAAATCATGCGGCAATAATTACGGCATATAAGCCGGAGCTGTGTGAAAAATTTAAAGAGCTGATTGAAGGCGAAGGATTTGTCGGGTACGCAAACTTTGACATAAAATACGATCGCCGCGACGGTACATACCGTGCGTTTGAAATTAACACCAGACAGGGACGAAGCAATTATTACGTTACTGCGGCTGGGTATAATATTGCCAGAAATATAATTACGGACAGAGTCGCCTGCCTGCCTTACGCCGGCTGCGAGATATGCAAAAATGAGATATACTGGCGGTATATTCCCGATCACGTTGTAAAAAAGTATGTTCCTGCCGACGATTATAAAAAGGTGAAGAGTATAAAGAAGGACGGAAAAGCATATTCGTCGTTCAGATATCCTTACGACTTAAAAAACAATCCTAAAAGGGTTTTTTATATAATCGCGCACGAACTTAGACAAATAAAAAAATTCGACAAATATTACAAACCTGAAATCGAGGCTCGCGAAAAACTATGAATAAAAAGCATGTTCTGGGAATTCTCGGCGGTCTGGGACCTATGGCAACGGTGTTTTTTTACGAAATGCTGACGGCGAGAACAAGCGCCTCATGCGATCAGGATCATATAGATATCGTTATATCAAGCAGGGCGACAACGCCCGACCGCAGCGCGTTCATAACCGGAAAAAGCGGCGAAAGCCCGCTGCCGGTCATGATTGAGGAAGCAAAAAAGCTTGCCGCATACGGCGCAGATATTCTTGTTATGCCATGTAATACGGCTCATTATTTTTACGACGAGCTTATTAAAGCCGTGCCGGTCAGATTTATAAATATAATCGAAGAAACAGTCCGTCTTTGCAAGGACAGGAATATTAAAAAAATCGGAGTTATGGCGACCGAGGGAACGGTGTGCTCCGGCGCGTATCAGCACGTGTGCATGAAGTACGGAGTTGAATGCGAAATTCCGTCAAAAATCAATCAGGACGCGCTGATGTCCGTAATATTCGACGATATAAAGCAGGGAAGGTCTGCCGATATGGGGAAATTCATGAGTGCCGCGGAGGAGCTTGAAAGAAAAGGCTGCGGAGCCATGGTTCTCGGATGCACGGAGCTCTCGCTTATTAAAAAAGATAATTTGCTCGACGACAGATTCGTCGATTCCCTTGAAGCGCTTGCAGATGCAACAATTCTTGCCTGTGGGAAAAAAGTTAACCGATGAGAGGTGAGCTAAATTGCTTTTATCGGAGCTGACCGGACTGAAGATTTTCCGCGATCCCGAAATCGAATATGTTACAAATAACTCAAAGGACGCGTCTGAAAAGACGGTTTTTGTTTGTATACACGGCGCGAATTCGGACGGCCATGATTATATTCAAAACGCCTATGAAAACGGATGCCGTGTTTTTGTCTGCGAAAAGGACGCTCATATTCCGGCACTTCCGTCAGATGCATATGTCATTGTCAGAAGCAACACAAGAAGAGCTCTTGCAGAGATGTCGGATAAAATATACGGCAGTCCGTCAAAAAAGCTTCGTCTTATTGCCGTTACCGGAACAAAGGGAAAAACCTCGGTTGCTTTCTGCGTAAATTCCATTCTGAAAGCGGCGGGGAAAAGGACGGCGCTTTTCGGAACTGTCGGCATATACATTGGCGAACGGTATATTCCGTCGGCAAACACAACGCCGGACAGCACGGTTCTGCACAAATATCTGGCTGAGAGCGTAAAAGAGGGCGTTGAGTTTGCGGTTATGGAGGTTTCCTCGCAGGCGCTCATGCAGGAAAGAGTATACGGCCTGAATTTTGACGCCTCGGTATATACAAATCTTTCGCCCGATCATATTTCGCCCCTGGAGCATAAGGATTTTGACGATTACCGGCTCTGCAAATCCAAGCTTATGGAGTCGTCCGAGCTGTGTATAATCAATGCGGACGACGAAAACGCCGGATTTATGGCCGAGCGGGCAAAGGGACGCGTGGTTACGGTAAGCGAAAAAGCGTCGGCCGATTACCGCATTGCTCATGCCCGATATGCCGGAGACGTCATAATGCGTATGTTGTTTGAGCTGTCGGGAAAGAAGCTGTCGGCGCCTTCTCCGGGAAAATTCAGCGTTATGAACGCAGCCGAAGCCGCAGCGGTCTGCCTTGAATTGGGCATTGACGAAGATTGTGTCAGAAAAGGGCTTGAGAATGCAGTTATACCGGGAAGATTTGAGTTTGTAAACGCTTATAACGGAGCGGCAGCGGTTATTGACTATGCGCACAACGGGCTGAGTCTGAGATCTGCGCTGACCGTTCTGCGCGAATATATGAAAGAAACGGATTCAAACGGCAGGCTTATAACGCTTTTCGGATCCATCGGCTGCCGCGCGCAGAAGAGGCGTGCGGAGATGGCAAAGACCGCAGCGGAGCTTTCGGATTTTATAATTATTACGTCCGACAATCCGGACAAAGAAAACCCCGACGATATCATAAATGAAATCGAACGGGGTTTGCCCTCCGGCTTTTCGGATTATGTAAAAATAACCGACCGCGCGGAAGCAGTACGCTTTGCGGCCGGTATGCTGAAAAAAGGCGACGTTTTGCTTCTTGCGGGAAAAGGACACGAAAAATATCAGCTTATAAACGGAATCAAGGTCCCGTTCTGTGAGAAGGAGCTTCTGACCGAAGCTTTAGCCTCTCAGCCGACTGCGTGAGTTCTTATATAATTGAGAATACTGTTATATGCAGTTCCGTTGATATGCAGTCCGTCTCCGCTTTGGTACGATTCCGGCAGATAGCCGTCCGGACCGACAAGAACCGAAGACGTATCAAGATATTTGACGCGAAGTTCATGCGCGACTTCCGCCATCCAGAGGTTGGCGCGGCATATCTTCGCGTTATTTATTGACTGCTGATTTGCGTAGCTTTTTGCCACCGGGAAAATTGACTCAAGTATTATTATTGTGTTCGGACTGCATTCTCGGATCGTTGCCACAAGGTTTCTGAATTCGTTTTTAAAGCCTTCTTCGGTGAGCCATGATATTCCGTTAATTCCGAGAGTTATTAAGAAAATATCCGGCTGTTTTTTACGAAGCGCTTCCTCAAGCGAAATTTCTTTCTGTTCTTCGGGATAGAAAACGTTTGCTTTGTATGCGTTGACAAGATTCAGCGTCCGGTTCTGAGGAGTCCACACCTGAGTTGTGTTGAGCCCGCCGGAAAGGACGCCGTATCTTTGAAAGCCGTAGGTAATCGAGTCGCCGAGAAATACTATTCTGTCGATATACGAAGTTCCTGCGTCAGCTGTCATTTCAAGCACGGTTCCCGGATATTTCTGCGCGATGCCGTAGAGCGGGATATATTCGTATTCGTCGTCTGACGGCGGGTATGTTTCATCGTCTATAATAATTCCTGTGACGGGAGGCGGAGGAGTGTATGTTGTTTCTTCCGGAGTTGTGTCGGGATTTTCGGTGGAATCGTCCGGCACTTTTGGATCGGAAGTCGTTCTTTCGTCTTGAGTGTAAAACGGATCTTTCGAAGTTGTGACATCATTCGGAATTTTTCCGTCGTTTTCCTCGGACATGCTTGAGATCAGCATGGCTCCGAAAACGATAAAGACCGCAAACGACGCTACAGTGGCGCAGACCAGGAATATATACACGCCTTTGTAGCTGTTTCTTTTTTTGAATTTTTTTGCCATAATGGTTATTTAAAAACCTTTCTGCAATGATATTAAATAGTATGTGCGCGAAAAGGATATAAATACTAATTATTAATAATTATTTCATTCCGCCGAATTGACTGCGGTATTCTTCGGGCTTTTTCTTCGCTGCTTTGAAAACCGCTCGGAATGCGAGCGTGAGGCAAGCGATGAAAACGTAAATAAGCGAGACTATGAATACGATCATCAGCGCTGACGTACCTTTTGAATAATAGCCTCCGATAAGAATAAAAGAGATAACAAAATCTGCGACAAACCCGGCAAAGTGTATCGCGGTACGTGCGATTATATGCATCGTTTTAACTCTGAATATCAGATTTACACAGGCAAGTATCAGCGAAAACAGCAATATTAATGACATTCCCTTAAGTCCGAGCACCGGCAGCTCGTACGAGCTTTCTGTGCTGTAAGAAATTGTTCCGAGAAGAAATGCCAGAATTGTAAACATCAGGGAAGCGGGGAACAAGATTTTGTCCAAAAAAGATTTAATTGCCTTCATTTCAGCGATCCTTTCTAATAAAAAGGTAATTATATGACGAAAAAAGAGCGAAAAGGTTCCGCACTTTTTAAAATCGTCTTCAAAAACCGACATGTTTCATTATAACATATAAATTGTAAAAATACTATATAAATACGAAAAATTCTGAGTTAATATTTTTACCCCGGCGCTGCGGTTTTTAAAACCGATTGACATATTATAAACGGTATGATAAAATATAATAATATAATTTTGCAAGAGAGGCGTTGAAGGGCTTTGGAAAAAGATAATAATCAGCGCAGACTGACTAATGCGGATCGCTTTTGGGATCTTGATTATACGGTTCCCAAAAAGCGCTCAAAACCTTTTTCTGCTGATACGGCTGCCGTTGACGTTGAGGTCGGCGCTTCGAAAAACGGAATTGAGATTACGGAGGAAAAGATTCCGGGACTTCAGGACAAGGCGGCTCGTCTGAACATGGGACGCGCCATTATTGCCGCAGGCGGAGGAAAAGAAGCTTTTGAGGAAAACGAAAAAGAATCAGAAAGCGAGTCGGACGAAATATGTACGCTTGAAGAATACGAATATATTCCGGACAACCCTCTTTTGCTGAAAGTTAAAGTCAGAGGCTGGCCGTCGAGATACACTTTTTTCAAGCAGTTCCGTGACGACGCAAAACGCTTGTTCGATATTTCTTCGAGCGAATGCAGTCATGAGCCGTATTTTTCGTATATGCCGCAGTATGTTCAGCTTAACGATGCACAGAGACGTTGGTACCTTTATTGGCGGGAAAATATGCGCAATGGAGTTTATCTTCATACAGATTATTCTTATGTGCTGCTTTATGCATACGAAATAATCAATATTTCGGATGTAATAGGCATCGAAAAGGGAGCCCGTCTTCTTGCGGAACTTTGGCGGGAAGCGAGAAAGGACCATCCCAGAATAGGACGGTACCTTTCAGCATGGCTTTGCGATTACTGTTTGGTTAATAATTCGGCTCTCCCGGTTGACCTGATAAAGGATTTTTACCGTGATGCGCTGAAATATGCGCCTTTTAAAGAATATTATATGGGATTTATATGCTCAAAAGAAGCGGCGCCGGCAAGACTTGTTTTGGAATACGGTTCAAACTATAACTGGAAAACAAGTAAATTCATAAACGAAGAAAACCGCGAATTATTCGGAAAGCTTATGAAGAACGCTTTCGTCTACGTATTTACGCAGAAAAAATACAGCTTCGGGGCGGAAAAATATCTTAAAAAGGCGAATATAACGCTTAACGCGTATAACGGCGCTTTGTGTGCTTATGACGTCAAGCGTATTGCGGATATTGAGTACTATACCGTAAACAAGTCCGTTGATATGCGAATCAACGTGACATATCTTGTTAAATATATTGAAAATAACATAAGATATCTTCTCGGAATCAAGAATCGTTTTATTGTTACGGGAATTCTTCCCGAGATGAAAAAAGCGTGCGATGAGTTTTTTGCTCCCTTGCGCGACGCCGTAAAGAAGCGTCAGAACGCCGGAGAATCGGAGCAGGAATATGAAAAATTTTATGAAGCCGAAAGCACCGGATTTTCAACCGAACGCGCAAGCGATATTGAAAAAAAGGCGTGGGACACAACCTCGCTTCTTGTAACCGCATTCGAGGACGAGCTCGGCGGTTTAATCGAGCCCGGGGCAGACGACGACGCATCCGAAGATACTGCGCCGATTCCCGATGAAACGGATGACCTGATAAAGTCCGCGATTGGCCGTCTTTTGGAGGGGAATTCCTCCGGTTTTGTTTCACTTGCAAAATCAAAGGGCGTAATGCCTGACGCATTGGCTGAAAAAGTCAACGAAGCTCTTTATGACGACATCGGCGACGCTGTTGTAATAAACGACGGTGCGGATTATATTGTTATATCAGACTATGCGGAGGATGTAGAAACATGGATGAACAGATAAAGATACCTAAAAGGATATTGTCGTCGCTTATCAATTCGATTTCTGCGGGAGTTGTGCCGAGACTCGGCGCTCCGTATATTGCAATCGGCAGAACGGATGAAGTTGCGGCGCTTCTGAACGATCTTGAGGCAATCGACGACGGCGGGTCTTCGATGCGTTTTATAATAGGAAAATACGGCAGCGGAAAGAGCTTTCTGATGCAGCTTATACGCGGATATGCGCTTGAACGCTCGTTTGTCTGCGCCGATGCAGATCTTTCGCCGGAACGGAGAATATGCGGCGCAAAGGGAACCGGTATTGCGACATATCGGGAGCTGATAAAAAATATGTCGTCAAAAACTTCGCCGGAAGGCGGAGCCATGCCGCTTATTATCGCGCGATGGCTGTCTTCGGTTCAAAGCGATATTGCTGAGGCAGGCTTTGTTCCCGGCGACGGAAATTTTGAAAAAGAGCTGAGCAAGCGTGTCTATGCTCTTTCTCGCGAGCTTGAGGACAGCGTCGGAGGATTTGATTTTGCTCATGTTGTCAGCGAATATTATAATGCTGAGATAAACGACGACGCCGATAAAAAAAGCGCGTGTCTGCGATGGCTGAGAGGCGAATATACAACGAAAAACGAAGCCAGACGCGATCTCGGCGTAAGCGTTATTATCGACGATGAAAACTGGTATGATTTTATCAAGCTCATTGCGGTTTTCGTTAAAAAAATCGGATACCGCGGATTTGTTGTTTTTATCGACGAATGTGTAAATCTGTATAAGATACCGAACCGGATATCTCGCGAGAATAATTACGAAAAGCTGCTTTCAATGTTTAACGATACGCTTCAGGGAAAAGCGCCCGGACTTGCGCTTATACTCGGAGGAACTCCGCAGTTTCTCGAAGACAACCGAAGGGGTCTGTTCAGCTACGAGGCTCTGCGTTCGAGGCTGACGGACGGCAAATATTCAACAGTGGATTACAAAAATCTGCTTGGTCCGGTTATCCGGCTTCGCAGATTGTCGGATAACGAGCTTTTTGCACTTATAACTCGTCTTACAAAGCTGCACGCAATGAATTACGG
>JAQXSY010000160.1 GCA_029219205.1 Bacillota bacterium | reverse complement strand
ATAAGGCTTTCGTCTGCTCCGACCCCGACCTTGTTAAATTCAAGGTTACGGATAAGGTTTTAGACGTTTTAAACGGCGCCGACCTTGCCTACGAGCTTTACAGCAACATTAAACCCAACCCCACGATCGAAAACGTGCAGACAGGCGTAGAAGCTTACAAGAAGAGCGGCGCTGACTATATAATCGCTATTGGCGGCGGCTCCTCCATGGACACTGCAAAGGCAATCGGCATCATCATCAACAACCCCGAATTTGCGGACGTACGTTCTCTTGAAGGTGTTGCTCCTACAAAAAAGCCCAGCGTTCCGATCATTGCGGTTCCCACAACGGCAGGCACAGCGGCTGAGGTTACTATCAACTACGTTATTACAGACGTTGAAAAAAAGCGTAAATTCGTATGCGTAGACGTTCACGACATTCCCGTAGTTGCAATCGTAGATAGCGATATGATGAGTACAATGCCCAAGGGCTTGACTGCCGCAACAGGTATGGACGCATTAACTCACGCTATCGAAGGCTATATTACCAAGGGCGCGTGGGAAATGACCGATATGTTCCACTTAAAGGCAATCGAGATTATTTCAAAGTCGCTCCGCAGCGCGGTTGCTAACGAAAAGGAAGGCAGAGAGGGAATGGCTCTCGGTCAGTATATCGCAGGAATGGGCTTCTCAAACGTCGGTCTTGGAATAGTACACTCTATGGCTCACGCTCTCGGAGCGGTTTACGATACGCCCCACGGCGTAGGAAACGCTATTCTTCTTCCGACGGTTATGCGCTATAACGCTGAGGCGACGGGCGAAAAATACCGTGATATTGCAAAGGCAATGGGTGTTGAAGGAGTAGATCAAATGACAATCGAGCAGGCCCGCGAAGCCGCTTGCGACGCAGTTGCCCAGCTTTCAAAAGACGTTGGCATTCCTCAGGACTTAAAGGGAATCGTAAAAGAGGAGGATATAGATTTTCTCGCGCAGTCCGCAATGGACGATGCCTGCCGTCCCGGTAATCCCAAGGATCCAACCAAGGAAGATATTATCGCATTGTATAAATCTTTGCTTTAATCTTGTAAAAATCTGAAATTTTTAAAATCTGAAAAAAATAATTTGTCATAAAAATGAATTGAACCACTTCCGACACAGGATACTGCGCCGGAAGTGGTTCGTTTTTTAAAAACCGAGCCGAAGTCTTTTCGTTTATATAGCTTCTCAATTTGCTTTGGCGAGGCTTTGTTTGGAATAATTCGGAAAAAATTTTCCGCCGATTAATTTTTAAAAGTGAACATACCGCGCAGATCATAGAAATAAAAGAAGAAAATATCGGAGTGTGTGATTTTTCTCCCGTGCAGGAGTACATTGACTGGTTTTAACGTGCTTGACTCATTGATTCTTTATAAAACCGAACCGAGAATTTTGCCGTCAAGGTGCGCTTATTCCTTGGCGGTTATGGGAGCGCCTTGACCGATGTCTTACGGAGCGCAATGGCATGCTCGGAAACGATGACTCTGTTTGAATCATATATCATCTTCTTCAATAAAGCCCATATCAACCTGTTCTTTTAACGTTTTGCGTAAATACTTTGTATCCCCGGTGTTATATTCCCACACTTTTTCTTTACAAACGTAATGCTTATTTGGTTTTTCGTCGTAAATAACCTTTCCGTCCGCAAGCCTTATGCTGTAACCGTCAACAAGAACTCCCGGCCTTATGTATTTTTGAAGTATGTACGGGAATTTCTCTACTGAGGAGATCAGATGAGCGCGGATTTCCCATGTATCTTCGTTGTTTTCTTCGCCTGGAGAGTCTCGTATATTTACATTGCAGTCTTTTTTGTATATGCTGCATAAAGAAACTCTTTTTTACATCGAACGTCTTGATTGTTTATGTTGATAGAGATTGTGTCAAGCGGTCTCTATGATAATATGGAGTCGATCAGATAAAAACCGAAAAACGGAAAAAACTCAAGATATTACAGCTGTTCTCGGTACTTTCGCATGCCAAAGTGCTGCTTTCAATGCGCAAATCAATTTTGACCAAGAGACATGACAGTGGCGGGAGAATTCCGAACCCCGTTTTCTGCGGAATCTGCGGGTTATATAAAGCATTGAAGGCTTCTGTGAAATTACAAAATTTTAAATGCCGAAAAACCGATTATTCGTTTTGTATTCATCTTTTTGAGACAGCTTTTTTATTAAAAAATAATAATAATTAACCTGCTTTTTTTTTAAATATA
>JAQXSY010000159.1 GCA_029219205.1 Bacillota bacterium | reverse complement strand
GTCGGCAGGATCATCGCCGCAGGATAACAGTCGCACATCACTATAACGCTGCCTTCCACGAGCATTGCCGCCGCAGCGTCGGGACGTTCTGTATACCTGGTTTTGGGAAACGGATTCCATTTTGCTCCTTTAACAAGACACTCCTCCAGCGATTGCTGCCCCATAGACAGAGCGTCCGTCTCAATGAGATCAATTTTTGTTTCCAACTTGCGCACGAGCTTGTCGTCCGCAATACCTTTTATATAAGCTACGACTATATCGGTGCGGCTTTTCTTTCCAACTGTATGAATACTCATTGTCAGCATAGGGTCGCGTATTCTGCGGCGTATGAGCGCCGTATTGAAAACAAGCGTTTCTGTGAAGCCCTCACGCGGCCCGCGCAGGACCCTGTCGTTTTCCGGTTCCTTTATTGAACGCGACGGATACTCTCGGGTGTCCATCAACGCCGCAGAATCAACGCCTTCAACGATAAGAACGCTTTGTCCGGACAGTATTCCGGAGATAAGAACGTCAACATCGTCGGTTACGTCCACTTCTATATAAGGAATGTTCCGTATACATTCTTCCGGGGTCGCCGCAGTTACAAAATATTCCTCAAGCTTGTTGAGAATGCTGTCCTTTGCAAATCCGTCTATAAAATAAAGCGTTCCTTTTTTTCCAGCAACGGTTATATCGTGACGCAGTATATCATAGCTCTCGCCAATACGTAGCCTTTTTTCAATTTCATGACAAAGAAACACATGTTTTTCCCTCATCTGCCGAAAAGCTCTCCCAATATTTCAAGAATTCTGAATTTCAGCACATATCTCGGGTTTTCCGCGTCGGTGAGAATGCGTATCTGGTTTTCGGTAAAGCCAACCTCAACCATGGAGTCGCGCGCCTCGGCTTTTTTTGTGCAAAGCGGCGGAAACAATACGCACCACCAGTTTTTGCCTTCCGCTTCGCCGATACGGATTCTGAGCGAACGGTAAGTTCCCGCAGGGAGACGTACGCTTTCGTATTCGCGTGTCGGATAGTGCTCATCGCTTAAACTTACGGTAACTTCGTAATTGCAGTTGTTCTCACGCAGCGTTTTTTCCGAAATATCCTTAAGCTCGCCGAGCATCCCGGAAAGACGTTCGTCCGCTTCTTCGCGTGTTTTGCACCCTTCGAGAGCCGAAGAGGCGTAAACGAGTATATTGTCCCTGACCTTAAGCTTCAGAGTCTGGTCACGCTCCGAATCGCTTGCGGCGAGGACGTGCAGGCGAATCGTTTTGTTGTATATTTCCGCATCGCTTTTTGTCGGCATAAACGGCAAAAGCAGAGCAGCAATGGCGATCAGCACCGATATAAGTATTTTTTTCATTTCTGCATTTCCTTTCTTTTAGGGTCGTAATAATTATTGACCGTAAAAAATCCGTTATACAAAAATTACGCAACTCCGCCCGAAGTTTAAAAAATCGCGCGGACAGGAACTCGGCGGCGCGGCATGAGACGCGGGTTTCGGATTTTCAAAACCGCAGATCAGGATATACCTATAAGTCAAAAACGTCAAAAAAATCCGAAAAGAGGCCTCGTCGGCTTCTATCCGGATCTTTAAATAATATGGATATCTGAAAATCACTCAAAGCGCGCAGACAGCGCGGGAAAAAAGGGCTTGAACACAAAAAAACGGTCGATAATTTTTCCGAAAAAGCCTATCAGCGGACCGTTCACTGCCGTCGCGACAACCGTGCCTATCCCTATGCCTTGAAAACGTCCGAAAAAAAGGAGAGTCATTACGCAGCTGAGTATCAGAAACGTGACATCGAACGCAGTCTTGAACACAGAAAGCTTGAAGTTAAAGCGGCGTGCGATTATCCGTACAAAAAAATCGTAGACCTGAGGATAGAGATATACCCGGAAAAATACTGAAATCGATATGGCCGTAAGCAGCTCTCCCGCAATAAACAAAGTTATTCTGAGCGGAATGCCGAGACTTCCGGAAGGCGTTATATCGGGATTAAGCAGCGGGACCGCGGCTCTCAGAAGGTCGAGAACAAGTCCGTATACAAGGCAGGAGGCAAATGAAAGAAAATACAGAATACGAATTCTCTTCAGTAGCAGACACATTATGATAAAAAGTAAGCCCTGAACGAGATATTCAGCCTGCCCGAACGTAAATATGCCGGGAAATTTCAGACTGATTATGTATGCCGGCGCGACTATCATCGAAACGCCGAAATCTGCCGCCGCAAGCATGGCAACCGACAGCGCAAGTATAACCGTCGCAAATATGTATGCGGTTTCTTCATGCAGAACCGCTGTTTTTCTTGTTTTCATGCAGTTTTATCCTTTAAAAAAATCAAAAGTGCTTTTCAAAATGCAAACGCGCTTTATATTTTATCACAGGCAAGAGAAAAAGGCAATACCGGAGTGCAAACTTGCAGCCGGCCGAAAAATCGTTTTCAAAAAAAAGCGGATTCCGTTGTTATGCGGAGCCCATAATTCTGTATTGCATTTTTACGGTAAGTATGATAAAATGAGGGCAGCCGTAATTGTCTGAAATCACGTAAACTAATCATCCGTTACGGCTTTCTGCCGAATCGGCTCGGCGGAATTTCTGCTTAGTTCAGGCATCCTCCTCCCCGCTCTTTTCATATGAGAAAAGGCAGGAACCGGGAAGAACCTTAAATAAAAATCAGTTCCGAAACCAAATTTATTTTTCATATTCATAATTTAAAGGAGATACCAGCATGAAAATAACAGTATGGAACGAATATGCGCACGAGAAGACCGACGAAGCGGTCAAGGCGATTTATCCGGACGGAATTCATATGTGTCTCAAGCGCTTTCTCGAAGCGGCAGGCAACGAGGTTCGCACAGCGACGCTTGACGATCCGGAATGCGGTCTGACCGACGAGGTACTGGACGATACCGACGTTCTGTTCTGGTGGGGCCACATGCGTCACGGCGACGTGCCGGACGAGGTGGTCAACCGTGTTGCCAAAAGAGTTTACCAGGGTATGGGCATGGTCGTTCTGCACTCCGGTCATGCGTCAAAGATTTTCCAGAAGCTCTGCGGTACGCCTTCCTGCGATCTGAAATGGCGAGAATCCGGAGACAAGGAAATTTTATGGGTCATCGAGCAGGGCCATCCCATTACGGAAGGCATCGGCGAGAACATCATTCTTGAGCATGAGGAAACCTACGGCGAACACTTCCTCGTTCCGCAGCCCGATGAGCTTGTCTTTATAAGCTGGTTCAGCGGCGGCGAAGTCTTCCGCAGCGGATGCGTCTACAAGAGAGGGCGCGGCAAAGTTTTCTACTTCCGTCCGGGTCACGAGTCGATTCCGACCTACCACAATCCCGAAATTCAGCGTGTTCTCGTTAACGCCGCAAAATACGTCTGCACTCCGAAATCGAACAGCTATAAATACGGCTGGGTTCCGCCGACGGTTGGCTGAGGCCGATAAAGCAGAAGACGCAAAATCCTTTTTTAAAATTTAATTCAGTATAAACATAAAGGTTGGGTACGGATCGAACGGTCTGTACCCAACAACGTCATATCCGACTTTTTAAAAATCAAAGCGGTCCGCGATGCGGACTCCGGCGAAACGATTACCGTGATGCATGAAAGCAGGTATTTGAAATACTGTTTCAATATGGGAAAAGATGCCGCCCAGAACATGCTCACCGTGATCGTTATCAACAAAAACAGTACCGACTTTGCATCCCGTTACGCTTCCGTGTAAAAGAACACACAAAGCTGTTTTAAAGACATGAAAAATCCTTTGAATAAGCAAACAGGCGGGACAGCCTTTTAAAAAAGATTGTCCCGCCTGTTTGCTGCCGTCACGCTTCTAAAATTTGAAAAGAGGATTTTTTTCAAAAATACTTTCCTCGGCGCGCGGAAAAAGCAGCGCCGGCTGATTTTTCTACATCGGACCGCACCTTTTCATAAAAAAGGAAGCTTCCGGAGTTATTCCCTTCCGCCCTTTTATCGGGACTATCCCCCGGAGCGGAATCTGCCGGTTTGGTGAGCCTTTTTCTGACAAATTCACGTTTTTTTAAC
>JAQXSY010000158.1 GCA_029219205.1 Bacillota bacterium | reverse complement strand
TATGTTTTTAATTTTTAAGCGTCGCGTCCGGTATGTCTTCGTTTGACGCGCTGCGCATAATTCTTTCAACAACGAGCGTCCCGGCTTCGTTTACTGAAACAACCCTTACCGTTTCTCCGGTGCGGATCTGCTCGCTTTCGTTTGTTACTGCGGGAAGTTCCGTATATTTTTCCTGGAGGGTAATATTGATTTTTCCGCAGCCCGAGAGCGCCGGCGGGATTGGTATGTAAACCTGCGCGGTTTTGCCCAGCGCGTTTTCAACCGATATGTTGCCGGAGGACTGAAGCTTTGACACGGCTTTCATAAGATATGCCATTCCGAAAAGCGCCGCAATTCCGGCAATGACGGAAATAATTATTGCAAGAATACGGTTCATTTCGGTGCCGAGAAGCGCGATTCCGCACCAGCCTCCGATGCAGAGCATGGCTACTATTCCGCGAATCGAAAACAGCGCTAAACCGTCTCCTCCGGTTTCGGTGCTGTCGGTATCAACCGATGTATCCATATCAGCGTCGTCGTCGCCTATGCCGAAAATAAGCAGTATCGTCTGCAAAAGCAGAATGACGGTAGACGGAATTGCAATATATGCGAATATTCTCTGAAGTTGGTTAAGTGAGCCGAACCAAGCGAGCATTTATCTCACACCTTTCGTATTTTTTCGTATAGCTTATCTGAATGCGATTTCAGCAGCGCTGCATAATATGAAACGACAATTATTTCAAGCGCCTTGCATAAACGTTTTCTGCTGCCGCTGACAACTTCATTATAGTCGGAGGTGCATTTTTCGATAAGCCTGTTAAGATTTTCTCCGACTTCTCCGTCCTCCTTTAGCATCAGATCGGTTATCTTGCATATGTAATCGTACAGCTTTGCCTCGGAGATAATGTTGTCGGTTTCGTCGTTTATTTTTCCGTTTATGTATTTGAGCAGAAAATCGATCTTTTCAAGCTGCATGGTGTCGCGAATCATATTGATTATCAGTATTCGCGCAAGCTGATTCTTTGAATACCTTTTGTTTACTGTGTTTCCGATCCATCCGCGCTTGACCCAGTTCTGCACTGTCGAACCGTCGAGACCGGCGATTTCGCGTACCTGCGAGAGCATAATTCCGTCGGTTATGAAAAAGATTTTGTCGAGAAATTCTTCTCCTGTGACGTTGCCCATGCTTTCGCGAGTCATAACGGTTCCCTGGATTTTCGTGTCAATCATTCCGAGATTCATTTCGGCGGACTCCTTTCTTTAATATTGCCGGTGTTTATTTTTGATTTTAAATTGAGTTCACTGTGACCGCCGGCAATGGTCATACAAATTCAATACATCATGTTATAATTATATCACGCGTTCACATGACTGTCAATAGCATAAAGCCATATTAGCAGTATTTGTGTATCAATTTACAAATTGTTCATATATTCGTGCTATAATATAAAATGAAATATTATTTGTGCAGAAATAAGACTGATTTTGTCAGTCCGGAGGAGAAGCAAAAATGGATCATATAGCATTGCTGGGTTTGGGTACGGTCGGAGGCGGAGTTGCGGAGATTTTAATGAAAAACCGCAGTGACATAACCGCGAAAACCGGCCTTGACATCGACATAAAACACATTCTCGATCTTCGGAAATTTCCTGATCATCCGCTCGGTGACCGCGTAACCGACGATTACAATCTGATACTCGGCGACCCCGAGGTTACGCTTGTTGCCGAAATGATGGGCGGAGTTCATCCGGCATATGAATTTACGGCGGAGGCGCTCAGAGCGAAAAAGAGCGTTGTAACGTCAAACAAAGCGGTTGTCGCCGAATACGGAGTAGAGCTGCTTGAGCTGGCTGCGGAAAACGGAGTGCGGTATCTGTTTGAGGCGAGTGTCGGCGGGGGAATACCGATAATTCATTCAATGACGGATTCCATGTATGCTTCCGACATATATGAGATTGACGGAATTCTCAACGGCACTACCAACTACATTCTCTCTGCCATGAAAGAAACCGGAGTTTCTTTTGACGCGGCGTTAAAGGACGCTCAGAAGCTCGGTTACGCAGAAGCGAATCCGACGGAGGACGTCGACGGTTTTGACGCGTGCCGGAAAATATGTATTCTTGCAGCCATGGCGTCAGGCAGGCTTGTTTATTTCAGGGACGTGCCGACAAAGGGCATCCGCGAGATAACGACCGACGATATAAAAGCCGCTTCCGCAAAAGGCGGAGCAATCAAGCTTATTGCAAAGGCGCTGTTTAAAGAAAACGGCGAGATTGAGCTTTCCGTTGCTCCCGAAGTTGTTTATCCGGACAACCCGCTTTTCAATGTAAACGGCGTATACAACGGCGTGCTCGTACGCGGACGCAACTCCGGAGACCTGCTTTTCTACGGAAGCGGCGCTGGTAAGCTTCCGACCGCGGGCGCAGTTATTTCAGATATAATTGACATACTGCTTCACAAAAACGAAATGCCGGCACAGAAGCTCTGGCACAAATAAGAAAGGAACGGTGTGAAAACAATGTCCGACGCATATTTATCAAGAGGAGTGTCTTCGACAAAGGACGACGTACATCGCGCGATTGAAAAAATCGATAAAGGAGAGTTTGCGGGCGCTTTCTGCAAGCTGATAAAGGATCCGTACGGTTCGCCTGACTGGTGCGCTGCCATGCATGCGGACGGAGCCGGTACAAAGTCGGCGCTTGCATACATCAAATACAACGAAACCGGCGATTTTTCGGCGTTCAGCGATATAGCGCAGGATTCGCTCGTTATGAATCTCGACGATCTGCTTTGCGTGGGAGCCACCGACGGATTTGTGATGTCGAATACGATCGGAAGAAACGCGCACCGAGTGGACGGAAAAGCCATACGCTCCATAATTGAAGGATATGAAACATTTCTCACAAAAATGAAGCGCTACGGCGTAAATATTACGATGAGCGGAGGAGAGACTGCCGACGTAGGCGATCTTGTATCGACTCTAATCGTTGATTCGACTTTTTTTGTCAGGATGAGGCGCAGCGACGTTGTGGACTGCGGCAATATCGTTCCGGGTGACGTAATTGTTGGCTTTGCGTCGTTCGGAAAAGCGGTTTATGAGGATAAATACAATTCGGGCATAGGATCAAACGGGCTTACCGCGGCTCGTCACCTGCTGCTTTCAAAGTATTACGCCGAGAAATATCCGGAAACATATTCTCCTACAATAGATATATCAAAGGTATACTGCGGAAAATACCGTTTTGAAGATAAGCTCCCCGGAAGCGAACAGACGGTTGGAGACGCGATTCTTTCGCCCACAAGGACCTATGCTCCGATAGTCAGGGAAGCGCTCAATTCATTCAGAAGTGAAATACACGGAATGGTACACTGCACGGGAGGCGGTCAGGTCAAGTGCCGCAACTTCGGCAACGGAATACATTATATAAAAGATAATCTTTTTGATGTTCCGCCGCTTTTTTGCGCCATATCCGAAAACGGAGATATTTCGCAAAAGGAAATGTATCAGGTGTTCAATATGGGACATCGTCTCGAAATGTACTGCTCTGAAAAGACGGCGGGCGAACTTATCGGCATCGCCGCAAAGTACGGCGTCGACGCAAAAATTGTGGGATATACCGAAAAGAGCGGAAGCACGCTTAATGCTGTTACGATAAAGGCGGACGGAAAAATTTATGAGTTCTGAAAAAAATATTATGGAAAGAACAATTACGGTAAGAGGAGTCGGACGTGCGGTCGTCAAGCCCGATCTGATAAACATCGATATAACTCTTAAAGCTAAAAACAAAAAATATGAAGAAGCGATGGAGTTTTCAAACGGCCAGCTTGAAAAGCTTCAGAACGCGCTGGAGGGCGCGGGATTTAACAAGGACAGTCTGAAATCAACTGATTTTAACGTGTGCGCCGAATACGAAAACTCCCGGACGCTTGACGGGGGTTACCGCCGCGAATTCTGCGGTTTTGTCTGCACGCACGGACTTAAGCTGTCGTTTGAGCTGGACATGGACAGACTTGCCGCCGCTCTCTGCGCGGTTTCGGGCTGTCTTGCGGAGCCGGAAATAAATGTAAGCTTTACTGTCGGCGATCCGACGGCTGTCAGCGAAAAGCTTTTGAAAAACGCGGCTGAAGACGCGAGAAAAAAAGCTGAAATACTGTGCGAGGCGTCGGGCTGCCGTCTTGGAAGGCTTGTCTCGGTTGATTACGGCTGCAGCGATCACCGCGCTGTGTCTCCGACCGGAATGGTGTTCAGCGCAAACTGCAGGACGGCGGCAAAAATGGCGGACATAACGCCGGACAATATTGACCTTACCGATTTTGCGTCATTTATCTGGGAGATAGACTGAGATCATAAAAAATAAAGCGTAAAGGCCGGGTGAAATATGAAGCGCAGGATATTGACAGTTGGCAGCATATGTATGGATTTTTTAATCCGTCTCTTAAAGCTTCCCGACGAAGGGGAGGTTACAGCCGAGGAGGAGTATCAGTTTATTCCGGGAGGAAAAGGACTGAATGCGGCGGTGACGCTCGCGCAGCTTGGCGCTGACAGCATTCTCTGTACAAAACTCGGCAGCGATATTAACGGAACAAAACTTCGCAATTTCTGCGATAATGCGTGCATTGACAATCGTTTCATTACTGTCGGGAGAAATGTCAGCACCGGTATGAAAGTACTGATATCCGAGGAGACGGGAACAGAGCGCATTATAAAATATTGCGGCGCAAATGAAAAATTAACGCCGCAGGATGTTGAGGATGCGTTTACATGTTATCCCGACGCGGCGCTGCTTCAGTTTGACATACCGGCGCAGGCTGTTCTTGCGGCGTCGGAGTATGCAGAAGAGCAGGGAATTCCGGTCTTTGTTGACGCGGGACCCACAAATCCCGAGCTCGATTTATCTCAGATTAGAAATATCGAAGTCTTTTCACCGAACGCCGACGAAACGTTCGCTTATTCCGGTATTTATCCGTCGGACGTTGAAAAATGCATGAAAGCCTGCATTACGATTGAGCAAAGAATAAATGCAAAGTACATTGTCCTGAAATTGGGCGCGAAGGGCTGTTTCCTTTTTGACGGAAAATATTACAAGCTTTTTCCGGCTCACGATGTTGAATGTGTTGACAAAAGCGCGGCAGGGGATGCATTTACGGCGGCGCTGGCTTTTGATTATATGAATTACGGCGATATAAAGCGGGCGTGCGAGTATGCGAATATTGTGGGAGCGCTTGCGGTTTCAAAGACCGGAGCTGCGGCATCTGCTCCGACAAAGAAGGATATCGAAAATTTTGTAAAATCCAACAAAATAAATTTCATGCTCTGAACGGAGAATTATTCTTATGATCGACACTGAAATACCGGGAGTGGAGAGACGCGTTTCCGTATACTCTGAGCCGGGCGTTTTGCCTATGGCTGTTGCCTATATTATAAAAAGTCCGTTTGAAGGCGACGTTTCCGAGATTGCCGGAGGACTGGCAAAGAAAGGCGCGGTTGTCTGCTGCATCGAAGCAAACGGCGGAGTTGACACGGATTTGTGCGGCGAAATAACCAAGCTTAACGAAGCTGTCCGAAAGAAGTACCGTATGCTGCCGTGCATAATGTACGGGATCGGTCTCGGTGCCGCTTATCTGCGCGATTATCTTGATAAAAACCATGGTATCGCGGACGGCGCGGTTTTCGACCGTATGCCTTCGCGTATTGAGAACGATGTTTCGGTTATGCGCAGTCTGAAAATCGCGTCTTTTTTCGGTAAAAACAAGCCGGCGTGCAAAAAGAATCTGTCTGCCGTTCTGTCGGCGATAGACTTTGGCGACAAGACGGGATTCACGCTCACAAATTCGGATTGCCTGGCGCTTTCAAAACTGATTACAGGTCCGGAACTTACCGAATGGGCAGGAGGAATTCCGAAATCGCTTCCGATATTCATTGTAACTGAAAAAGAGAACGATACCGGCGCCGACGCGCTGTTTGACGCGCTGGACGGTGCCGAAATATGCAGTTTGTCACACGGAAAGCGCAGCGAGGTTGTCGGTGAATGGTTAAACGAGGTTTGCGACGGAGTTGTGTGTATGAGGAGAATTTCGCTTTGAGCAGGATACTTGGAATTGATTACGGCGATGTTCGTACCGGACTTGCGCTCAGCGACGCGCTGGGGCTGACTGCCGTCGGACTGAAGACAGTCAGGGCCGAGGGACGGAAAAAGCTTATCGCCGAGATAAGAAATGTTGTTGAGGAATATGGGGTGACGGAGATCGTTGTCGGAGATCCCGTGAACATGAACGGAACACGCGGCGAAAGGAGCGAGAGAGCGCAGGAATTTGCAAAAAATCTTAAAAAAGAATTAAAGATAACGGTAGAGCTGCTTGATGAACGCTGTACGACGATGTCGGCTCACGTTATTTTAAATGAAACCGACACATGCGGCAAAAAAAGGAAAGCGGTTATTGATACGCTTTCCGCGGAAATAATTCTTCAGAATTATATGGACGCAAAAAAGAATAAGGCGTTGCCCGGATAAAAAAATCACCTCAGGAGATAATAGCTTCGGAGGTGATTTTCTTTGAATGAAAACGAAGAACTTTTAAATTTTATTTATAAAAATTCGGAAATGGGCGTTTCAACGCTTGGAAAGCTGATTGATATGGTCGGAGAAATAACTTTCCGCAAACAGCTGACGGACCAGCTTGCCGAGTACCGTACTTTTGAAAACTCGGCAAAGGAACTAATTTCAAAGTACGGCGCGGCCGAAAAGGGATTATCCGACGTTGACAAAGCGAAAACGTATTTTACAATCAGTATGCAGACAATGACTGACAAATCAAATTCACATATTGCCGAGATGCTGATAACAGGAAGCAATATGGGAATAATTGAGTCTGTAAAAAATCTGAAAAAATATCCTGCGTCAGAAAAGGAAGTACGCGATCTGCTTCAGCGTCTGCTTGAGTTTGAGGAAAACAACGTACAGCGTCTGAAAGAATTCCTGTAAAAATTGGCATTCATAAAAGCGCGGACTGTGATAATAATAATAGCAGAACGCCAAAGCGTTCGAGAAGATAAACAGAAGTAACAAGGAGAAATAAAATGTCTAACACAAATAAGACACTTGTTCCCGAAGCAAAGGCTGCTCTTGATAAGTTCAAGATGGAAGCAGCAAACGAGGTTGGAGTTAATCTTAATCAGAGCTATAACGGTGACATCACCGCCCGTCAGGCCGGCTCAGTAGGCGGCCAGATGGTCAAGAAGATGATTGAGAAGTACGAAAACGACCTCAAGTCCGGAAGATAACAATCTGAATAATTTCGGGAAAAAATAACCGCCGTATTTTGCGGCGGCATTACACGAAAGCCGCACCGAATCCACAGATTCGGTGCGGCGTGTTTTTGCTCCGGAAGCGGCTGTTGACACTTATTTTGAACTATGATAAAATAAACCTGCCCGAAGGCGGTTTTGAAGGAATATTTAAAAGGTGTTTTCGGATGCTGTCAGGGCTTTTTGATTGACAAATTATCGCCCGGCTTTATGGAGACTGATTATGTATAGAATTTATATTATTGAGGACGACCGCGGAATTGCGGACGCGATATCCGACGCTTCGGAACTGTGGGGCCTTGAGCCTCACATTGCACAAGATTTCCGGAGTGTTTTTGAAGATTTTTCGGCGGTTTCGCCTCATCTTGTGCTGCTTGATATTTCGCTCCCTTTTTTTGACGGATATTATTGGTGCCGCGAGATACGTAAAGTCTCTAAAGTTCCGATAATATTTATTTCGTCCGCCTCGGACAATATGAACATAATAATGGCTATGAATATGGGAGCTGACGATTTTGTTTCAAAGCCGTTTGATATAAACGTGCTGATTTCAAAGATTCAGGCTCTGCTGCGCAGATCGTACGATTTTACATCCGATTTTGCCGTGCTTAATCACAGAGGGGCCGCTTTAAATACGGGAGACAATACTCTCTCATACGGCGGGACTCAGATTGAGCTTACAAAGAATGAGTACAGAATCCTGCTTACGCTTATGCAAAACAAAGGAAAAACCGTCAGCCGCGAAAAGCTTATGAATGCTCTCTGGCAAACGGATTCTTTTATTGACGACAATACTTTGACAGTAAACGTAAACCGTCTCAGAAAAAAGCTTGACTCCGCCGGACTTTCGGATTTTATTGAAACCAAATTCGGCTTAGGCTATATTATTTCGTAAAGGAAAAGGAAATATGAAATTTCTTATCGGCTACATAAGAGAACGTTCGCGCGTTATGGTTATGTTTTTATTATGTGCGGCGATATATGCAGTGTCGTTTGCGCTTTACCGCCTGCCTGCCGGAGCGGTTTTGTATCCGTCGGCTTTGTGCGCCGTGACGCTGCTTATTTTTGCCGTGGCTGACTGTTTGGAGACGTATTTCCGGCACCGCGAGCTGGTAAAAATGTCCTCGCTTCCGGATGATATAATTGAAAAGTTGAGCCGACGGGGCGGTCTGATTAATTCCGATTACTGCAATATTATCAGATTGCAGAACGAACGCGAATGTGCGCTGGTTTCGCAGATGAGCGGAAAAATGTCTGATATTATGGACTACTATACAACGTGGGTTCATCAGATAAAAATTCCGATATCGTCCATGAAGCTGACGCTTCAAAACGAGGACACAGCAGTTTCAAGAAAGCTTACAGACGATCTTTTCCGCGTTGAACAGTATGTAAGCATGGCGCTCAATTATTTGCGGATTGATTCAAGCACAACGGATTATATTTTCCGAGAATACGATCTTGACGAAATTGTCTGCGGCGTGATCCGGAAATTTTCGTCACAGTTTATTGGAAAGGGAATAAGATTGTTTTTTGTTCCGTCAAAATTAAAGATAATAACCGACGAAAAGTGGCTGTCGTTTGTTGTCGAGCAGATAATATCCAACGCCTTGAAATATACGCCGGAGGGCGGAAGTGTAACAGTAAAATCGGTCTTTCCGGAGACGCTTTGCATTATTGATACAGGAATAGGAATTGTGCCGGAAGATCTGCCGCGCGTTTTTGAAAAAAGTTATACGGGATATAACGGGAGGGACGACAAGCTCGCAAGCGGCATAGGGCTTTATCTGTGCAGGCGTGTTTGCGATAAATTGGAACATGAAATAAGCATAGCGTCAGAAGTCGGTTCGGGAACCGAGGTCAGGCTCTCGCTCGGCAGGCGAAACGTATTGTGACAAAAATGTAAGAAAATAATCCGGAACCGTAAGCAGAATAAATGGAATTTGGTTCGGCTTTGTGATAATATTTACGTATAACAAGGAGGTACGCATTATGAATATGCTTACGGTTACTCATTTGAAGAAGATATATACCGGCAGATTCGGAAACAACAAGGTCGAAGCGCTGAAAGACGTGAATTTTACTGTCGAAGAAGGCGAGTATGTTGCAATTATGGGTGAATCGGGATCCGGTAAAACAACGCTGCTTAATATACTTGCGTCGCTTGACAAACCCACCGCCGGAAGCGTCGTGCTTGACGGCAAGAATTTTTCGCTGATAAAGGAAAGCGACGCCGCCGAATTCAGACGCGACAATCTCGGGTTTGTGTTTCAGGAATTCAATCTTCTCGACACGTTTACGATTGAAGAGAACATTTATCTTCCGCTTGTCCTGCAGGGCAAAAAATACGCTGAGATGCGGGAGAAGCTGCTTGCGGTTGCAAAATCGCTCGGAATAACCGACATATTTGCAAAATATCCTTACGAGGTATCCGGCGGTCAGAAACAGCGTGCGGCTGTTGCGAGAGCGCTTATAACCGGGCCCAAGATAATACTTGCAGACGAGCCGACAGGAGCTCTTGATTCGGGCTCGGCAAACGAGCTTCTGCGTCTGTTCAAGGAAATAAACGAATCCGGTCAGACAATCCTTATGGTAACGCATTCGGTCAGCGCGGCAAGCCGTGCGGGAAGAGTTCTGTTTATTAAGGACGGTGAAGTGTTCCACCAGATTTACCGCGGGTCTTGCTCGAACGAGCAGCTGTACCAGAAGATTTCCAATACGCTGACCATGCTTCAGACCGGAGGCGACGCCGTATGAAAGGGAGTATTTACCCTAAGCTTGCCCTCAGCTGCATAAAAAAGAACCGGAAACTGTATTTTCCGTATATTCTGACCTGCATCGGCATGGTTATGATGTTCCAAATTCTTCAAAGCCTAAGTTATATGGATTCTCTCGGCGGCATAAGGGGAGGCAGCAACCTTGCCGCTATTCTGACGCTCGGAAAGTTTGTTATAGCAGTGTTCGCGCTGATTTTTCTTTGTTATACAAATTCATTTCTGCTTCGCAGAAGAAACCGTGAATTCGGGTTATATAATATACTCGGAATGGGCAAAACCGCAATAATCTGCGTTATCGTCTGGGAAACGCTGATTATTTCGGCAGCCGGACTTGCCGGAGGCATTTTTTTCGGAGTTGCGCTGTCTAAATTGTCAGAGCTTGCGCTGACAAATCTGCTTCACGGAGAGATTGATTACAGCTTCAGTTTAAATCTCAAAGGAATCGAAGTAACCGCGGCAATATTCTGCGCGATTTTTCTGATTCTGTTTATTAAATCTCTGATACAGATTATGCGGACAAATCCGCTCGATTTGCTGCACAGCGAACGAAAGGGAGAAAAACCGCCGAAGGCAAATTATCTGCTTGCCGTGTTCGGAATTCTTACGCTTGCGGCAGCGTATTATATCGCCGTTTCTATAAAAAGTCCGCTTAAGGCTCTTGAGCTGTTCTTTATAGCCGTTATAATGGTTATTATAGCGACATATATGATATTTACGTCAGGGTCAGTCGCTCTCTGCAGGGCGCTTCAGAAAAACAAATCGTTCTATTATAAAAAGAATCATTTTGTATCGGTGTCGTCCATGTCGTTTCGAATGAAGCGGAACGGGACGGGTCTTGCTTCAATATGCATACTCTGCACAATGGTGCTTGTAATGATATCGTCTACGTCCAGCCTTTATATCGGCGCGGGAGATTCCATAGAAACCCGTCATCCTTACGATTCGGAGCTCACGGTGTATTTTGATGAAATTGCGGATTTCGGGGAAGAGAACATTCTGGCTCTGCGCTCCGGATACGAGACGGTCTTCCGCAATTACGGTGCTGAACCGATAAATTCGATTGAATTCAGATATGCGGAAACATCCGGCGTTATAAGTGATAACGTTATTATTCCGCATTACATAAGCTCGGACATTAATGTTGATTACGACAGCATCCGGACTGTATATTTTGTTCCAGCGGAGGATTATAATCGCGCTTTCAAAACAGACATCTCCCTTGAACCGGGGCAGGCTATGTTGGCGGCGTCGCAGCCGTTTGCGTACGATACGATAAAGATAGGGCAAACCGAATTCAGGATTGTCGGCAATTTGGTTAAAAATATCAGAGAAGATGACGCTGCGTCATACGGTGTGTTTTCAATAATGCTTGTTGTGCCGGACGACGCTTCGCTTGAACCTTTGGTCAACGAAGCCTATGAACAAAATACTTCGCTTGTGCTGAAGTGGTATTATGCGTACGATATCGACGTCAGCGACGAAGAAATGACGGAAATTGTTAAGGAACAGGCAAAAACGATCGGAAAATCCGGGGTTTTTGAAAACGGATACAGATACAATTTTACATGTCTGGCGTCGGACAAATCGGATTTCTATACCACATACGGAGGCTTGTTTTTTATTGGAATCATTTTGAGCATAGTGTTCACCTTCGCTGCTGTCCTGATCATCTTTTATAAGCAGGTTACGGAGGGCTTCGAGGATTGCGCCGGCTATACGATCATGCAGAATGTCGGAATGACAAAGAAGGATATCAAAAAAACCGTTAATTCTCAGGTTCTTACGATATTTTTTGCTCCGCCGCTTTTTGCCGGGCTGCACCTTGCTTTCTCGTTTCCCATGGTGTGGAAAATTCTCGTTATGTTCAATCTAAAAAATATGGTTCTTGCAATTTTGGTAAACGCTTCGGCATTTTTAGTGTTCCTGCTGTTTTATATTGCTGTTTACCGTATTACTTCAGGCGCATATTTTAAAATTGTCAGTGATTAAGCGACAGAATAACAAAAAAAACGGATACCTGTCTTAAACAAGGTATCCGTTTTTTAATTTTTTGCTTATACTTTTTTCAGTTTTGCGTAGGTTGCCATAAGCTTTTTTGTCCCGCAGGATTCAAACGCAATTTCATAAAGCGTATCCGAACCCATATCGCGCGCGGACAAAATGACTCCCTTTCCGAACGTCAGGTGAGACACCTCGTCGCCGACGGAAAAGCGCTCCGAAGCAGGCGGATTGCGCCCGATGTCCGAGGCAAGAGTTGCCTTTGTGAAAAATTCTTTCGATATAACGGTTCTTTTCTTGGAAGGATTTATCGGTTTGTGCGCGTCGGTTTTGGCGCCGTTTTCAATGAATTCTTCTGGTATTTCGGCAAGAAAACGCGAAATTCGGTTGTATTGTGTGTGTCCGTAAAGCATACGCTCGCGGACATGAGTGAAGAACAGGCGGTCTTTTGCACGGGTTATTGCGACATAGGCGAGACGGCGCTCTTCTTCAAGTTCCGAATCGGACATGGCGGACTGTGAGCTCGGGAAGATTCCTTCTTCGGCTCCCGGAACGAATACAACCGGGAATTCAAGCCCTTTTGCGCTGTGGATTGTCATAAGAACAACGGCGTCAGCATCTTCATCGTAGCTGTCCACGTCGTTTATAAGCGCAATTTCCTCAAGGAACGCGGCAAGCGTCGGTTCTTCATGTGTGTTTTCAAATTCAATGGCGTTCGTTATCAGTTCGTTTACGTTGTCAAGGCGTTCTTTTTCCGCTTCTCCTCCGTCGATGAGCATCTGACGGTATCCGCTCAAATCAAGCGTCTTTTCAATCAGCGTGTGGAGCGGCTCTGTTCGTGAAATTTCTGACAGCTTGCGTATCAGAGCGGTGAATTCAATCAGCTTCGACGAAGCCCTGTATATCGCCGGGTATTTTGAACACTCGTCCATAACGTCAAACATACTGACTCTGCTTGTCGATGCGATTTTTTCGATTGTGTCGATGGTCGAATCGCCGATCTTGCGCTTCGGTTCGTTAATTATTCGGCGCAGACGCAGGTCATCGTTTCGGTTATTTATGACGCATAAGTATGCGATTACGTCACGGATTTCCTTTCGGTCATAGAAGCGGGTGCCGCCGAGGATGCGGTACGCCACTCCGCTGCGGGCAAATACCTGTTCAAGACTGTTCGACTGCACGTTTGTTCGGTAAAGCACTGCAAAATCGTTGTAATGCCGCTTTTCCCGGATTACAAGTTCCATAATCTTGTTGATTATATATTTTGCCTCTTCGGTCTGCGTGTCCAGCTTCCGGATTTCGATTTTGTCGCCTTCTCCGCGTGAAGAATAAAGCTCCTTCTGGTGTCTCATGCTGTTGCGGCTTATGACGGCGTTGGCGGCGCCGAGAATGTTTTCGGTTGAACGATAGTTTTCTTCAAGCTTTACAATTTTTGAATCCGGAAAAGTTTTGTCAAAGCTCAGTATATTCTCTATCGTTGCGCCGCGGAATTTGTATATGCTCTGATCGTCGTCTCCGACCACCATTATATTTTGTCTGTCGCCCGTAATCATCCGGACAAGCTCAAACTGAGCCGGGTTTGTATCCTGATATTCGTCAACCAATATGTATTTGTATCTGTTTTGACACCATTCGAGAATGTCGCTGTTGTTTTTCAGCATCAGGACTGTCTGCATAATTATGTCGTCAAAATCGAGCACATTGCTTTCTTTCAGCTTTTGCTGGTAAAGCGTGTAAACCGACGCAAGCCGGGAAAATTTAAAATCGTTTCCGGATTCGGCTGCGAATTTTTCGGGAGTACATAATCTGTCCTTGAGACGGCTTATTTCATTCTGCACGCTTTTTGCAGGGAAAGTTTTTTCGTCTATGTTCAGCTCTTTGATGCAATTCAGTATGAGCTTTTTTGAATCGTCGGTGTCGTATACCGTAAAACCGGGCTTGTATCCGGCTCTGTCCGTGAACCGGCGCAGCAATCTCATGCAAAATGAATGAAATGTTCCGGAGCAAACCTCTGACGCATAGTCGCCTATTGTGTTCTCGAGCCGGCATTTGATCTCTTTTGCCGCTTTGTTTGTAAAGGTTATTGCAAGCACTGCCCACGGCGGACACGAATTTGATATGTATTGGCTCAGAATTTCAGCAATTTCTTCCTTTGTGTAGCCGAGTGCTTCTTCAAGTCTGTTTACTTCGTCTTCTGTCGCAGTTACCGGCACGTCCTCCGAGAAATATGCGTCTCCGTATTTTATTATAAATGAAATTCGGTTGACAAGAACGGTTGTTTTTCCGCTTCCCGCACCCGCAAGAACGAGAAGAGGGCCGTTTACCGTAAAAACCGCCCTTCGTTGCTCGGAATTCAAATTATCGTAAAGCTTATCAAAAAGAGCACGTTTGGCTCTTAAAAAACGTTCTTTTAAATTGTCGGTCATAATTTGTACATTCCTTTCCGACGGCTGAATCACAGCCGCAAACCGCCGGCATAATTGCAGGCGAAATCCACCCTTATACATTATAGCACAATACGTCGAAAAAAGTCAATTAAAAGTTCACTGAAATTTAAAAAATTGAACGCGTCGGCAGGGTTTGCTTTACTTATAAAAACCGCGGCAGACGATTGACATACGGCTCGGAATAATGTATAATATATATTATTGTATAATTTTGATTCGTCCGGGAACGACGGCGGACGGATTACACGGAGAAAAAAAGTGGAAGACAAAAAACAAGAAAAAAGCATAGAGGAAGCAATCGAGGGCGTCAGGGAATATACGGCGAGAAGAACTGCGGAAGCGCAGAAGAAACCGGGAGTTTATATTAAAACATTCGGCTGTCAGCAGAACGAGGCGGACAGCGAAAGACTGTGCGGAATCGCCGAAGCAATGGGCTACGTAAACGTCGGAGCGCCTGAGGAGGCGGAACTTATTATTTTCAATACCTGCGCCGTAAGAGAACACGCCGAGCTGAAAGCGCTGTCGCTCACCGGACAGCTTAAACACATAAAAGCTCAGAATCCGGAGCTTATCATATGCGTATGCGGATGTATGACTGCGCAGGATCACCGCATGGGAGATTTAAAGAACAAATACCCCTATGTCGATCTTATTTTCGGCGCAACGTCGCCGCAGAAATTTCCGGAATATCTGCTTAATACGATACGCCGCCGCGAAGACGCGCACGAAAGCCGCAAGCGTCTTTTCTTCCCGGACAGCGACGCCCTGATTACCGAAGGGCTTCCTGTCCGCAGAGAGAGCAGCTATAAGGCATGGGTAAGCATAATGTACGGATGCAACAATTTCTGCACGTACTGCGTTGTCCCGTATGTCAGGGGACGCGAGCGCAGCCGCCGCCGCGAGGATATACTTGCGGAGGTAAGTGAGCTTGCAGCCGAGGGTTATAAGGAAATAACACTGCTCGGACAGAATGTCAATTCGTACGGAAAAGATTTGTATAACGGAGAGTATGATTTTGCCGATCTGCTCGGCGATATATGCAGGCTCGAAGGCGATTTCTGGATACGTTTTATGACAAGTCATCCCAAAGACGCCTCTGACAGGCTTATTGACGTTATTGCCGAAAACAGCGGAGAAGGAAAAACGGGTCCGCGTATCGCTCGCCATTTTCATCTTCCCCTTCAGGCGGGATCAGACAAGGTCCTGCGTGAAATGAACCGCAGATATACCTCGGATTATTACCTGAGTCTTGTAAAGAAGCTGAAGGAAAAAGTTCCGGGAATCGGAATAACCAGCGATATAATTGTGGGCTTTCCCGGCGAGACCGAGGAAGATTTTGAAGATACGCTGAAAGTTCTTGAAGAAGCCGGATTTGACAATATATACTCGTTTATTTATTCGCCCAGAAAGGGCACGCCTGCGGCGGAACGCGAGCAGCTGCCGAAGGAGGTAAAGTCGGAGCGCTTTGCAAAGCTCCTTGAAGTACAAAATTCCATATCGCTTAAAAAAAACCGCGCTTATATCGGAAAAACGGTGCGCGTGCTTGTTGAGGGAATCAGCAAAAACGATCCGTCCGCGCTTACGGGACGCAGCGAGCTTAACCGGCTTGTTCACTTTAAAGGCGATGAAAAGCTGACCGGACGCTTTGCGGACGTAATTATTACAGACGCCGACATTTATACGCTCAGCGGTGAGCTTGCGGAAAAAAATGAAACGAACGGGAGTGGGGACTGCGCATGGTAACGCCGATGATGCAGCAGTATCTTGATATCAAACGTCAGTACAGCGACGCGATACTGTTTTACCGGCTCGGCGATTTTTACGAAATGTTTTACGACGACGCGGTAATTGCGTCCAAGGAGCTTGAACTGACGCTGACAGGCAGAAACTGCGGCGAAGACGAGCGGGCGCCGATGTGCGGAGTTCCGTTTCACGCGGCGGACATGTACATCGGTAAGCTGGTTTCACGCGGATACAAGGTCGTTGTATGCGAGCAGATGGAGGATCCGGCGACTGCAAAGGGACTTGTAAAGCGCGATATCGTCCGCGTTGTTACGCCGGGTACCGTAATTGACAACAATCAGCTTGCTGAGGAAAAAAACAACTATTTGTGCGCGGTATATATGTCGGAGGGACATGCCGGAATCGGCTTTGCCGACGTTTCAACCGGAGATGTGTTTGCAACCGCAATCGACGGTGAAGATTATATTACGAGGCTGCTGAACGAAATAAACACTTTTTCGCCGAGCGAGCTGCTTCTGAACGTTCAGAGGGAAGAATACCCTGCGCTCGACGGCTTTATGAAGTCCCGCGGGATATATTGCGGCAAAGTCATGCCGGAAAGATTTGATTTCAAAAAAGCGTCGGAAGCGATAGAAGGCAAGACCGAAGGCGACGAGTCGGCGGCGTCTGACCGCGGCGCTGTTTGCGCGGTAGGCGCGCTTATCGCGTACATTCACGAGACGCAGCTGACAGACGTCGGAAATATAACCAGAATCAATTTTTATACGGTAGGGCAGTATCTTGAGCTTGACGCGTCGTCGCGCAGGAATCTCGAATTGTGTGAAACTATGCGCACCCGAGAGAAAAAAGGCTCGCTGCTCGGAGTTCTGGATGCGACAAAGACCGCATCCGGAGCTAGACTCCTTCGGAAATGGATTGAGCAGCCGCTGCTTAACGTAAGAAAAATTACGGGCAGACAGAAGGCGGTCGGCGAGCTTGCGTCGGATTATATAATGCGTGAAGATCTTGCGGAGCTGCTTAAACGCGTGCTTGACCTTGATCGTCTGATAACAAAAGCCGTATACGGCACCGCGAACGCACGCGATCTGCTTGCGATATCAGCAACAGCCGCCGTGCTTCCCGAAATAAAGTCGCGTACCGGGAACTGCAAAAGCGGCGAGCTGAAAACCATTCACGACACGCTCGACACTCTTGACGATCTGCGCGAATTGATAGACAAGGCAATTTGCGACGATCCGCCGGCAACCGTTCGCGAGGGAGGATACATACGCCGCGGATACAACGAACGCGCTGACGAGCTGTTTACAATCGTTCACGACGGAAAAAGCTACATAAACCGGATTGCGGCGGAGGAACGTGAAAAAACAGGAATTAAAAATTTAAAGATATCGTATAACCGGGTATTCGGCTATTACATAGAGGTAACAAAATCCTTTTTATCAGAGGTTCCGGAAAGATACATACGCCGTCAGACGCTGGCAAACGCCGAAAGATTCGTTACGGAGGAGCTTAAGGAAAAGGAAAACCTCATTCTCGGAGCGTCGGACAAGCTGATTGCGCTTGAATATGAGCTTTTCACGGCTCTGCGTGAGAAGCTTGCGTCAAACGCCGGACGGATACAGCGAACGGCTGCGCTGATTGCCGAACTTGACGTTTATATTTCTCTTGCTGAGGCTGCTTCAAAGAATAATTACTGCTGTCCCGAGGTCGAATACGGAGACGTTATACAAATTAAAGAAGGCAGGCATCCGGTTGTTGAAAAATTTGCCGAAAACGGATACTTTGTGCCGAACGATACTTATCTTGATACAAATCATAACCGTCTCGCGCTTATAACCGGCCCGAATATGGCGGGAAAATCAACATATATGCGTCAGGTTGCGCTGATAACGCTTATGGCGCAGATAGGCTCCTTTGTGCCGGCAAAAGAAGCGAGAATCGGTATTGTGGATAAGATTTTCACAAGAGTCGGAGCGTCCGACGATCTTGCGTCCGGGCAGTCGACCTTTATGCTTGAAATGACGGAAGTTGCTCAGATTCTGAAAAACGCGACGAAACGAAGTCTGATTATTTACGATGAAATCGGAAGAGGAACGAGCACATACGACGGTATGAGCATTGCGCGGGCGGTGGCAGAGTACACCGCCGGCAAAAAGCTCGGCGCCAAGGCTTTGTTCGCCACACATTATCACGAGCTTACCTCGCTTGAAAAAGAACTTGACGGCGTCGTAAACTACAACATAGCTGCTAAGAAAAAAGGCGACAGTATAACGTTTTTCAGAAGGATTGTCAGAGGCGCCGCTGATGAAAGCTACGGAATAGAGGTTGCAAAGCTTGCCGGAGTTCCGCAGGAGGTCATAAAACGCGCAAAGGAGATACTTAAAGAGCTTAATCTTCAGCAGTCTTCGCTCCAGCCCCGGACCAAAGCCGAACCAAGTGAAAACATATCGATTGACGACTATAAGGCGGTCGAAGTTAGAGAACGTCTGCTTAATACAGATTTAAACATAATGACGCCGCTCGACGCGTTAAATTTACTGACAGAACTGCAAAAGGCGGCGCGCTGAGGTTGTCATTGAAAGGATTTTCCGCAAAATGGGAATAATAAACGTACTTGATCAACATGTTGCAAATCTCATAGCGGCGGGCGAGGTCGTCGAACGTCCTTCGTCGGCCGTAAAGGAACTTCTTGAAAACGCTGTTGACGCCGGAGCTTCGGTTGTGACAGTCGAGATCAAAAACGGCGGAGTATCTTTTATTCGCGTGACCGACAACGGCTGCGGAATGACGCGCGAAGATGCGGAAACGTCCATACAACGTCATGCGACAAGTAAAATTCACGAGGCAAAGGATCTTGACGGAATATATACACTCGGATTCCGCGGTGAAGCGCTTGCCGCGATATCAAGTGTTTCGAAAATGAGAATTATGACAAGGACTGCCGGAGCGGACGCAGGAACTCTTGTTGAATGCGATGCCGGACAAATTGTGTCCGTGTCTGAAATCGGATGCCCCTGTGGGACGACAATGATCGTCGAGGAGTTGTTTGCGAATGTTCCGGCAAGAAGAAAATTCCTGAAAAGCGACCGGAACGAGGGTGCGGCGGTTGCTGCCGTGGTCGAAAAGATCGCTTTGTCCCGTCCGGATATTTCAATTAAATTTATCAGCGACGGAACGGTCCGGTTTGTAACCGACGGAAAGGGAAATCTTATGTCGGTTATTTACGCGGTGCTCGGGAGGGATTTTGCAAAAAAGCTTATTCGCGTGGACGATACGATCGACGGCGTAACTGTCGGCGGATATATCGGCAGCCCCGAAAACGTCAGAGGCAACCGAAACTGTCAGAATTTCTTTTTGAACGGAAGATATATAAAAAGCACGACAATAATGGCGGCGCTTGAGCAAGGGTATGATTCGTACATGACGGCGGAAAAATTTCCGTGCTGCGTACTTATGATTCAAATTCATCCGGCGCTTGTTGACGTAAATGTTCATCCCACCAAGCTCGAAGTGAAGTTTTCAAATGAGAGACTTATATTCAACGCCGTATACGCTGCAGTCCGAAATGCGCTGCAAAATAAACTGGTGCGTCCGGAACTTAGCGAAAGCAGCCTGAAGGAAGTCGGTAATTTCTCCTCGGACGACGTTTCATACAAGGCGGAAAGCGCGGAGGAAGCGGAAAAAATTGCGCTTGCGCGCGAACGCGCCAGGGAAGGATTTGAACAACTGCCGGTGACTTCGCGTACTCTCACACCGGCAAACCCAGATACAAACGCCGGGCAAGCGCTTGCCCCGGAAAAACCGCCGCGCATGTCTTCGGAAAACGGTTTGCCGAAGCAGCAGTCAAAAGCGTCTCCGGACAAAAAGCTGCTACCGGATTTACCTTCGCATACCGAAGAAAAAAACGCCGAACAGATCCCGAAAGCATATGAAATAACGCAGAAAAAGAGTCTGAACGGCGCAGACGCGGTATCGACGAACAAATCGCCGAAAGAAACAGCTTTGAAAGACGGGCCAAAGAGCGGTGCGCCGATACTCAGCGGTCTTGAAATTCCTAAATACCGCATTGCTGGGATTGCATTCGATTGTTATATTTTTGTTGAAGCGGGCGATAAAATGCTTATAATCGACAAGCATGCGGCTCATGAGAGAATTATTTTTGAAGAGCTTCGCCGCAATATGAAAAAAGCCGAAAAAATGTCACAGCTTTTGCTGGTGCCGATAACCGTTCCGCTTACAAAGGCCGAAAACGCCGCCGTATACGATTATTCAGAAGAAATAAGCGAAACCGGATTTGACTTTTACAGCGACAGAGCCGGCGAAACGGTTTCGCTTTCGGCGATACCGTCTGTACTAACTCCGGAGTCCGCCGTTGACGCATTTACCACGCTTGCGGGTGATCTTATTTTGTCAACCGGCAGCGCAGCGCTGTCAAAAGAACGGATATATGAAAAGGCGCTTTATCAGGCGTCCTGCAAAGCCGCGATGAAAGGCGGCAAGAAGGACGGGGAAGAGCATATTAAGTGGCTGTGCGATAAGCTTTTTGAGCTTGACGGTATAAAATACTGTCCGCACGGACGTCCCGTGGCTTTTGAAATGACAAAATCGCAGTTCGAGAACAAATTCGGACGCACATAACAGAATTGAGGATAAGCAATGGCTTTTATACTGATTAAAACAGAGAACACAGCGCGCAGAGGCAGATTTATAACGCCTCACGGGATTATCGAAACGCCTGTGTTCATGAATGTCGGAACATGCGCCGCAATTCGCGGAGGCGTATCGACAATGGATTTAAAGGAGCTCAAATGTCAGATTGAGCTTTCTAACACATACCACCTTCACATTCGTCCGGGCGATCGTCTGATCTATGAATTGGGAGGACTGCGCAAGTTTTTCAACTGGGACAAACCGGTGCTTACCGACAGCGGCGGGTTTCAGGTTTTTTCGCTTGCAAAACTGCGTAAAATTTCAGAAGAGGGCGTAAATTTCAATTCGCATTTTGACGGCAGAGCGATTTTTATGGGCCCAGAAGAGAGCATACGCATACAGTCGAATCTTGCTTCGACAATAGCTATGGCTTTTGATGAATGTATAGCAAATCCTGCCGAATACAGCTACGTTAAAAAGTCGTGCGACCGTACTTACAGGTGGCTTGTGAGATGCCGCGACGAGCTTAACAGGCTGAACAGCCTCCCGGAGACAATTAACCGCGAGCAGATGCTGTTTGGAATTAATCAGGGAAGCACATACGAGGATTTGCGCATCGATCATATGAAGCGTATTTCCGAGCTGAACCTTGACGGATACGCAATCGGCGGTCTTGCCGTCGGCGAATCCGCCGACGAGATGTACCGGATAATCGAGGCGGTTGAGCCTTATATGCCTAAGGATAAGCCGCGCTATCTCATGGGAGTCGGCACGCCTCAGAATATTCTTGAAGCCGTTTATCGCGGAGTTGACTTTTTCGACTGTGTTATGCCGAGCCGTAATGCCCGACACGGGAATCTTTTTACATGGGAAGGGAAGCTGACGATACTTAACGAAAAATATATCCGCGACCAGCGGCCGATATCGAAAAGCTGCGATTGTCCCGCATGTCGTAACTATTCGCGCGCTTATATACGTCACCTGCTCAAGGTCAACGAGATGCTCGGAATGCGTTTGTGCGTACTTCACAATCTGTATTTTTACAATTCTCTCATGGAAAGAATTCGAGACGCTCTCGATGAAAACGGATATGAGTCGTTCTACCGTCATTATATTGACATTCTCGGATCAAGAGTCGACGACTGAAAAACAAGGTAATCCCGCCCTATTCTGTGTGCTTTTTTGATGCTTCGGTTACGCACTTTTAAAACAGCGCCGGCAATATACAAAAAAAAAAACAGAGCCTGTCGTTTTTAAAAACAGGCTCTGTTTTGCATTATTTGTAAAATCAATAACCGAACGTGTCAAAGAGAACTTTATCGGTTTCGTCGCGCCGCGGCATTGCATTAGAAGTACCTATACGAGTAACCGATATTCCTGCGGCACAGGTTGCAAAGGCAAGCGCTTCTTTTATCGGTCTGCCCTCGGACAAGGCAACCGCAAAGCTTCCGTTGAAGGCGTCGCCGGCACCGGTCGTGTCAACAGCTTTTACTTTGATCGGAGGAAGCGTAATTTCTTCTTTGCCGTTGCAGAAATAGACTCCACGTTTGCCGAGAGTAATAATCACATTTTTTATCCCGAGCCCCATGATTTTTACCGCTGCGGCTCTCGCATCGGATTCATTTTCAACCTTTACTCCGCTGTAAAACTCCGCTTCGGTTTCGTTTGGCGTAAAATAATCTATGCAGTTAAAAAAATCAGAAGGAAGGGTTACGGACGGCGCGGGATTCAGAATGATCGGCTTTTTGTGCTTTTTTGCGAGTCTGATTGCTTCGCCGACAGACTCAAGCGAGGTTTCAAGCTGCGTCAGCACAACGTCGCATTCTGCAATCCGGCTCTCGGCAGCCTCAACTTCGGATTTTGTCAGCGATTCGTTTGCGCCCTTGCAGACTATGATGCGGTTTTCACCGGTTTCCTCGTGAACAGCAATGAAACACGAGCCTGTCGTGTCGTTTGACGAGCGGTAAACAAATTCGGAAGACATTTTTTCCGATTTATAGTGTTCAGACGCAATTTCCGAAAAAGCGTCTGTGCCTGTTTTGGTAATAAGCGTAACTTCGGTACCCAAACGGCTCGCTGCTGTCGCTTGATTTGATCCTTTTCCGCCAGGACCGATTGTAAACGAACGTCCGGCAACGGTCTCGCCGTCAACCGGAAAACGCGGCGTAACACCTGTTATATCGGCTATAAAGCTCCCGACAACGACAATTTTTTTTCTGTTCATATAAGGTCACACCTTCTTTGCGGCTTCTTCAACGATTTTAGCGCCGGCGGAAGTTCCGAGACGGTCGGCTCCGGCTTCAATAAGTCTGACTGCCTGCTCGCAGGTACGTATGCCGGCGGACGCTTTAATCCTGACGCCGTTTGAAATGTTTTCCTTAATGATGCGGATATCTTCGGGCTTTGCAACGCCTTCGTTGAAACCGGTACAGGTTTTTACAAAGTCCGCTCCGGCGGAGCAGGCAATGCGAGTGGCTTCTGCGATTTCCTCCGGCGTAAGATAGTATGTTTCGATTATCACCTTAACGGTTTTACCGCGTGCTTCGGAGACAACCGCCTCAATGTCGCGTTTGACAAAAGCGTAATTTTTCTCTTTCAGCTTTCCGATATTTATAACCATATCAAATTCGTCGCAGCCGTCAAAATAAGCACGGGATGTTTCCGCGGCTTTAATTTCGGTTGTGTTTGCTCCGAGCGGGAAACCGATAACGGTGCAAACTTTAACATCGGAGCCATCGAGCTGCTTGCGGGCAAGCGCAACGTGGCACGGATTAACGCAGACGCTTGCGAAATCATAGTTTTTCGCTTCGCTGCAAAGCTTTTCTATATCCGCTTCCGTTGCGAACGGCTTGAGCATTGTATGATCGATGTATTTGCTGAAACTGTTTGCCATTATTATTTTGCCTCTTTTCATTTATATTCTGCGCGGATGTTATTTTAACACGTCGAACGGACGAAAGTCAATATGATTGACATATCATCCCCCTTATGATATACTTAAAAAAATTTTTTTAAAACGATTTTCTGCGTGGAGGGCATATGGAGACCGTGCTTACGAATATGGTTATGATACGCGATAAAAAAAGCGGAAAGGTCGTTGTTCAGATAAGGGAAAAAAGCTGGAACGGCATGTCGTTTCCTGGAGGACATGTTGAACCCGGTGAAAGCTTTACGGACAGCGCCGTCAGGGAAGTGTACGAAGAAACCGGGTTATTGATCAAGAATCCGAAGCTTTGCGGAATGATACACTGGTCGAACCGGAAAACCTTCGAGCGCTACCTTGTTTTCTGCTATCGAGCGGATGATTTTACCGGTGAGCTTCTCGAACGTACCGAGGAGGGCAGGGTAATGTGGATAGATTACGGTGATATTTTTAAATATCCGGATCTTGCTTCGGATTTCGATAAATACCTGCCTGTCTTTACGGATGACAGCGTGAATGAGGCCTTCGGTTTATGGGAGGAAGGCGCACCGATGGTTATAGAGTATAAATAATCGGTAAGCGCACCGCAAACTGCCGACAGCCGCGGTGCGCTTTTATCATTCCGCAATGTCGGCAAAAGAAAACGGTATCACTTTTTTAAGCTCGTCGGGCGACATTTTTATCTGATATCCGATTTTTCCTGCACTGAAAACAATGTTTTCCAAAGACTCCGCAGAGTTATGTATAAATGTTCTGAACGGTTTTTTCATGCCGATCGGAGAACATCCTCCGTGTATGTAGCCGGTCAGAGGCAGAAGCTCTTTTTGCTTAATCATCTCAATCGATTTTTCGTTTGCGGCGGCCGCGGCTTTTTTCAGATTTAAGCCGAGATCGACCGGAATTACAAAAACATAGTGTTCGCCGCTTTTCCCGACGGTTACGAGTGTTTTGAAAACATGCGCGTGATCCTCGCCCAGCGCGTCGGCCACCTCTGATCCGCTTATCGCCCCCGTCTCGGCGTAACACATTCCGGCATACACGGCGTTTGCCTGATCAAGAATACGCATAACATTCGTTTTCTGTTCGCTTGATTTTCCCATTTTTAACTCCGAAATAAATTGTTAATTAAATTTTACCACATTCTCGTCAAAAAGTATATATTAATAAAAGATTTTTTAAAAAAACGTCAAATTTCGGCAAATTATTATGGTTTTATTTATATTCAGTTAATAAAATAGGTATAAAATAAAATAAATGTGTAATTTTTTCTTGAAATGTGTGTTCTTAAGGAAAATAATCTGACCGTAAGGCTCATATAATATCAGTTGATAATGCCGACGAACCAGCGGCTGAGTTTTGCGCTGTTCTTCCGAAAACTGGAGGAGAACTATAATGTATGGATTTTTTCATTGTTTTGAATATCTTTTTTTAATCGGCATAATCTCATTTGCTATCGGAAGAATGTTTCCTAAAAAATGGTTTGATTATGAAATGTTTCCGTATAAACCGTTTGAGTTTGAACACGGAGGAGCGTTTTATAATCGTTTCGGAATAAAAAAATGGCGTGATAAAGTCCCGGATATGAGCCGTATTCTTCCCGGAACGATACCTGAGAAATCCCTTTCTTCAAAAATAACTGCGGAACAGCTCGATACTCTGATTAAAGAGACCTGTATCGCAGAATTTATTCATACCGTACTTTGTATTCTCGGCTTCAGATGCGTCGTGATCTGGCCGGGCGCCGGCGGGTGGATTGTGTCGTTTTTGTATATGTTTCTTAATATTCCTTTCAACATGATACAAAGATTCAATCGTCCGAAACTTGCAAGAGTCGCCGAATTTTTAAGAAAAAAGGAGCAGGGAGCTGGCACGTTCGAACCCGGACTATGTAAGAGAGAGAATCAATGAATATAACAAACTACAAAGATTTTCGTTTTTCGAAGCTTTTGTCTCCGCAGTATAATCATTTGCTTTATGCGCTGTACTGGCCGTTTTTCGGGATTATGTTTCTTACGGTCGAGAGGCTGTGGATCAGAGACAGCTATTATCCAATGTACTGTCCGCTCGACGATCTGATACCGTTCTGCGAGTGGTTTATTATCCCGTATTTTTTTTGGTTTGTTTACCTGGTGGGCATTCATATCTACACGCTGTTGTTTGATACCGAAAGCTTCAAGCGGCTTATGGTGTTTATTATGGTTTCTTATACGATCGCAATTCTGATATATATTTTGTTTCCAAATTGTCAGCAGCTGAGGCCGGTTGTATTTGAAAGGGATAATGTACTTACAAGATTTATCGCTCATTTTTACGTTTTTGATACAAACACAAACGTTTTTCCGTCCATACATGTTATAGGCTCGGCGGCTACGCTCTGCTGCGCATGGCATACAAAGCATTTCTCCTCAACATGCTGGCGCATAGCCTTTACGGTTATGGCTGTACTTATTTCGGTATCAACGGTATTCCTTAAACAGCATTCCGTGCTTGACTTGCTCGGCGCAATTCCCGTGTGCGCGATTGCATATATTGCAGCTTACGGAAAACGGAGACGCCGAAAAAATAATATTTCCCGTTGAACCAGACATACCGACTTTTCATCATCGTGGAAGTCAAGCTTTTTATGTTAAAATAACTCCGGTAATAAAAAAACGGCGGAAGCAACAAAATGCTTCCGCTTTTCTTGTGCATGGTGCCGAACATATGCTTTTTTGTCCGGATAAATGAGAATAATTACTTGATTTTACATCTGAAAAAAGATAGAATAGAAGAACAATAATTGAAAGGTCATGAATTTCAATATGAACAAATTCGGTATAACGATAAAGAAAAACAAGCTTGGACTGACAGAAGGCGCATGCTATACAGCAAAGCCCGTCGAATGGTTCAGGTTTGACAGCGTTGATGAAAAGAACCGTTTTGTGCAGGGCGGATGCTTTACCGGCGCATCGTTCATTATCGCTTTTATCGAAAACGATAATGAAGAATCGCGCGTCAAACTTGCCGAGATCGGAACGGACGGAAAATTTATCCGCACAAGCCAACCGCTTGATCTCGACCATGCAAACAACCTGGCGTACAACACAAACCGCGGCGAGATAATTGTGTCGCACTGTCAGCAAAACGGCGACGACAGATATTCATACTATTCCTTCGTTGATCCGGCGACTTTTGAGATAACGGAAGCCGGAGAGCTTGAACGTCCGTTTTTTTCAATTGGATACAGCTTTGAAAGAGAGCTTTACGGCTCAGGAGAGTGGTGCGGCGGAACGATCGACGTATGGGATAAAAACCTCAGTCTTTTACGCTCATTCAAGGTTGAAACGCCGGAAACTCTGTCGCAGGGAGTGTGGTGTGACGACTGCGGAATCTGGTTTGTGCGTTCGTCGCAGTACGGATATCCCTGCGAAATACGCGTTTATGACTGGGAAAATGGTTCGCTGAAATTCCAAATTCCAATCGATGATATGGAAGTTGAGCCGGAAAATCTGACTGTGTACGGCGAAGAAGCATATATAGTTTGCAACAACAAAGAGTATAACGGCGGTATAGTTTACAAGCTTAGTTTTACAAAGGAAAACATTATTAAATAAAAAGCGGAGGGTAAACGGCGTGCAAAGTTAGCGGTAAAATGAAATTCAACTTACGCCGTTCCGAAATATTCCTTGCGGCTTAAACAGCCGCATTCCGCAAGCGGAAACAGAATATTTCAAAAACAAAGTGCAGACCGAAAATCCCCCGCTTTTTATTTATTTAAACAGCCAAAGGCTCAGCGCCATGACGGCCATTCCGGCAATTACGCCGTAAACGGACAGTCTGACGTTTCCGTATTCCATGGAGGTCGGAAAAAGTTTGTCGAAAGAGATAAAAACCATAATTCCGGCAATTATTCCGAAAAGAATACCGTAGAGCAAGTCGCTCATAAAAGGCATCAGTATGAGCCAGCCGATAAGCGCACCGAGAGGTTCGGTCAGTCCGGAAAGAAAAGATATCCAGAAAGCTTTTTTTCTGCTTCCGGTTGCTGAATAAACCGGTACGGAAACGACAATTCCTTCGGGAATATTGTGAATTGCGACGGCGAAAAAAACCGGTATTGCAAGCGTTGGTTCGCGAAGGGCCGAAACGAACGTAACGAGGCCCTCGGGGAAATTGTGAATGCTGATTGCGACTGCAGTCATAATACCGGTACGCATCAGTTTTGCCGGTGGCGCACTTCCGCTGTTAACCGTCGGCTGCGGTGTGGGGATGAACATATCTATCAGCCATATCAGCAGCATACCTCCGAAAAAAGAAACGGCGGAAACAAGGAAACTGTTTTTGGACGAAAGGGTAGATTCCAGCATTTCTGTTGATTTCGGCAGAATTTCAAGCATGGATATGTAAATCATTACTCCCGCGGAAAATCCAAGACTCAAAGCGGAGAATTTTGCGCTTTCTTTCCTTAAGAACATCGCGGCAAGGCTGCCTATACCTGTTGAAACGCCTGCAAGAAGCGTCAGTGAAAATGCAAATAAAACTTGACTCAAAGGAATATCCTCCTTCGGTTTTATTATATGCAAATAAAATGAAATGTGATATAGAGAACGAGAGTTAATGAGGAAAGAGGCGTTCTGAAGAAGAAATGACGAGCTTTTGGGCGTTATATTAAAAAATCGGACTTTTTTTGTAAAAGACTATTGACAAGCATTAATCGGCGTGTTATAATTTTATATATTGTAAAAATAAAATTACCATCGTTGGAGGAAAACATCTAATGTCCACTTTTATGGCAAAAAAAGAGACCATTGATCGTAAATGGTACGTTATAGATGCTGCCGGAAAGCCGCTCGGAAAGACGGCCGCCGCTGCCGCTACCATTCTCAGAGGCAAGCATCGCCCTGAATTCACGCCTCATGTCGATTGCGGCGAATTTGTAATTATCATTAACGCGGATAAGGCGGTTCTCACCGGAAACAAGCTTGATCAAAAGTTTTATCGTCGTCATTCCGGTTATATCGGAGGTCTCAAGGAGACCAGCTATCGTCAGCTTATGGCAAATCGCGCCGACATGGCAATGGCACTTGCAGTACGCGGAATGCTTCCCGGAAATTCAATCGGACGCACCGCAATCACCAGACTCAAGGTTTATCGCGGCGCAGATCACAAGCATCAGGCGCAGAAGCCCATTGAGCTGAATGTTCAGTAAATCGGAAAGGAAGCAGTAATAGATAATGTATACAAGTTCTAAGCCTTATTTCTACGGAACAGGAAGAAGAAAAAAGTCTGTTGCACGTGTTCGCCTTGTACCCGGCACAGGCGTAGTTACTATCAATGACCGCGACATAGACGATTATTTCGGTCTTGAGACGCTTAAGCTTATTGTTAACCAGCCTTTCGGCGTTACAAACACAATCGGAAAATTTGATATTATTTGCCGAGTAAACGGCGGCGGATTCTCCGGACAGGCAGGCGCAATTCGTCACGGCGTTTCCAGAGCTCTCGTTCAGGCAGATGCCGCATACCAGCCTCTTCTCAAGAAGGCCGGATTGCTTACACGTGACCCTCGTATGAAGGAAAGAAAAAAGTACGGTCTCAAAGCAGCCCGTCGCGCACCGCAGTTCTCAAAGAGATAATTATTTTATCGAAAAAATGGCTTGTTTACAGGGTTTTCGCCTTGTTGCAAGCCTTTTTTGATGTCCGTTTGATGTCCGAACGGTCAAAAAACATAAAAAATCAGCGGTTAAGGTCTAAAATCCTCAACCGCTTTTTTCTTATTTGTTGGAAATGTCAACATATATGTTTTAAGTTTCAACTTTTTTCAACATCTATATATTTTTGAATTTCAAGTTTTATGAGGTTGTTTCCCCACTATATATGAAAAAATATCAGGTTTTGTCAGGTTGTTATCCCTTTTTTATATCTGCCCAGTATTCTTTTTATATGTGGGGAAATTCTCTTTTTTTAGGGTGAGAAAGTATTCCTTTTTATAGTGAGGAATTTCTCTTGCTTCAATGCGATATAGGAAATTATTTCAACAAGTTTCAACAAGTAAAAAAGTGATTTTCTCGTGCTTCACTCGTGCTTCAACTTGTTTTTTCTCTTTGTTCGCTCGTTGTTCAACTTGCTTTTTCTCTCTGTTCCCTCACTGTTCAATGAAAAATCAGACGGAATTTCTATATTAAAATCAAAGTCCATATCATCAAAAGATAAATCTACTTCAAAATCATCAAACAATGTATCAAGGTCAATATCATCAAAAGAAAAGTCTATATCTGAAACATCAATTTTCACCGTTTCGTCACCGCTTCCACTTGTTCGCCACCTGTTCCCTCGACAGTTCATCGACAGTTAATAGTAAAATTTTTCGGAGTTCATTCGGGCTTCGATAGTGGATTATCATAAAACATTCACCGCCTAATAGTGATAACCTTTTCAGCCGATTTATCATAAATCCGTAAAGTTGCAGAGGGTAGCACCTCGATTTTTATAGTATCGGTGTCAACTGCCGTATAAGCCTCTACAACACCGTCAGAGCGTTTCACTCGCACGGTCTTGTAATTGTACTCATTGTCTGTTAAAAGGTCATATACAGCCGTTTTATTGCCCTCACGGATAACCTCAACACTATTACTTTTATACAACACTTTTTGCTCATTTCCGCACCCTGCAAATAACAACAGACACATTGCAAGAAGCAAGGCAAAAGAAACGCATTTTATAATATTACCTCGTTTTACTCTCTTTAAGGTAATGCAATTTAACATATAAATATCTCCTGTTCTTTAGTGATTGTGTAAAAATGTGCATTTTTTATGTAAAGTTTTCTATATTCCAAATAATAGAGAAGTTCACAGATGAAATGCACATAATTACACATTGTCATTTATAGCGGTAAATCGTCCTCAATTTCGGGTAAATCTTCCCACCGTCTGCTAACCTCTTGCCTTTGATATGAGTACGAATAATCACTCTTGACTATATCGTAACCTACTACAACATTGCGGACGGTCAAACCGTTTACCGTTCCTCTGTCTGCAAAAAGGTTTTTGCCTTTGAGTTCATCAAAAAAGTTCGTTTTGTTTTCAACTCCAAAACCATTATTTAAGCACCACTCTTTATATTTGATATAAACATCAAGGGCTTTTGTGTTTCTTCCTGTCATTGTCAAACATTCAGAAATGAAATTGCCGATTTTATCGCTGTTTTTCCTGTATTCTGCCGTTGCTTGTTGTACTGCCTGCGGTGGTATTGCCCCCTCTTTGTAGTACATTTT
>JAQXSY010000157.1 GCA_029219205.1 Bacillota bacterium | reverse complement strand
AAATTGATCAGAGGTTATTTTGCCGACAAATTCCTGACAGAGCAAAGGCTTTTAAAATTCTATTCTTCAAAAAGAGTCTTTTCAACCTCCGCACAAAGGTAATGATATACGGGAAGGTGCAGCTCCTGAACCTAAAATGTCTCGGTTTCGGGAACTTTTACGGTGCAATCGCACAAGCCCGAAAGAACGCTTTCGTTTGCTCCGGTCAAAGCAAGCGTCCTTGTTCCAAGAGCTTTTGCAACCTTTGCGGCGGCGGCGGCGTTTTTTGAGTTTCCGGAAGTGGAAATTGCAATCAACATATCCGCCTCAGAGGCATACCCGAACACCAGCTGAGCATACATCAGCTCGGCGTCAACGTCATTTGCGTATGCGGTCAATACTGCGCTCTGCGCGGGAAGAGATATAGCCGGAACGGCGCGCTGAAGCCTTTCAATAAAAAAGTCCGCCTCTTCTCCGAGCGTTTCTCTGAATTTTTCTGCGGTTTTTTCGTTCATTTTCCGTTTCAAACGAAAACCTTTCATCAACTCGCCGACAATGTGGTCAGAATCTGCGCAGGAACCGCCGTTTCCGCAAACAAGAATTTTTCCGCCTCCGTAATACGTATGAAGCATCATATCCTTTGCTTTTAAAATATCGTCCTCACAGGCTTTAAGCTGCGGATATCGCATCATCAGTTCATCCGACATTTTTTTCTCCTTCAAAAGCAACCGCCAAAGCAGCAAAATCACCTGAACTTTCTCCGAGCGCGGCAGGCAAGATACGGCAAACCGAACGGGCGGCAGAAAGAGTTTCCCTTTCCAGTACCTTTTCCATATGAGGTCTTATCAGCTCCTCGTCTCGGGCAAAAATGCTTCCCAAAACTATTGCCTCCGGATTTAACAAGTCAATGAGTATGGACAGGCTCCTGCCCAGCATCTCGCCGCATATTCTGTAAGCCTCAAGGCCGGTTTCGTCTCCCCGGTGAGCATAATCCGCAAGAACCTTTGCACAAATATTGTCAAGCTCCGCGACGCTCCCGCAATACGGGAGCGTCAGACCTCTTTGAAGCTTTTCCGCTGCCAGCGTTCTTCCGATCTGCGCAAGTCCTCCGCCGCTGCAAAAGCCTTCCGCCGATCCCTGCTTTCCGTATCCTACCGGACCGTAATCGCAAAGTCTGATGTGAACGATCTCTCCCGCCATACCGCTCGTTCCTTTGTACAGTCTTCCGTCAAAAATGATTCCGGCGCCGAAGCCTGTGCCAAAGGTCAGAAAAATCATGTTTTTCGTTCCTTTACCCGCTCCGTATTTCCATTCGGCAAGAGCGCCTGCGTTTGCATCGTTACACAAATACGCCGGAACACAAAATCTATCCGTCATCATTTCGGTGATATGAACGTCGTTCCATCCGACAAGATTGGGCGGAGACATAATGATTCCTTTTTCAAAGTCAAGCGGACCTCCGCAGGATATCCCGATTGCGTCTCCGCATCCGATTTCCGAAACGGCTTTTACAATGTTTTCAACTGTTTCTTCGCAGGTGGTTGTGGCGATTTTTATCTTTTTCTCAATATGCGTATCATCCCCAAGAACGACAGCGCACTTCGTTCCGCCTATATCTATTCCGATTTTCATAACAGCCCCATCACTTTTTTGTTTTTGATAATGCTTTGGGTTTTGCAAAGCCGTCTGCTTATTCAATGCGCCGCGGTTTCTTAAATATCGTACTCTGTCAGGAGCACTTCTTTCCACTTGCGCGTTTCATTGGAATAATAATAAGTATTTACGCTGTAAGCGCCGAACGTGACGTTAAGCTCATCCGGAAGAAGCGCTCCCGAAATTTTAACGTTGGTTGTCACGCCGTCGGTCTCATAGGCTCTTAAAACAATTCCCTTTCCATCCTCCGAAACCTTGAACGCCGATACAACGATGTTTTCCCTGTCGCATACAAAGCCGCGGAAGCTCTGCGGAAGCGTTCCTCTGTGATTGTTCTCAATAATATACGTCATTGGAAGATTGAGTTTTTTCGCTTCTTTTACAACCTCATTCCAGCCGTCCGCTCCAACAGGCATCAGGGAATAAGCAAAATCGTGACTGCCCTGATCGGTAAACTCACACTCGTCGTCACGTTTTCTGCCGTGATCGGCGAACAAAGGACTGCGTACTACCGTCAAATTCATGACATTTTTCTTGACAGAGAAGCTGTATTTATTGTTATTGAGCATTGCCAGGCCAAGTCCGCCCTCTTTTACGGCTATCCAGCTGTGTCCCGGCTCTTCCTCTCCGTCGGCAGGACGCCTGATAACGCCGAATGGAATCTCGTAATAAGCGTCCGGGTTTTTAAATACCGTACTGTATGCGAGCTTGAGCATTTTGTGTTTCTCGTGCCAGTCAATATTTGCTCTGACGTCAACCGTCCTGCCGCCCTTACGCAAGCTGAAATACTGGGTAAGCGTCGATCCGTTGTATCTGTTTACGGTTTTCATAATAACGCGGAGCGGTCCTCTTTCAATTATTTTCAGCTCGCCGTCAGAAAAATCAGCCGTGTGTTTATCAAAGAAATTGAGAGCGTGCGACCATGTGTCGTGTTCATACTCGTCGATAACACGCGGTACGGCTCCATAGCCGTCAAGCAGTTCCCTGCCGTTAATCTTATCGTATATCGACCTTACGTAACCCGTATGCGCTTCAAATTCTATCCTGAAATTTTCGTTTTCCATGGATGTGTCATCAATAAACAGCTCTCCGCAGTCTTTTTCCTCGGCCGGATTCTCTTTAAACTTCATAAAATATGAAGCATATCCCATAGCGGAAACACGGGCGATAAACGCCGTATCCGATCTTGCCTCGCAGCAGTGTGTCTGCGAGCGCACGTGCTGTACTGTCAATTCATTGCCTTCAGCGTCCGAAATCCACTGGATCTGCTTATTAACGGATACCATTTCCTCAACGTCAAATCTGTGCGGATTAAAAACTATTATCGGATAACCCTGCTCCGCGTTTGATGTATCAATTGCCTAAGACAAGCTCTGCAGCGCGTTGTTTTCCGTTCTCATCGCAAAGGACATACTCTCGCCAAGCATATAATTTGCGTCATTATATGCATCCTTTATTGCGCATCCTCCCATAATATCATGGAAATGACAAAAGAGAATGTTTTTCCATGCGTTTTCAAACGCCTTTGAATCATAATTTTTCTTTAGAATTACCCTTGCCGCAAAAGCGCTTATTTCCGAAGAATACATCGCGTTCTCTGCTCTGCAAATTGCGGTTTAAATCGAAGAGACGGCAGAGTAACATCCGCTTGCGGATTGCGTCTGTTTAAGCAGCAAAGAAAATTTTCGAACGTCGTAAAATGAATTTCAATTTACCGCTGACTTTGCACGTCGTTTGGCATATCATTTTTTACAGATTTGCGTATCTTCTGCCGATTCAAGCGGTGCTTGCAAAAAAATCAACGCTTTTTTAGCATTTTCAACAAACGCTTTATTGAGGTTATGTTATAATTGTGCTATAATTTTCTCACAACAGAACCGGAGGTAAAAAATGAACGAAAAAAATATCATCAGTTTAAACATAGCCAAACTGCGCCGCACGATACCGCTGACTCAGGCTGAGCTTGCAAGCAAGCTCGGAATCAGTCATCAGGCAGTCAGTCAATGGGAGCGAGGAGAGACGCTTCCCGACATAACTCTGCTGCCCGAAATTGCGTCGATACTCGGCGTCGACATGAACGCATTGTTTAGCACGGCGGAAATCCCGGATTTAACTGACGCAGACGCCGAAGATTCAAAAGGCTGCCCGAAAGAATCTTCCGATAAAACTCAGTTTCCTGCCCGGAATCTTCACGACAATATCGTATGCAGCGGAAATTTTTTCTTCAGCGGCAACGTCTCCGGAAACATCGAGGCGGACGGCGAAGTAGTGGTTCGCGGAAATGTCGAGGGAGATATCAAATCCGAAGGTGACATCACGGTAGAAGGCGACCTCTCCGGCAACAGCGAGGCGGGCGGAGACATCCTGGTTCGCGGCAATATCGTTGGAGACAGCAAATCCGAAGGTAACATCACGGTAGAAGGCGACCTCTCCGGCAACAGCGAAACAGGCGGAGACATCCTGGTTCGCGGCAGCGTATACGGGAATATCGGCTCAGGCTGCGACGTAGTGGTTAACGGCAGCGTAGAGGGAGATATCAGCTCTGACGGTGATGTCGTGATAGAAGGCGATGTCTCCGGCAACAGCAAAGCATGCGGCGACATCGTGATTCGCGGAAATGTCGAGGGAGATATCAACTCAGGCGGCGACGTCGTGATTCGTGGAAATGTCGAGGGAGATATCAGCACAGGCGGCGACGTCGCGGTAAACGGCGACCTCTCCGGTAATGTTGAATGCGCCGGAGACTGTCAGATAGGCCGGGAGTCCGATCCGGAAAATCGCCGCGTCTCAGGCAATATTAAGTGTAAAGGCGACTGCAAGATCTTCGCTGACGTCGACGGCGACGTAACTGTCGAAGGAGATCTGACTCTTCGCGGCAACGTCAGCAGGACGCTGACCGTCAATGGAGAAATCAAGCAAATCTGCTGAATCTGCATAACTGCAGAATCCTGCGGTGCCACATAATGAAAAACCGTCAGTCCTGATAGACTGACGGTTTTGAATTTCGATTTTAAGTACAATTCCCGAGACAGATAAATCTCTCCGGAGTGCGGGATTATTTTCAATCAGAATATCAAGGGAGCCCCTCCGAATATAGCCGAACAAAAAAAGCATCCTTTGTGTTCGCCAAGCGGCGAGTTATACTTCCGCTGCGTTTTTAGGCGATAACATCACCAGAGCGCAGCGAAGAATATCATTTGTTTTTCCAAAGATATAGCGAAGCATCGGATTTTAACATCAAAATCTCAAAAATCCAAACATGATTCTTTTTGCAGATAAACTGAAAGGACGGCAGCTTCTTTATGAAGTGCCGCCCTTTCAGTTTGCGTTTTTTGCCGGCAGGATTTAACAGAAAAATATATTTTTTTGTGAACGCCGGAACCATCCGGGTAATCTCATAATTTCTGCTACGCGGATGTCCGAAAAAGCCTTATTGATACGACAAAATGAATCTGTACGGAGGGCGGTTTCCCTCCATTCACACCAAAGCGGTAATCTCCGGTTTTGAAAAGTTATCGGCAGCCGATTGCGGTTAATGTTTGGATCGTCTTCTCTAAGGCTGTTTTCTCCTGCCGTGGATTATGCCGTTATTTAACTTTTAAATAATTACATCGTAGCAGTCAAAATCATTATCAATATAGTGCGAAATAAATCTTGCCTTCAGACAGCGTTTTTCGCATATTCCGTTATCCCCGGTGCGCTGCACGTCAGAATCTTCGGGGAGAACAAATTTAATGCACCTTACCGTTACGTCACGGCAGGAATCGCCTGTATGTGCAGGAATTGTCATTGTTTTCAAACCGCGCTTGTGTTCCGTGCCGTCGGAGCCGACCTCGGTAACGATTGCAGCCAGCGCCACGCGCTTGTTCGGGCAGACATTTTTGAGAGTTACGGACAGCTGCAAAATCCGTCCCAGCGACTCCATGACAAGATCGCCTGCGTCATATTCGATTGAATCATTACATCCTTCAATCGTCACGTCAACAGGCTCGGGACACGTCTCCGGAAATACGTCTGTTCCGCAGTCAACCGTAATCTCGGGAGACGGGAATGTGACAGAGTTGCCTTCGTCGTCGTCGTATATTATCGAATCGTTTACCACAAGCGTACCCGAACACGGGCCGATGTGTTCAACGGTAAATGTCAGAACCGCGCCCTCGCTTTTGGAAACGCCCAGTTCGTCGATTTTCCAACGCAGCGAATTTGTATCAACCAGGCTCGCCGTTCCCTTTGTCGGGGCAGACAGGGAAATTATTTTAAAACAGGGAGCGACAGTATCTGTTATTGTAATATTAGTTGCGCCCGGCTTTGAGATATTGCGCGCAAGATCTTCAAAAAGCTTGTAAAGCTCCTCGTCATCGGGAGTAATTGAAACATAAGACGAATCGGGATCTGACGCCCAATCCTTGAGAGCCTGCTCATCGATTCCGCCGTTTCCCGAAAGGCCTATGCAGTAAATAATGATGCCCTGCGCCTTTGCGGCAGCTGCAATCGGAGCGGCATTATCTCCCACTGTTGTAACTCCGTCAGTAAACATAACAATAACTTTTTCATTTGTTGACGAGGGATTAAAAAGCTGAATCGCTTTTTCAAAGGCATCGGAATGATTTGTAAAACCGTCTGCTGAAAGCGCGTTTACCGCCGCATTCAAATCTTCCACCGAAGTAATCAGTTGGGTATCCTGCGTAGCTGTGGTTGCAAAGCTCACAATACCGATATGACTTCCGTTGCCTATATGACCGTCATGTTCGCTGTCTGTTGATTCATCGATAATCTGAATAAATCTCTTTGCACCGCTTTTAAGATTTGCAAGCGGACTTCCCGCCATACTTCTGGAACGGTCCAAAACCAATACAATGTCCGTGGGATTTGACACAATATCCGGCTCTGCCGCCAAAGACAGCTTGATCGTAAAAGCTTCGCCGCACTTTATGACTGATGTGCTAAGCTCTTTGTTTGAAGTCGTTACACCCATTGCTATTCATTCCTTTCCGAACTGCTAAAGCAGTTCACTTAAATATATGAAAAAGAAAAGAAAAGTGTTACAGATACTTTTGTTCTTCGGCTTGTCCGTTTTCGAAAGAAAATGTTTTCCCGTTAACGGAAACATAATATGTCAAAAAAGGACGATATATATGCGCAAAAACAGGTTTTCGGCAATGGCTTTTACGGTCTGATTTCTTTTGACAGCTTAAAATGTCATTATTTTATAACAGACATACTTATTTCAAATTAAACTCAATGTTATTAAAACAATTCAAGACTTTTTATCCATCCTTCAATCTCTGTTTCCATTACATAGGAAGAAAATCTCTTTCCGTCAAGCCAATTTCCTGTCCCCGCGGCTTATTTCAGCAGTTCTGCGCTGTTTCCCAAGCCCAAGCTTGCCGATGTACAGAACGGGATTACTGTTTTGCCCGTAAAATCATTTGTATTCCTCTTCGGAGACCATCTCGCACCATTCTGTTTTGCAATTTTCTCCCGGCACTTCGACTGCCAAATGCTGAAACCATGAATCAGCCGCCGAACCGTGCCAGTGCTTGATCTCCGCCGGAATATGAACAATATTTCCGGCTTTCAGCTTTCTTGCCGGCTTTCCCCACTGCTGATGCCAGCCTTCTCCTGCGGTAACAAGCAGTATCTGACCTCCGCCTTTATCCGCATGATGAATGTGCCAGTTGTTGCAGCATTTCGGCTCAAAGGTTACATTGCCGATAACAACCTGATCTGCTGAAAGTATATTTAAATAACTCTGCTCGGTGAAAAAGCGTGCAAATGCTTCGTTTGCGTTTCCTTTTGGAAAAGCGCTCATTTCCGGTATATTCACAGCAAATCATCCTGAATCCATTTTTCAATATCCTTTCTTGAACGTTTTACGTTGCCGCCGTAAATTGCAAGACAATTTTCAATCTTTGCGGCGGGACACATTTTTTTAATGTCGCTCACGCTGCCTCCAAGACCGCTGCCTTCATGCGTACAAAAGGGTTTGATCGTTTTTCCGCTGAAATCAAATTGTTCCAAAAAAGAAATACGGCCATTGGCATGGTCTCCTTTTCCTTTTTTCCATTCAATACAAACAAAGACAAAAACCGCCGCCTAAAAACTAGTATTTGGCTGTTTTGGAAACAAAACCCCAATAAACCTGAAAAAATGACACAACCGGCTTGAATTTCAGCCTATCGTTAAACAATTATATCGTATATAATATTTTCATGCCGTAAATGAAATGCACGGAAACCAGACTTCTCAGTAATATCATCCGACTGTTTTGAACGAGATCACTGCGCCGCGCGATAAACGGTTTCCCTTAACATAATGCCTTTCTTCGGCAATGTTAAACGCACTTGCTCTTTATATACATATTTTTTCACCGCATGCCCGGGAAGCGAATTTAAATTATTATCCGCACGAACGGTAAAGCCGACCGGTATGTTCTTTTCCGCCGGAGCTTTTGCGGAAAAAATAAAAAGAAAAATCGGAGGAATCAAAATATGAACAAGAAACTTTATAAATCCAACAAAAATAAAATGTTATGCGGCGTGTGCGGCGGCATTGCCGAGTATTTCGGCATTGACCCAACGCTCGTGCGGCTTGGATTGATCGCATTCTGCGCACTGGGCGGCAGCGGCATTATTGCCTATATTATCGCCGCCATTGTCATCCCAAGCAGCCCAAAATATTAACTTATCTACAGGAGGAACAACCCTTGAGCAACCTGATTGAAATTTCACACCTTGCAAAACGCTTCGGCAATGTGCAGGCGGTGAAGGATCTGAGTTTTTGCGTAAAAGAGGGCGAGCTGTTCGCCTTTTTGGGAATTAACGGTGCGGGAAAATCCACCACCATAAACATTATGTGCGGTCAGCTGGCAAAAGACACCGGGACTGTTCTGATTGACGGCATTAATATTGATGACGACACTAACGGAATTAAGCGAAGCCTTGGAGTTGTGTTCCAGAGCTCCGTACTTGACAAAGACCTTTCCGTACAGGACAATCTGCAAAGCCGCGCCGCGCTGTACGGAATTCGTGGAAATGCTTTCCGCAAGAGATTGTCGGAGCTCGCAGGCCTTTTGGAATTTGAAGACCTGTTGAAGCGTACCGTCGGAAAGCTTTCCGGCGGTCAGCGCCGCAGGATAGACATTGCGCGTGCGCTACTGCACAACCCCAAAATTCTGATTCTTGACGAGCCCACAACAGGCCTCGACCCGCAGACCAGAAGCATACTGTGGCGGGTTGTCGGCGAGCTGCGAAAAAAAGAAGGTATGACGGTGTTCCTGACCACACACTACATGGAGGAAGCTGCCGACGCGGATTATGTGGTAATTCTAGACAGCGGAGAGATCTCCGCCGAGGGCACGCCTTTGACTTTAAAAAACACATATACCGGAGATTTTATCACGCTTTACGGCGCTGAAGAAGAACAGGTAAAGCGGCTCGGCGCGCCTTATGAAACGATTCGGGACGCTTTTAGAGTATCGGTTCCAAACACCGAAGCCGCAACGGAACTGATTATGCAATATCCTGAGATTTTTAAAGATTATGAGATCACAAAGGGAAAGATGGACGATGTTTTTCTGGCGGTGACAGGCAAAAAGCTTATTGGGGGTACCGAAAAATGACCGGACTCGGCGCGCTGATTCGGCGCAATACGAAACTATATTTCAAAGACAAGGGAATGTTTTTTACTTCGCTGATTACTCCCCTCATTCTGCTTGTTTTGTACAGCACATTTCTGGGCAATGTATACGAGGACAGCTTCCGCAGCTCTCTGGAAGCGGCAGGCGCAACCGTATCGGACAAGCTTATCGGAGGATTTGTGGGAGGAGAACTTGTATCGTCGCTTTTGGCGGTAAGCTGTGTGACGGTAGCTTTCTGCTCCAACCTTTTAATGGTACAAGATAAAATTACCGGCGCCCGGCGGGATCTGACCATCGCTCCGGTAAGGGCCGGGGTTCTCGCGCTGAGCTATTATCTGTCCACGCTTCTGTCAACACTGCTTATTTGCTTCACGGCAGCAGGAATTTGTCTCGTATATTTGGCTTATGTCGGATGGTATCTGACGGCTTTAGATGTGGCTGCACTGCTACTTGATGTAACGCTGTTAGCGCTTTTCGGTACGGCTTTGTCCTCCTGCATAAACTATCCTTTGTCCACACCCGGACAGGGCTCGGCGGTCGGAACAATCATCAGCGCCGGATACGGCTTTATCTGCGGAGCTTATATGCCCATTTCTCAGTTTTCCGAGGGACTGCAAAAAGTTATTTCTTTCCTGCCCGGTACATACGGTACTTCTCTGCTGCGAAATCACGCGCTGAGAGGTGTGTTCCGGGAAATGGACTCTCAGGGTTTTCCGAATGAAGTGGTGGAGTCTTTCCGGGACAGCGTTGACTGCAATCTGTATTTCTTCGGCAGCAAAGTTGAGCTTTCTTCCATGTATTTGATCCTGATTTATGCGATTGTGATTTTAGTCGGACTTTATGTGCTGATTAATATTTTATCCGGCATTCCTCAAAAACGAAAAACAAAGAATAAAACTTCAAATTAAAAAAGCAGACAGAAAACCGCCGTGTCAGGGATTTCCCGGCACGGCGGTTTTTATCGGCGCAGATTTTTCCCGCGCGCCGACACGCAAAGTTAAACAAATAATTCGGACGGTCCATACCGGATCCGATTTTGAATTTACCGGTCTAAACGGAACAGAAAAATCCTGCCGTCTTTTCGGCGGCAGGATGAAAGTCTTTTGTTGCCATCCGCCTTCTTCAATACGAGGCGGACAAAAGAAAACCCGAACGATTTTTTTGCAAGTGTGACGCATACGACCGGCGAGCCGCCTGGGCAATCATAGCTTTGCACGCTTCTGTTTTTGATTTTTTCAAAATATTTTTCGCAGGATTCCCCGGTAAAAATTTTGATATCCAACCGCATCGAGCCGTCCGCTTCGGGTGTAACGAATATTTTGTCGATGAAAGTATATACAAACTCTTTTGTAATCTCGCCATTGGCGCCATCCTGTTCGGCGTCGCGCAGGACCTTTCGGATGCGCTCCATACCGGCTTTGGATTCCTCACCGGACTCCTGCTGCGCACGCAAATCGACCAGCTCCCGCTCGGCAGCTTTGATATCGGCAATACATTGCTCCGTCATAGACTTAAAATCAGCGGGAGTAATGCTGTCAAGAGCAACCAGTTCAAGCAGCTTGCTTTTCTTTTTCAAATTCGAGTCTTCCTCAAAGGTGTTGATGTTCTGCTTTAATACGTGTTTCTTACTGTCAAAAAGGAATAAAAGTGCTCTTTTTCCTCAATAATACCTTGAATTTTTCATCTTGTCTGACGAAAGCACAAATTTTTTCAAATTAATCAAAAAAATTAAAAAAGGGGGTTGACAAATGTTTTTTATGGGTGTATAATACGTGACATAAAGGCAATGGCGTCTTTGAGTGTTCGCACTCGGAGACGCTGTTTTTGTTTAAGAATCAAATTAATATACAGTTATTTAAAGACAAAGGCGTCTTTCATGTTTTCGTGCATGAAGGCGCCTTTGTCTTTTGTAATAAACAACATTATGATAAAAAAATATAA
>JAQXSY010000156.1 GCA_029219205.1 Bacillota bacterium | reverse complement strand
TACTAAACAAAAAGTCATTGCCAAAAACACAGATATTTCAATGGAAAGCGATGTTAATTCTTGTTTTAATATCTAAAAAAACGTTTTCCCTTGACCAGATAGAAAAATCATGATATAATTATTAAGTTTTCAAATATCACTGCCGTTTAATAGCGGAAATAAGAAAGGAATGATGATAAAAATGGATATTATTGAAACCACGGTCACTCCTGTTTTGAACTTTATCAGTGAACTTATGCATAATCCTATCACCCGAGTCATCCTCTGTCTGATCCTTCTCTTCATAGGTTGGAAACTGATTGGATGGTTGGTCAGAAAACTTTCCAAGATTAAAATGACCGACAAAATTGATCCGACGCTTCACAAATTTTTTACCGGTGCCATTATGGTAACGCTCCGAGTGATCTTGATTGCTTGCATTGTAGGCACGATGGGTGTACAGACAGCCTCTATCACCACCGTCATTGCTTCTGCCGGTGCGGCTATTGCTCTGGCATTGCAAGGCGGACTGTCAAACATAGCGGGCGGTATCACCATCATGTTCCTTCGTCCCTTCTCCCTCGGTGATTTTATCACCGTTGCCGGCGTTTCCGGAACCGTGGCGGACATCAATCTCTTTTACACCCTTATAATAACCCTCGATAACTGCCACATCACAGTACCCAACGCCTCAGCCGCCAACAGCATCGTAACCAATGTGTCTGTTGAAGAGTACCGCCGCGTTGATTTCACTTTCGGCGTTGCTTACGGCACCGACACCGAGTTGGTGCGGCAGACATTGCTTGAGATCGCTGACAAACACGAATTGGTTGTTAAAGAGGAAGGAAAAGAGCCGTTCTGCCGTCTGTCAGAATTCGGCGATTCCAGCATAAACTTTGTCCTGCGTGTCTGGACAAAAAGTGCCGATTACTGGACGGTAAACTTTGACATTAATGAAGCCGTCAAGATCGCATTTGAGCAAAAAGGAATCGAAATTCCTTTCCCGCAAAGAGACATCCATATCATCAATAAGTAAGCGCGGTCTGAAAAGCACCGCAGAAAACGGGGCGACAGCTTATCCGGCTGCCGTCCCGTTTTTGTTTTTCATCATCCACATATGCGCCGACGAAGCTCGGACAGTTCGCTTGCCGCCGCAGACAATTTGTCCGGATTTATGTGACGGAAGCGCTGCGTCGGTGCAGGATCGGACGTTATTTCTACTCAAACCCGCAAAATTCCAAGTGAGTCTGGGGTTTTAGCCTTAAAACCGATTTTTTCTAAGCAGGTCAAGACAAAAAACTGCGTCGCTGAAAGCAAAGAATAAGACTTTTTAAAATAACGAAACAATATGTTTTAAAAACTCATTGACAAAGTATGCGCTGTATATTATAATAACAAAACAAGAAGTTCTGCTATAATGTCGAGGTGTCGTTATGAGAGTGATGAGTGAGGAAAAATTGCAAAAGCTTGCAGAGTTTATCAAGCAGTATGCAAGAGACAATAACGGTGCATCTCCCGGCCTTTCCGACATTATGGATTATATGGGTATGGTCAAATCCACGGCATACCGCCATATATTGGAGCTTGAAAGACGCGGTGTCGTTTCGTATTCCGGCAAAAAAACGCTGGAATCCGAACAGCAAAGGAAGATGAAGTGCGGATTTCGCAGGATCCCCTTCGTAGGGATGATCGTCTGCGGTACGCCCGACGAACAGGAGGAACACATCAAGGGCTATCTTGCCATTCCCGAGGAATGGATCGACGGCGAATGCTTCATTCTGGAAGCCTACGGCGATTCCATGGCGGATATCGGCATTGAGGAAGGAGATCTGATCCTCGTAAAGAAAACCGAAACAGCCGACAGCGGCGACGTGGTGGCTGCGCTCACCGAGAACGGCAATACGCTGAAACGCCTGTTCTGGGAGAACGGAAGACCTCGCCTTCACGCAGAAAACAAGTCATATGACGAAAAAAAGGCCGATATCTACCCCAATGAGCTGACAATTCAGGGAATTGCCTTAAAGATCATTAAAGACATCAGATAAGATTCGCTTTATTCAATCGAAAACACTTTTTCTCCCCAAAACGACATCACCCATTCAAGGCGCGGCAGGGTATGTGCGAAAGAAGCTGTGAGGGTATATTTATGAAAAAATCTATTTGCTGTTGCGGTCACGATTGCTCCCGTTGCCGTACATATCTTGCGACAGTCAATCATGACGATAATTTGCGTAAGCAGTCTCAAAAATTTTATAAAGACGAATTTGGTATGGATATTCCGCTTGAAGCTGTTCATTGCCTCGGCGGCCGCTCGGAAGAAGTATTCTTTTTATGTAAAGAATGTCCGTGGGTAAAGTGTTGTAAAGAGCGAGGCATTGATGTGTGTTCGGATTGTGAGCACTATCCGTGCGGATCTTTGAAGCAATATCAAGAAAAGTATGTGAACAAGTGCAATCAAGTTGATATAAAAGCGTTTAATGACAAGATGCAACAAGCAGGTGTACAATGACCGTTGAAGAACTCAAAATCCGCCAATTAACAAATCAGCATCTTATCAGTCCCGCGGACAAACTGACTGTAGTCCGCGACCTGTGCGGCGTGCAGGCTCAGTTTTTCCCAAACGCCATGCACTCGCTGAAAATCCGTTGCAATGATTACAATGAGCAGACCGTCGCCGACGGGCTAGTAAAAAACTGGACGGTTCGCGGCACGGTTCATGTGTTTGCCGAAAGCGATCTGCCGCTTTTTATACGCTGCGATAACGGAGAGTCTTACCGCAAAAACGAATGGGGCGGCTGCACCTTCTGGAATCAGCGCGGCAAGTGGTCGCTGACTCCGGAAAGGCAAAAAGAACTTTCTGACATCATCATTGCCGCGGTTTCCGAGCGGGCATACACGCGCGACGAGCTCAAAGAGCTTTGCCGTGCGCACGGAATGACACTGCTTGAGGAAGAATCTATGTTTGAACCGTGGGGAGGCGGCATAAGAGAGCTTTGTGAACGCGGTTTTATGAATTACGCGGTGCAGGAGAAAAAGGCGTATATTGCCTCGCCCGAGTTCAAGCCGATTCCCGAGGAAGAAGCAAACCTTGAAATTGCGCGTCGTTTTTTTACCAATATCGCACCTGCAACCGTACACGACGCGATGTATTACACGGGAGCAAAACAAGCCGAGGTAAAAAACTGGCTCACGCAGTTGCCCGTCGAGTCGTTTGATTGCGGCGGCAAAACCTATTATTATATTCCGAACGGCAAAACCTATGATAAAGAAATTCCTCCGTGCATCTTCCTTGCGGGCTTTGACCAGCTCATGCTCGGCTATCAGAAGCAGGAGAGTATTTATCTTCCCAAAGAGTATTTGCGAGGGATTTTCAATCTTTCCGGAATCGTCATGCCGTCTGTTCTTTTGAACGGAAAGGTTGTCGGCAAATGGAAAAAGAAAAATTCCACGTTAACATTTACCTTTTTTGAGACTGTTTCACCCGAAGAGAAAACAATTATTAACGACAAAGCCGAACAGCTTTGGTCTGATTTGAAAAAGATTGTTTCTGAATAATTGATTATAAGGAAAAATGCATTATATAAACGCTAAAACAATTCTTTCCGCCAAAAACGGCATGAACATTTACCGAGGCTGTACTCACGGCTGCATCTACTGCGACAGCCGTTCGGACTGCTATCAGATGGATCACCGGTTTGAGGATATTGCTGTAAAGCAAAACGCCCCCGAACTTTTGGAAGACGCTCTGCGGAGAAAACGCAAGCCATGTATGATCGGCACGGGCTCGATGTGCGACCCGTATATGCATTGCGAGGAAACTCTCGGATACACGCGCAAATGCCTTGAGATCATCGACAAATATCGTTTCGGTGTTTCGGTCATTACGAAATCGGATCGCATCCTGCGCGACATCGACCTGTTCGAGCAGATCAACCGTCATTCTAAAGCCGTCGTGCAGATCACGCTGACAACCTATGATGAAAATTTGTGCCGTATCATCGAGCCGAATGTGTGTTCTTCCAAACGCCGCTTTGAAGTGCTGAAAGAGTGCCGAAAGCGCGGAATCCCAACCGTCGTGTGGCTTTGTCCGATATTGCCGTATATAAACGATACCGAAGAAAATCTGCGCGGGATCCTTGACTGCTGTTTTGACGCGGGCGTGATCGGAATTATCAATTTCGGCTTCGGAGTTACGCTTCGGAGCGGAAGCCGGGAGTATTTCTATCAGAAACTTGACGAGCATTTTTCGGGAATGAAGGAACAGTATCAAAAACGCTTCGGCGGTTCCTATGAATGTCCGTCGGACAACTCCGCAAACCTGTGGAGCATTTTCAAAAGGGAGTGTCACGCTCGCGGCGTGATGGCTGATCCGAATGAAATATTTGCCTATTTGAACGAATACCCGATTCAGAATCATCAAGTCGGTTTATTTGACTGAAAGGACGAATTATGACCGATAACACCTTCTGCACCTCCGACCGCGCCGAATGGCGTGCGTGGCTTTTTGAGCATTTTGAAAGTGAAAAAGAAATATGGTTTGTTTTTCCAATGAAGGAGTCGGGCGAGGCGTGCCTTTCCTATAACGATGCGGTGGAAGAAGCGCTGTGCTTCGGCTGGATCGACAGCACCATCAAACACATAGACCCGCTGCACCGCGCACAGCGTTTTACGCCGAGAAAGCCCGGCAGCGCCTATTCCCGACCGAATATCGAGCGGCTGATTTTGCTTGACGGGCAGGGACTCATTCATCCGAAGGTGCGGGATAGCGTTGCGGAAATAATCGGCGCACCGTATGTTTTCCCGACGGATATTTTGGAAAAAATCGAGGCAGATCCCCTCGCCCGTGAGAACTTCAAAGCCTTCACGGAGGGCTACAAGCGCATCCGTGTTGCCTATATTGACGCGGCGCGGAAACGTCCGGCCGAATTTGAAAAACGTCTCGGCAGCTTTCTTGCCAAGACGAGGGCAGGCAAAATGATTCCGGGTTTCGGCGGAATCGACAAATATTACGGAAGTAACTGAAAACATAGGAGAATTTGCCATGGAACCGCAAAAATCAGCAAGAGAGATACAAAAAGAAAGAATCGCACAAATTGAAGCTGAGGCTTCGGAGCTGGTGAACGGTGTGAACATTGCCACATTGACTTCGATAAACGAAAACGGCTACCCGCGCACCTGCGTGATGTCAAAATACAAAAACGAGGGGTTTTTCGACATTTATTTTGTATCATCAAAACGTTCCGTGCTGAACGGAAAGGTCACGCATTTTGAAAACAATCCGAAAGCAAGCGTTTGCTGTTTTCGCGACGGAGACAGTGTGACGCTGATTGGCAATGTTTCGTTTGTGACCGACCGTAAAACGCTCGAAAGTATCTGGGATGAATCCGACAGACGCTTTTTCGGCAAAGGGCTTGATGATCCGAAATTCCGTCTTCTGAAATTCCACACGATCGAGGCAACCTTCTGGATTGGCGGGAAATTCAGAACCTGCAAATACAAAGATTAAGGTAAACGCATGAAAAACAAATGCCCGATTGCCCGTTGCCCGAACTGCTGACGGACGATTATATGATGAAAACGAAATCAGAAGGTGAATTTATGGAATTATCAGCATTTTTCAAAAGCATAATCGATCAGGATGCGGCATCAGTTGTGCTTTGCGACCTGAACCATACGATTATATACATGAATCCTGCCGCGATTCGTAACTACGCAAAACGCGGAGGGGAGAAGCTCGTCGGTCAAAGTCTGCTTGCCTGCCACAACCAGCACTCGCAGGAACTGATTAAAAAGACTGTTGCGTGGTTTGAAGAAAGCCAAGACCACAACCGCGTCTTTGAATTTCATCACGAAAAAGACAACCGCGATGTGTACACGGTTGCCCTGCGTGACGGCGCCGGACGTCTGATCGGATACTACGAAAAGCATGAGTACCGGAACTCCGAAACAACGCGTCCGTTTGATTTCGGAAACGGCTGAAAGCCAATAAACAACAAGTGATTCAACGATACGGCGCAATACTGCTTGCCGATTGTCGGAATATAAGGAAAAGGTGAAAGTATGTCAATGTGGAATCCGTGGCACGGATGCCATCGGTACAGCGAAGGCTGTAAATATTGCTATATCCATAAGGGAGATGCGAAGCGCGGCGTCAATACAGAAGAGATTGTAAAAACCGACAATTTCTACGCTCCCGTCGCAAAAACAAAAAAGAAAGAGTACAAAATGAAAGGCGGGCAGACATGTTATCTGTGCTTTTCTTCCGATTTCCTGCTGGAAGAAGCCGACGGGTGGCGTGCGAAATGCTGGCAGATGATGAGAGAACGGCAGGATATTCATTTCCTGTTTCTGACCAAACGCATCGAGCGTTTTATGTCGGTAATTCCCGATGATTGGGGCGACGGATATGAAAACGTAACGGTATGCTGCACCGTGGAGAACCAAGATAGAGCCGATTTCCGTCTGCCCCTGTTCTGTCAAATGCCTATCAAACATAAGTGTATTACGGCGCAGCCGCTGATTACGGATTTGCAGATAGAGACTTATCTTGACGGCATCGAGCTTGTCGTGGTCGGAGGCGAATCCGACAGGGATGCAAGAGTGCTTGACTATGCTTGGGTGCTCAATATACGTGAGCAGTGTGTGCGAAAGAATGTATCGTTTGAGTTCCGTCAACTCGGCACGCACTTTCTCAAAGACGGTAAAATGTATACGGTTAATCCGTTCAATCTTTGCAAGCAGGCAAAAGAGGCAAACATCAATTATCAGCGGGTGTTATCATTCGAAATGAACGATGGCATCAAGCCGTGATTATCTGAATTATATATTAGATATATATTAGATCAATATTCGGAGCTCGGCGACGTTTCTTATCGCGCAATGATGGGAGAATTCATTCTCTATTACAGCGGCAAGGCTGAATGAGGCATTTACGGAACCGACTTCTGATGAAGTCGGTTCCGTCGGCAATTTCGTATCTGAAGCAAGTCACATACGATTTGCTGACCTACCATATTTCCATTGTTTTGCGCTCAGGTCAGTGCAAAAATAAACCGTAAATATGTTATTAAATAACATATGAAATTCTATTTTTTCGTCGAAAAAAGCCCCGAAAAATCGGGGCTTTGGCGGAGGGAAAGGGATTCGAACCCTTGTGGGCTTGCACCCAAACGGTTTTCAAGAAGTCTACCAAAGAATACCGTTTCCGCTCAGTTCGGTGCAGTTCAGGTTAAAACAATTCCCGAAAATCCTTATTTTACAAGGCTTTTCGGGACTGTTTGGAACTATTCTGAACTAAAACGAATGAATCGGAATCGATACAGACCCCTCGTTTTTTGAGGAATTTTTTGCACTTTGGAGAGAATTTGGAGAGAATTCGCGAGAGAAGAATTGCAACTGCAGTACATCGAGATTTTTCTTTTTTTGGAGAGAATTTTTCACGATTTAGGAGAGAACTTTTTATGCGTTACGATTTAGACGAAATTCAACGCTTGCCGGATGTCTTATCCTTGGCAGACCTTTGCCGCGCCTGCCATTTGAGCCACTTGGATGCGCGGTACTATCTCAAAAGCGGACTCATTCCCTACGAGACGACCGGAAAGAAAACGCGGTGTTACCTGGTCAAAAAAACCGCCCTGCTGAGAGCCATTGAAGACTACAGTGAAAATCCCGAGAAATATAAAATCCCGGGAATTTGGAGAGAAAAACAACACGTAAACGGAATCCGAAAAAGCTCCATCATATACCTTCCAACGCAGGATCTCGCGTCGGACGTAGCGGTCGAATATTACCGAAATAAGCTTGCCGATGCATCCGAGCTGATCTGTGTTGCCGACCTTGTGCGCGTCACAGGATACCGCTCCCCAACCATCACGCGGTGGTGCAAGCAAAAGAAGCTCATCGCCCACGCGAAAACCAACCGCCTATGGATCGCAAAGGCAGACGCCATAAGGTTTTTGACCTCTTTTACCTACAACGATATCAACGTAAAATCGCCCCAACATATTGCCGACATACGAGCGATCTATGACCTGTTACATCCGGCGAAGGAGGGCGAAAAATGATATACGATCTGAACGAAATCGCCAATCTTCCCGACACCTTCTCCCTTGAGGATTTACGGGTGGTTTGCCACATCAGCAAACGAACCGCAAGATACTACCTACGAGCCGGTCTGATTCCTTGTGAGATCAGCGAAAAGAAGACACACTGCTATACAATCCGAAAACAAGATCTGCTGGAAGCGCTCAAGGAATACCAAAAGCAGCCCTGCAAGTTTGCCATCCCCAAGGCGCTCAACGATGAAAAGCGACAGCGGCAAGAGGCGCTGAAAATGATGGTGGAACAGCGGATACTCTCCATTAACTGTCTGCCCGAAAAAGACCTCAAAACCACCACACTCAAAAAATATTATCAAAAGAGATTGGAGAACTGTCGTGATATGCTGAACCCACCGGACATCGAAGCCATCACCGGATATCCTCGAAAGATAGTCCGCCGCTGGTGCGTGGAAGACAAACTCCATTGCATCATGCTCGACTCTCGCGTTTGGGTGAAAAAGAAGGACATGCTTTCGTTTCTCTGCTCCGCAGAGTATAACAGCATTATGCGCAAATCACAGATACATCTTGACGATATACACGAGATCTACAGAAAGATTCACAGAGGAGGCTAAAAATGATGAAGGATAGAATGATACAGAACGGAATCGAATACGAGCGCAGAGGCGAGCAATATTATCCCCTGCTT
>JAQXSY010000155.1 GCA_029219205.1 Bacillota bacterium | reverse complement strand
TTCCCGTTTCGGCAGCGCAGTTTGTCAATCAGCTCTTTTTCTTTGCCGGGGGCTTTGAGCTTAAGATCATAGGTCAGACGAAAGAGACTCCCCATATTTGTCGTTTTGACTTCCGTCAGCTCAAGTTCGTCAGCGTATTCGCTTATAAGCGGCTCGAACACTCCGTCATAGTCCAGATCTTCGGGTATCGTTATGCGCATTGTCCTGTACAATCCTGCATTTTTCTTTGAACCCAACCCAATAAGTCCGTAAACAATAACGGCTGCGCAAAGAATTACGGTAAACAAAACGGCGTATGCAATATATCCCATACCGGTGATCAGACCTACGCCCATTGAAAGAAACAGCGCTCCGATTTCTTTTGCGGTGCCCGGTATCGAACGAAAGCGTACAAGACTGAACGCGCCGGCAACAGCAACTCCGGCTCCGACGTTACCGTTTACCATCATTATTACAACGCAGACGACCGCCGGAAGTATAGCGAGTGTTGCTACGAAGCTTTTTGTATACTTTGTGCGGAACATATAGCTGAAAGCGATTGCAAGTCCCAGAATAAGCGACATTCCGACGCATAAAATAAAGTCCGGTATGGATATGACCGATACAAGATCGGAATCAAAAATTCCTCTAAATAATTCAGAAAGCATATTGCAGGTCTCCTTCTTTTAAGTATATCAGTTTTGTGTACGCAGTCCCGTATTTTGAAAATGACGAGCTGTATATTTTTAGCCGATTTAAAGCGTTAGACATCCAAAGCGGCATTCCGAACGGCGTTTTTATCTCCATAAGCAAATAATCGTCGTCCATGAGCCTGATGCCTTCCGGTTCGCATCCGAGCGAGAGTCTGTCTCGCCGTGCGAGAATATTGTCGTCGAAGGTGACACGAAATTCGCTTCCGTCAAGCGAATAATATGCATCACGTTCGTACGAAAGAAATGCGGCGGCGCTTAATCCTCCGTAAAAATTGCGGAAATATTCAATTTCACGCAAAATCTGAGAATCGCTTTCGGGCAGCACGCCGTTTTCAATCCACTCAGTCGCGGTGTCCCGCGCAAGCGCGAGCCTCCGCTTGTAGACAACCGAACGGCATTTCTTCTTTAATTCAACAAAAACGCTGTCGTCGCTTCCCGCTGTACAATAGCTTCTGATTCTCAGTTTTTCCTTGTACACTGGTTTTTCAAGAGAACGTCTAGCAAGACGGAAGTTTTCTGTGTCATAGTAAATGTTTCTGATAATTGAGTGTCCGTAGCTGTCAAGACGCATATGCGGAGCCATTATGTCAAGCAGCTCTTCTTTTTGTTTGTATGTGATACGGTATTTTATCTCATATCTTTTGAATGTGTTTTTATATTGCATAAGGGGTCTCCTTTAGACGAGCCTTTCAAGAGGCTATAGCCTTACCCTAAAACGAATGGCGCTGCCGCCGTGGTTTAAGGCGGTGATTTCTCCGCGGTGCTTTTCGGTGATCGCGCGTGCGATCGACAAGCCAAGCCCCAATCCGCTCCCGGCGGTTCTTGCTTTGTCATCCCGATAGAATCGGTCAAACAAACGGTCAAGCTCCAGCTTTCCGACAGCAGCATAGGTATTGTCTACCGTCATCACCGGATGAGCGCCGCCGGTAAGCGTAACTTGTATTGTCCCGTTGGGATCGCAGTATTTCAGGGCGTTTTCAAGCAGGCCGGACGTCAACTGTCCGAGCGCGCCGGCATCTCCGTTGTAAAAAACATTCGGCTCAATATTGCTTGAAAGCGTCAGTCCCTTTCTTTCGGCCGCATTAATGAACGAAGCTGTCGTTTCGTTTACGGTTTCGCTCAGATTAAACCGTTCAATTTCAAACGTACTGCCTTCTTCATCCATTTTTGACAGCGTCACAAGGCGGTTTACGAGCAGAGCCATATCCTGGCTTTCACTGCGTATATCGTCGAGCCACTCGTTTTGTCCGAGCTCCGATTCGGCTATGTCAAGATTTGTCAGTATTAACGTAAGCGGGGTTTTCAGCTCATGGCTGGCGTCGGTTACAAACTGCTTCTGCTTTTCAAAGCTTTCGGCGGCAGGCATTACGGCGTGTTTTGAAAAAAGAATCACAAGCAGAAGAACGATAACGCTTCCGAACGCAAAAACCGACAGAGTTGACAGCATAAACATTCTTGAGGACGAAAAAAGCTCCGCTCCGCTTACAAATACGATAAATGCACCGCTGTCTGATATGCTCAGCTTGTATCTGAAATTGCCTTTCCAACCGCGGGACGCCCCCCTTGAGACGGCAATTTTGGCATAATCAACCGCTTCAGTTTCTGACACGCTTGCGATTGAATGCGTATCGACAGCAATCGTATTGCCGTTATTGTCTAATTTTACGGTAAAATAACGCGTTGTAAAAGGCGATTCCTTGTTTAATCCTCCGGGACGAAATCGATCCGGCTTATTCTCTCCGCGCGGTATATCGTCGAAAGCGGGGAATTTTCCTCCGTTATCGGAAATTAAATCCGCAAGCTGGTCAAGCTGTTCTGCCGTCTGAAAATGATTTATCAGAAAGACCGACGCTATAAGCGCAATGAAAACCGCCAGAAACGACGCCATACATATTTTTATAAATTTTTTGCGAAGCCGGTATATCATTTTTCCGGTTTATGCTCCGTAACGCCTGAAAAGAATGCAAACACGGAGCTTTCTCCTTTATTTGTGAGTATGTTACTGTTTTATTTCAAGCATATATCCGGCTCTTCTTACGAATTTTATTTCATCCGGAGAGCCGATTGCCGCGAGTTTTTTTCGTATGTTTGAAATATGCACCCAAATAACGCTTATTTCAACTTCGTTGTCCCAGCCCCAGACACGGTCCATGAGCTGATCGCTTGTAATTACGCCGCCGGGTTTCTGCATGAGCGTTTCCATTATCTGAAATTCTTTTCCGCTCAAAGCCTGGGATTTGTTTTCGTAAATCAGCTCGTATGTTGAACGGTTAAGAACCAGTTTGCCTGCGCGAAGCAGATCGGGTAGAAAATTATCCTTTCTCCTGAGCATCGCCCTTACGCGCGCAAGCAGTTCCTGAACTGAAAAAGGCTTTGGAAGATAATCGTCCGCGCCTGCGTCGAGTCCTTCAACGCGCTGATTAACCTCGGCTTTTGCTGTCAAAAACAGAGCCGGAGTTGAATTTCCAGCTTGACGCAGCGTTTTAAGCACTTCGATACCTGAGGCGCCGGGCATCATTATGTCAAGTATAAGTCCGTCATATTCTCCGGCTTCGATATATGCGAGCGCGTCTGCACCGTCCGAAACCGCGTCTACGGTGTAGTTATTTGTTTCAAATATATGCATGAGCGATTTCAGAAGCTTCGGATCATCTTCAGCCACAAGTAGCCTCATTAAATAAAAACCTCCTTGTCCTTGTCTCGACGGTTTTAGACTGTTACCGTCTTTACAAGCTGATTATATCATATAATCCTTAAAAAAGGCTTAAGAAAATGAAAATTTATAAAAACGGCAAAACAGTTTTGCTGCTTTGCCGTTTTAAAACATTATGTGTCAGCTTAATTTGGGCAGGTAGGAAAGCGGATTAACGATATATCCGTTTACGCGGATTTCAAAATGCAGATGGACTCCGGTTGCGACGCCGGTATCGCCCATAAGTCCGACGGGCTGTCCCTGATACACTTTGTCGCCGGCTTTTACCAATATTTTGTCAAGGTGTCCGTAATACGACAACTTATTTCCGTGATCAATTATAACAAGTAAGCCGTATGAAGAATACTTTCCTGCGAATTTAACAGTTCCTCCGTCAGCCGCATACACGGGATCTCCGCGCCTGCCGGCAAGATCGATTCCGTAATGGTACGATCCGCCGTCGAATTCCGGACGGTTTATTCCGAAAACAGAAGTGATTTTAATAAAATCGGTATTTATCGGCCAAATGAATGTTCCGGTCGGAACGGCATCCGGAATCGGCTTTGTTCCTATGCGGTATACTCTGTTTACAGGTTCGATTATAACCTTTTCATCAATTACTTCGCGCGATACTTCAGTGCCTTCAAAAAGAGTTATTTCATATGTAAACTCGCTGAGTCCGTCCGCTCCTTCGTTTTCGAGAATCAGTCTGTCGGCGTAAAGCTCGTCATCTTCAATGTATTCGGTGCGGTATTGCACAATTTCCGAGTAAGATTCAGTCTTTACGGTACAATAGTTTATATCAATATTCAGTCTGGCCGCAAGTGAAGAACTTATAGCAGAGAACACAGCGACGGACGAATCTTTATCGGTTTTCAGCAAGCCTGAATCAATATTGTTAACCGAAGAAGGTTTTCCAGCGCCGTAAAGCGCCGAAACGCGCATCCCGTCGGTTTCTTCCGCTTTTGAGGAGATATTGTTTTTAAAGCTGTTGCTCGTGATTTGCAGCATATCGTAAAGTTCATCGATACCTACAAGCCTGTCTTTGCGGCATATCAGCCGGTAGACTTTGATATCGTTATTGAGCTTTATATATTCCGCGCCGTCTTCCTCAGACAAAATTGACTCGCATATCTTGCTTTTCATGAGACTGGCTGCCAACCTCAGTTCGTATTCATCGGGGCACGCCGCGATAATCTTTCCGTCAACCGAGAGCGCGTATGCGTCTTCGTAATTTTGATCTATATAATCGGAAAGAAAACTGCGAATATCTGCTTTGGAAACGGCGGACGGTTTGTCCGTAAGCACGAGCTTGTATGTAACATTGAAATCGACGTCAGAAAGATCGGTGTTTCCCGAGTAGCCGGATTTAACGGATAAAATCGCGGACTCAACATCGGAAATCGAATTTACAATTCCGATTTTTTTACCGTTAACGGAAGCCAAAACCGAAATATTTTTTGCGCATACGGAATATATGTGAAACGCCGCGGCAACGGCCAGAATTAACGCTGCCAGGTATTTTAGGAAAAGGCTGACCGAGCCTTTCTGCTTATTTTCACTTATATTATCCGTTTCGCATGAGTTCTCCATGTTTACACCTCATACTTTTTTGATTTAGCCGTATCTCATAAAAGATACCTTCTATATATTATATCATGCTTATATAAAAAAATCAATCTTTTTTGTGATTTATGTGCAAAATTATATGTAATCAAAATAATTATTAGCTTTTTCAAAAAGAGTAAATGAAAAAAATAACATATAATTTAAAAAAACTCATTGAAAATTGTCACAATAAACAAAAAATAAATAAGCGGAAAAAACCTGATGGACATTGACAAATTAAAAATGATGATGTACCATGTAAAAAAGATAGTGAGTGTTAATACAAAAAAACAGGCGGAAACGCATTAGAAAATAGAACTGCCGAACGGATTTTCAGAAAGGTGTGAAACGTGTATGTTTGCCTGGATAACCGAGAATGTTGCAACATTAGTTATCTGCCTGATACTTGCGGCTGTGATCGCTCTAATTATTGCCGTCATGATCAGAGACAAAAAAAGAGGTAAGTCTTCGTGCGGCTGCGGCTGCGGCAGCTGTCCGATGAACGGATCTTGCCGTAAAAAATAAACGTAAAACAGTTGAGAGATTTTTTCATATCAAAAAAACTCAAACAAAAAAGTCCGCCCGGATCGGAGCCTTAGACTCGTCCGGACGGACTTTTGACACTGGCAAAGATGATTATGTATCCGTTTGACGGAAACTATTCACTCAAGTTGAAAAAATTCTCTTGGGTATAAGTTTTGCTCCCGATGAAAAATAAAAATTAATATTTAAATATTGTAATAATGCTTTGAACATGATAAAATATACGGAAGAATATGAAAGACGCAGGTAATTATATGAAAAAAGTTATGCTTGTGTTCGG
>JAQXSY010000154.1 GCA_029219205.1 Bacillota bacterium | reverse complement strand
AAACGCCCTCCTCAGTAAAAATCATGATCGAATTTAAAATCTTTTACAAAAAAAGGTAAACAACATGGATTTAATCAAACTGACTCATGAAAATTTAGATAAAGAACACATCTGCTGTGCAATTTCAAATAACAAAGACATACAGGTTTCATCCAAAAAAGCGTGGCTTAAGGATCGTTTGGATGAAGGACTTGTGTTTTTAAAAGGCGATGTGCGCGGAAAATGCTTTATTGAGTATATCCCTGCGGAATATGCGTGGGCGCCGTTGGACGCGAAGGAATATATGTACATTGATTGTCTTTGGGTGTCAGGCCAGTTCAAGGGGCACGGCTACTCAAATCAACTGCTAAACGAATGCATTCGGGACAGCGGTGAAAAAGGCAAAAAAGGGATTTGCGTCCTTTCATCCGAAAAAAAAGCGGGATTTTTGTCCGATCCGAAGTATCTGCGATATAAAGGGTTTAAGCTTGCCGACACTGCCAAGCCGTATTTTGAGCTCTATTATTTTCCTTTATCGCAGGACGCCGAAATACCTCACTTTAAGCCCTGCGTTAATGAAGTTCATAACGAGCCAGACGGATTTACACTTTACTATACAAATCAATGTCCGTTTACGGCAAAATATGTTCCTCTTTTGGAACAAACCGCTCAGGAGCACGCCGTAAAGCTTAACACGATACATATCGCAACTCGTGAACAGGCTCAGAAAGCGTCCTGTCCGTTTACAACCTTTGCATTGTATTACGGCGGCAAGTTTATCACGCATGAAATTCAATCAGTCAGCAAGTTCGAAAAGATTATTGCAGAGTATGCCTGAAAAAACAAATTAAATAAGCCGCGGCAAAAATCATTTTGCTGCGGCTTTTTTCATAAAAATGGATTCAGCTTTTTCAATCTGCAAAACAAATTCGGAATACGCTCTTTTTCCCATAGTATTTTTACATGTTTAGCCATACTCTTTTTTCGATATTTTTTTAAAAACCATGATATTCAAAATATAAGGTCAAATTTTTTAAAAAATTATTTCTCTCCATGCCTCGCAAAGACGTTCAAAGGTCCAGGAGGCGTTTGCCGGACTTGTGGACGGAAGCTGACGGCATTCAATACCCGTATTTGGGAAAATCAATTTCCGGTACAGAACCGCCGCGGCTGTTCCGTTCGCATATATCCGTTCAATCTGACTTGAAGCGATTATTTCTCCGATATCGTTCGGTATAACATTCCGGATTGAAATATCCGACGATCCGTCAATGTCGCACGATGAGACAACATCCCACAGAGCTATGTGATTATTGTGTAACAACGACGTTTTTTCACCGACAGATTCCGGAACCGGACAGTTCGTTATTTCAGCCATAACCTTCCAGAACCTGTTTCTTTTGTGACCGTAAAAAAAGCCTGACTTTCTTGACGCTTCTGACGGAAACGAGCCGAGAATCATCAGCCGCGAGTTGCTGTCCCATACCGGAGGAATATTATGGATTATCACCTGACCGTTCTCCATTTCAAATACCGTTTTTCAAATTGTCATTATTTTATCACGTCAAACCGTTTGTGTCAGCTTTGAGTTTTTTCGCTGATAAAAAGAATTCCCTTCATAACGAAGGGAATTCTTTTTATCAGCATCTGTTAATGTGCAATACGCAGTGTCTCATTATACGAGCCTGCAAAAAGCAGATACTCTAAAGAAGGTTATAATCAATCGGAAACGGTTACGTTGTTGTAATACTTCTGGAGAGTTTCACGTGCCTTGATGCAGTTGGATTCGTAAGCTTCGGGAGAAACGTCGTAATAGCCGTAATAACCCTTGCTGTCTCCTCCGTTTGCAGTCTTATAGAACTCTGTTCCGTCAGGATTGAACATACCCATTGCAACAAATGAAGAAGCGGGAACCTGACCGCCCTGAGCTATATTTTCAACAATGTGGTTACGGTCAAAGAGCAAACCTATCGCCTTGCGAATCTCCTGGCGAGCCTTTTCAGCTGCAACGCCAGTAAGTCCGGAATTAGCGGGGAGTATCTCTTCATTAATGTTCCAGCAAACGTAATATGTACCGATCTGACCAGCTACAACAAACTCAGTCGGATAATCCTTCTTAAGGTTTGCAATCTCGTTCGTAGGAACGTCGTCGATGAGAAGCCAAGAACCGTTCTTAAAGTTTGTAAGCATATTATTATTATCGTCAGAGAGGTAGAACTTAATCTCGTTCATGGAAACGTCAGCCTGACCGAGGTAAACAGCGTTCTTTGTCAGGGTGATAACGCTCTTGTGTTCCCAAGAAGTCATTGTGTATGCTCCGTTGCAAACGTATGTTGAAGGCTCAGTTGCCCATGCTTCGTTCGCTACTGCGTCCTTGTAAACCGGGAAGTATACCGGGAATGCAAGAAGCTCGTTCCAGTAAGAAACAGCATTGTTAAGAGTTACTTTGAATGTCTTTTCGTCAACGGCTTCGACTGCGAGAGGTGCAAGTCCGTCAACATCTTCTTCGCCGTATCCCTTTACAACTTCAAACATATATCCGTAGTCGGCAGCAAGAGTTGTAGAAGCTGCACGCTTCCAAGCATATACAAAATCAGCTGCAGTTACGTCAGCGCCGTTAGACCACTTCTGACCATCTTTGAGGGTGTACGTATATGTTACGGTACCGTCCTCATTGGTTACGCCTTCAGTAAGAGATTCAGCAGCGTCGGCAACAACTATAAGCTTGCCGCTTTCGTCCTGTTCCCATTTAGCAAGGCCGGAGAAAAGGTGCGCAAGAAGAGTTGCGCCGTCAACGGCAGAGTTAAGAGCGGGATCAAGCGTCTGAGGCTCCGAAGCAAGACATACAGAGAGGGAATCGCCCTTACCGTCAACTGTTGTCTTGTGGAAATACTTGTATCCAAGCGGATTTGAGAAGAATCCTTCAACGGATTCGGAAAGCATATAAAGGTCGGTATAGAAATAAAGCGGAACGATACAGCCGGTGTCCATGAGCATATCTTCAGCGGCATGCATCATCTCATAACGCTTTGTTGCGTCAACCTCGTTCTTTATCATGGAAATAAGAACGTCGTATGTCTGAGCCCATGTTCCGTCTTTTACATTTTCTCCGCCCCACTTGGAAAGATCAATGCTGTACATTGCAAGATCCTTGTGAGCGCCTTTTCCGAACTGAACGTCGTTGTTTCCGGAACCGGATGTCCACATGTCAAGGAAGCAGATAGGATCGGAATAGTCTGCAACCCAACCGTTACGTGCAACAGAGAAGTTGCCGGCTTTACGGGTTTCAAGAAACACTGCCCATTCCTGGTTTTCCATGTTCATGGTAATTCCGACAGTCTTTACTGCTGCCTGGAGATATTCGCCTATCGCCTTATGACTATCGCTGGTGTTATAAAGATAGTTCAGCGTGGGAAGCTCGCCCTTATTGATCTCAGTTCCATCATTGTTAGGATCTTTCTGATCAGCCGGAGCGCAAGCAGTTATGCAGGCGAGAAGCATGCAAAGCGTAAGAGCTATCGCAAGAAATTTCTTCATTGTCTTAAAATCCTTTCATTGATTCTATTTGCAAAATGCATTGTTGGAGGATATTGCACAATCCTCCGACTCGCATATTGTACAGAATTGAGTTTCGGTGAAGTTTTCAAACCTTATGACACGCAACAAAATGACGCGGCGCAGCTTCCTTGAAGTCGGGCATTTCTTCTGAGCATTTAGCCTCTGCATAAGGACAGCGCGTCCTGAACGGACAACCGGAAGGCGCGTTAAGCGGACTCGGAATATCCCCTCCCAGCGCTATGCGTTTGTTTTCGCGCGCTGCCTTCGGATCCGGAAGCGGAACAGCAGACATAAGCGCCTGCGAATACGGATGAAGCGGATGATCATATATTTCATCCGCGTCGGCAAGCTCGACCATTTTTCCGAGATACATCACAGCGATGCGATCGCTTATGTGACGAACGACAAGCAGGTCATGCGCGATAAAAAGGTATGTAAGCCCGAACTTATCCTGAAGCTCGTCGAACATATTTATAACCTGCGCCTGAATGGATACATCAAGCGCCGAAACCGGTTCGTCGCAGACGACAAATTCCGGATTTACGGCAAGCGAACGTGCGATTCCGATGCGCTGCCGCTGACCGCCCGAGAATTCATGCGGATACCTGGACGCGTGCTCGCTGTTTAGTCCGACATGATCCATAAGCTCCAGAATTTTTTCGTGACGCTCAGCCTTATTTTTGTACATATGCTGAATATCGAGCGGTTCGCCGATTATATCCTCAACAGTCATTCTCGGGTTAAGCGAGCTATACGGATCCTGAAAAACCATCGACGCCTTTTTCCTGAATTCAACAATATCCTTTTTGGTTTTGACCTCGTTGCCTTTATACAGTATTTTTCCTGCAGTCGGCTTATAAAGCATAAGGAGCGTACGTCCGACGGTCGTTTTGCCGCAGCCTGATTCGCCGACAAGTCCGAGGGTTTCGCCACGGTCGATATAAAATGAAACTCCGTCAACCGCCTTCAGAGGACGCGTTCTGAAAAGTCCGGTGTTTATGCTGAAATATTGCTTTAGGTCTTTGACTTCAACAAGATGATTCTCACTCATCGGACAATTTCTCCTTCCCGCAGTTTAGCTCCGGAACATCTGCCGGATTAATGGTACCGTTTTCGATTGCGTCTCTGATGTTAATCCAGCATCCGGCGCGGTGACAATCATTGATCTGCATCGACTTTGCAGGATGCTCAAGACAAATCTTCAGCGCCGCTTCGCATCTCGGAGCAAACGGACATCCTTTAGGCATGTTAAGCAGGTCGATCGGAGTGCCGGCAATTGGCTTAAGCTTCTGACCGGCGTTTTTTGCGCTTGGTATTGAACGCATAAGTCCTTTTGTGTATTCATGACGCGGGTTGTAGAATATTTCGTCAGCGGTTCCCTGTTCACATATGCTGCCCGCATACATAACGATTACTTCATCACACATCTGAGCGACAACCCCGAGGTCATGCGTTATCATTATAATCGCCATACCGAATTCCTTCTGAAGCTTTGCCATGAGCTCCAGTATCTGAGCCTGAATGGTAACGTCAAGTGCCGTCGTAGGCTCGTCGGCAATAAGTATATCCGGCTCGCAGGCAAGCGCCATTGCTATCATAACACGCTGTCTCATGCCGCCCGAAAGCTCGTGAGGATATTGATTTATTCTTTTTTCCGGTTCATTTACGTTTACGAGGCGAAGCATTTCGACCGCGCGCTCTTTGGCCTGCTTACGGGTTCGGTCAGTATGAAGCATAATTGCTTCCATAAGCTGATGTCCGACCGTATATGTAGGATTAAGCGAGGTCATGGGATCCTGGAATATAATAGAAATTTTGTTTCCGCGAATATTCTTCATTACGCTTTCACCGGAGCCGATAAGCTCGGTACCGTTGAATTTTATAGATCCGGACACAACCTTTCCGGTCGACGCAAGTATCTGCATTATTGAATAAGCAGTAACCGATTTTCCCGAGCCGGATTCGCCGACAATTCCGAGAACCTTTCCTGCGTCAAGGAAGAACGATATACCGTTCACAGCCTTGACCTCTCCCGCGTCAGTAAAGAATGATGTGTGCAGGTCTTTAACTTCAAGTAATGACATTATGCTTTCCCCCGTTCTCAGTCGTTCAGCTTGGGGTCGAAGGCGTCGCGAAGTCCGTCGCCGAGCAAATTCAGCGACAGAACTATAAGCGAAATAACAATCGCCGGTATAATCATTCTGTATGCATACGAACTGACGCCGTTCAGCGCGTCGGAAGCAAGCGACCCGAGTGAAGGCATGGGGGCATTAACTCCGAGTCCCAAAAAAGACAAATAACTTTCCGTAAAAATCGCACTCGGAATTTGAAGCGCCGTTGAAATAATTACAACGCTGATACAGTTCGGAATAAGGTGCTTTGCAATTATCCATTTTCCCTTTGCGTTTGCCGCCTTTGAAGCGAGCACATACTCCTGCTCACGGAGCGACAAAATCTGTCCGCGGATCAGACGCGCCATAGATACCCAGTAAAGAAGCGCAAAAACTATGAACAAGCTGATTATGTTGCTTCCGATTTTGTCCAAAATTGTACCTTCAATCGCAGACCCGAGCGTTAGCTTAAGCACTGACGAAAGCAGAATTACCATAAGCATATCCGGAAGCGAATATATAATATCGACTATACGCATTATTATC
>JAQXSY010000153.1 GCA_029219205.1 Bacillota bacterium | reverse complement strand
ACGCTGGCGCTCCGTACGGCAATTTCCGAGTTTGAATCGGATAAAAACGGAATGGATTACAGCCCGGACGAGGTGATTGTTACCGCCGGTGCAACCGAGGCGCTTTTTACCGCACTTTTCGGTATTCTTAATCCCGGAGACGAGGTGATCGTTCCGACGCCGGCGTTCGTCCTATATGAAGAAATAATCCACCTTTGCCGAGGAGTTTTTGTTCCGCTTGACACGTCCGGAGATGGATTTCAGATTTCTGCTGAAAAGCTTCAGGCTCTTGTTACGCCACGTACCAAGGCGATCATTCTTAATTCCCCCAACAACCCGACAGGCGTTGTTTATAACCGGGAAAGCCTTGAGTCGGTGCATAAGATTGCGTCTGAAAATCTGATGTTTGTTATATGTGACGATGTATACCGTCAGCTTATCTATACGGATTCTTACCACAGCTTTGCCGAATACCGGGATTTGCGCGATCGGATTCTTGTGGCACAGAGCTTTTCCAAGCCTTACGCTATGACAGGCTGGAGAATGGGGTATCTTCTCGCAGACCGCGAAATCAAGGAGAGGCTTGAGTTGATACATCAGTATCTCGTGGTTTCGACGCCGTCGCTGTTTCAGCGCTCAGGGATACGCGCATTGCAGACATCTCCCGATGAATTTGTAACGGCATGCCGCCGCCGCCGCGATTTTGTTTTACATAGCCTTGCCGAAATGGGACTTCCGGTTACAAAGCCGGAGGGCGCGTTTTACGTTTTTCCGGACATTTCTGCTTTCGGTATCTCGTCGGCAGACTTTTGTCGGAGAATGATTTCCGAGGCGGGACTTGCGGCGACGCCGGGCTTTTGCTTCGGTTCGGATGACCACATCCGACTGAGTGTTTGCGCGTCCGATGAAAACCTGAGCGAGGGCATGATAAGGCTGAGGAGCTTTTTGGAGCGTCTGCGTAAAGAGAAAAAAGGTGAAAAAAACTGTGACTGACTGGAAAACTGAGGCTGAGAAAATTTCGAAATCTATTATCGGGCTACGGCGCGATTTCCACCGTTATCCGGAGCTCGGAAATGCGGAAGTCAGAACCTCCGAGCGGATCTGTGAGTATCTGCGGTCGCTTTCCGTCACGGTTGTTCGTCCGTTCGGTACTGCTGTCATGGGTATTCTTAACGGCGAGGCGGATGGGGAAAATTCCCGGACGGTCGCGCTCCGTGCCGATATGGATGCGCTTCCGCTGACCGAGGAAACCGGCCTTTCGTTTTCGTCCGAAACGCCGGGTATTATGCATGCCTGCGGACATGATTTCCATATAGCGGCGCTGCTCGGCGCGGCGACTTTGCTGGCCTCTCGCCGCTTTGAACTGAAGGGGACGGTTAGGTTTCTGTTTGAGCCGGATGAAGAGGGAATGGGCGGCGCAGAGCGCATGATTCGTGCGGGGTGTCTTGACCCCGACGTTTCAGCCGTTTTCGGACTGCATGTTTCCCCGGAACTTCCGGCTGGTCAGATCGGTATTCGCTACGGTAGCTTTTACGCCGCGTCAAATCCTTTTCGGATTACGGTGAACGGAAAAAGCGCGCACGGCGCCGAACCGGAAAAAGGAATTGACGCCATTGCCGCAGCGTCGGCTGTTGTGACGGCGGTAAAGGCACTTCCGAGTCTTTTTCCGGATGCTCCGTCGGTGGTCAGCGTATGCTCCTTTAAATCCGGGCGCGCCGAGAATATTATTGCGGATCGGGCTGAACTGTCCGGCATTATGCGTACGTTCGGAGAGGCGGCAAGAAAAAAACTGAAGGACGCTTTCCGGGAAACCGTACTCAGAGCGGTTGCCCCATTTGGAGCGACGGCTGAAATAGAGATCCGCGACAGTTATCCCGGAGTATGCAATTCCGATCCGGAAACCGAACTTGCACATCGCAAAGCGTGTGAGACGTTTGGCGAGGGGCAGGTGACAGTTCTGGAGCGCGCCACGATGACAACCGAGGATTTTGGATATTTCATTCTTCGGAGCGGAGGCTGTTTTGCTCATCTCGGAGTCGGACCGACCGCGCCCCTGCATAATCCGGCCTTTTCACCCGACGAAAGCGCGCTTTCGGTCGGTGCGGCTTATCTCGCGGCGGTCGCCGAGGAAGCACTGCGCGTCTCCGGGGTTGCTGCCTGTCGTTGTTCATAAAGCCTGTCCTCCTTTTGACGGCTTCTTAAAAAATGACCGTAACGCGTCAAAAAATTTTTTTCAAAAATTCAAAGCCGAAAAAGCTCTTGAAATTTATGATTTCCGGCACTGCGGATACTCCGCGGTGCTTTTTTCGTTTATTCATCTGTTTTGACTGCTTATTTGTGTTGTGTGACTTGGATTTTTTGATACAATAATTCAGAGGTTCCCTCATTTTCATGAGGGAACCTCTGCTCTCTTTTCGTTAACTGACGGAGAAAGTAAAACTGCCAAAGATTCAGCGCCGTGCCTGTAACAAATCCGGTATAGTTGTTAGTTTATAACTGACAGTCTATAAGCGTTGTCAGCTGTTAGACAACCGGAATTTGTAAGTGAACGCTGTCTTCCGGGCTTGCAACGAAATATTTGTATTTAAGGATAAAATTATGAGATTTTGTTTTGAAAGTGTTCCAAACGGCTCCTATATTCGCAATAATTATTCGGCCTTTTTTTTTGCCATTTCACGAAGATATTTTTTTCGATACTGTCCGGGAGTCATTTTGATTTGTGCAAAAAAATTTCTATGAAAAGAGCGAAGCGACTCAAATCCGCATTCCATCGCTATTTGTGTAATGCTGATTCCGGAATTGGTCAGCTTATAACAGCTTTCGCTCAGCCGATAACTCTGGACATATTGGGTAAAAGACATGCCGGTTCGATCGGCAAAATAACGGGAAAGATAATTATACTGATAAGAAAGAGCGTCTGAAAGAGTGTGCAGATCGCACTTTCCCGTATAGTTGTTATGAATAAAATCAAAGATTCGGTACAAAAGCGTTTCAATTTCGGGACAGCGGGGAGAATATTCCGCTTTTCGGTCAAATTCGTCCGCTAAGGAGTACAAAACGCTTTTGATGTGGAGTGTGCTGTCTTCTTTTTGAAGTTGTTTCAGCTTTTGCCACAGCTCCTCAGATGGTTTAAAAACACTGTATTTCGGGGTATTATTCAGACAGAACGGAACAAATGCTTTGATGTATTCGGGCGCAAAAATAATTAAAAAATTCTTGCTGTGGCGAACCGTTTCCATCGAGTGAACCTGATGGGGAAACACCAATACCGCTTCTCCGGCGTTCACGGTATAACTTTGTTTATCGACACAAACGGTCATTTCTCCTTCGGTTACGGCAATCAATTCAAACGCTTTATGAAGGTGCATGGGAAAATTTAAATCTTTATTTGCTGAAATAACCGTCAGTTCTTCAGATACTGTGGAATGTTCGGATTCGTAAAACATTTTTTCTCCGTTAAAAAGCTAAATATTGTCTATATATTATATATGAATTGACGAGAAGTGTCAATGTCTTTATGATATTGTAAAAAATAATTGTTATACAAAAACGCACATTAAAATGAAGAAGATAAGCTTTTTCATTTGCGGAAGTAATAAAAGAGAGGAAAAAACTATGATAAAAGTAGGACTGGTCGGCGTCGGTTATATTTCCGGCATTTATTTGAAGAATTTTTTTACGGTTTTTAAGGATGTTGAGTTGGTTGCTGTTTGTGACTTGGTTCGCGAACGCGCAGAAAATGCTCAAAAACTGTACAACATTCCGAAGTTATATGACACAATGGAGGAGATGTTTGCCGATCCTGAAATATGCCTGATTTTGAACTTAACCCGTCCTTATCAGCATTA
>JAQXSY010000152.1 GCA_029219205.1 Bacillota bacterium | reverse complement strand
CCTCTTCAAAAACAATATCTGTATGCAGATAATGCTATGCTCTTTGCCACCATAAGAGAGGCTATTTCGAGAGGTAAGCTGCATGACGGTAATTATGATGACGATAGCAACGGAGTTAATCAACCCCCTTGCCCAATGGTTTTAGTAATTGGATAATTATATTTTGACCGTAGCATGATTTATAAATATTTTTGCCTCTGCGGACACAAAAACCGCAGAGGCTGTCTTCTTTATACAAAAATAATTCCTGTATTAACAATTTATATCCTGCTGCGGGGTTTTGAATTGCATTCATTTTTCGTCCAATTCCGGTTGTTTTTCAGCTTTAAAGCTGTACGTCGGCTTTTTCCTTTTCCGGCTGGCTACTCAGACTTCGGCTTGCTTTAATTCTCACGCTCAATAATTCAGCACTTCTGCTTCATACGGTAAATATACAGGCTGCCGACCTTTAATCCGGTATGTTCGTAACATAAGCTATGATCTCCTGTCAGGCAGCTTTCTTTAAACTGCTGTTTAAGTTTATTTTACCAGAACCAGATGCCCGACGCGGATTTTGTCATGTCGTCCGCTAATCTGATGTATCCGGATGCGATGAGTCTGTCCATTACAAGGCGGCGGAAGTCCACATTTCCGACAACAAGCGCATTTCCTTTTAAATAGTCCGGTATCTCGGAGTTCAGAATATCGTTCTTCTGTTTCATGAACTCATCCAGTTCAGCGATGATTTTTTCGTCATCCACCGTTGTGAACAACTCCGCAATATCATTGGATATAATGGGAATTCTCTCCGTTTCAACCTCAATTGATTCGATATCGCGGCGGTTTCCGAGCATAATCACCTGAGCCGCGCGTCCGAACTTTTCTGTGTCTCCCCACACCTCAAGGGATTTTCCGGTTTTTTCGGTTTTCTCAAGCCCAACAAGAGCCCATTCGCTGCCGTCCTTATGCCTGATTGTATGAAGATGAGGAATGCTGTCAGAAACTCTGAGTTTTCCGTCAATTTCGTTGATGTATCTTTCGACCAAAGTGGGTTTCAGCTCGTCAAAGCTTTGATTTTCAGGAAGAAGCGGCGAGTCTTTCATATACTCGAGCGCGTCTTTTACGAGCAGCGTTATTTTGTCGGCGGTTTTTTCAGCTTCGTCATACAGCTTGTCCTGTGCCGATTTTGATAAAATTACCATATTGGTTTTGTATTTTCCGTTTTCACAAATGAGCAGATCGGCTTCTTCGAGTATTTTAATCTCCTCCTCCATGTATGGCATCGCGATTCCGAGCTCCAGCGACAAGTCTTCCGCCGTGCAGGGGTTCCAGTTTTGAACAAATGTAATGTGCTCCGGTGTGAAGCTGCGTTTTCCGTAATTTCTTGCCATTTTCATTCCCTCCGATAAATTTTTTCTGCATTCGCAAATTTTTCTTTTTACTGTTCCGAGAGGAAGGTCAATGCTTGCCGATATATCCGAAAGGCTGAGGTTATTAAAATAATATTCACAAACAATGTACCTGTAGTCGTGTCTCAAAAGGCTCAGCTCTCTGTGTAAAATTTCCTCTTCCTCTCTTTTTACGACGTCATCTTCAACCGAATATGAGTCCGCCCGTTCCTCCGGCAGCTCGTCAGAACTGTTTTCGATAAGCTCGTGCTTTCTCCGCGCCCATTTCGCATAGTGATTCCGGGTAATTTTCCAGACCCATGCTTTTTCATCTCCTACAATACTCCCTCTTAAAAGTGACGTAAGAATCTCAAGCATTACGTTTTGAGCAAAATCCTCAGCTTCATTCCGGCTGCTTGTCTTTTTTAACGCAAAGTTGAAAATTTGACTCATGTATTCACACGTGATTTTTTCCGCCCGAGAAATATTTTTTTCGGTATCAGGCATCTTATCACCCCCCCTTCGCTTATGTAGTGGCAGAAAATCAAAATCGGTTCAGAAAATTTTGAAATTATTTTAATGTGAGTTCTTTCCACTCAAACTATGTTGTATTATCGTCAATTCATAGGTCAACAAAAAAATGAGCGTGTCGCATTTACATCAAGAGTTGATTTGCAACACGCTTATTTATGATGTACTAAGAATATGACGCCGGCTTTTCACACACAATCGAATACACAATGGCTGATTTGTGATGTTTTGGCAATGCGACACGGTTTGCTCGTAAACAAAGCAGGCATGTCCGCCGCGGAGCGGATTTTTTGCCGGGGTCAAAAACAGGTGCGATTTTTTCCGTCTGTGTTTCGGCACATAGCTGTATTCGCGTCATAAATCATGAACAAGATAAGGCTCAGTCATGGGAATCGTGGTAGTTCTAATGCTCCCGAATCCCCGGCTTTGCTTTTACCTGCCCGATATAAGCGGAGTGAAGCTTAAAGCCGAACTTATCCACGATTTACTGCTTCATATCATCGTTGGTATTTATTCTGCCGACATCGGTTTAAAATCCGGTTCGCGAACGGAGATTTCCTGTCGTCGGTTGCTTTTTCCTTCCTAAACAAACCGCGCTTCCGTATGTTGTCTCAGTTTCTGGGAAGGCCATTCTTTCAGCCTCTCAGCGATATTCCTCCAGGACCGATTTCAGCAGCTCCGGGTCGTCGGTCATAATGCAGTCGCAGCCCAGCTCGATGAGATGCCGCATCTCATCGGCATCGTTGATGGTCCAGTACTGTACGGCCACATTGCGTTGGTGGGCCCGGCGAATCAGGCTCCGGCTGTCCAGCGGAATTTCGATGCCCAGATTATACGATACCGGAATCTGCAGGCAGGCAAAGTCGCTCCTGTCAAACCAATTGACGCCCAGATACTGGGTCAGGATAAATTGTCTGGCAGTACCCACAGGGGCTCCGCGGAGCAGATCCGGATAGACGGTTTTCAGTTCCGCCTCGATTTCGTCGTGGAAGGTGCCGACCACAATGTGATCCAGATAGTCAGGGTACTGCTGCAGCGCCTCATAGAGGACGCGGCAGGCCTTGTATCCCGCCTCGCCGCTGTTTTTGATCTCAACTATGAACAGCAGCTCCGGATTGCTCTCGTAAAACTCGGCAAAAAGCTGGTCCACGGTTGCGATTTGCAAGCCCAAAGCCTCCGTATCGGTGGCATCCTTGTAAATGCGCTCCCCGTTCCGGTCTTCAAAATAGAATCCGAAATTATACTGCTGCAGCTCCGCGAGGGTCATGTCCGAAATATAGTGGCGGTTTTCCTCCTGCTCGCAGAGGGCCATAACTTCCTCAAGGCTCAAGTCGCC
>JAQXSY010000151.1 GCA_029219205.1 Bacillota bacterium | reverse complement strand
ACCAAGGTGGTATCGGATAAGTCTCCTTGGTTACGTGGCGCAAAATTAGGACAGACCTATTGCAGCCCCGCATCCCATGGTGAGGGACGTTTCGTGGCAAAGAAGGAATGGCTGGATAAACTGTTTGCCAATGGTCAGGTTGCTACCCAGTATGTAGACATTGATGGTAATATTTCAATGGATGAGGAATGGAATGTAAACGGTTCCTATCTTTCTATCGAGGGTATCACTTCTCCTGACGGAAGATGCTTTGGTAAGATGGCTCACGCAGAAAGAAGAGATAAATCCGTTGCAGTGAATATTTACGGCGAACAGGATCTTAAGATTTTTGAAAGTGGTGTAGAATATTTCAAATAGTTTATCCTTTGGATAAGGAATAAAAGCGGGACAGCAAAAACTGCCTCGCTTTTACTTTTGTAAGTGAAAAAACAGGAAAATCATGGGTGGAGCAGAAGAAAAGACTTTTTTACTTGAGAAAAAACAGGATTTGGGGGATATCGCATTTAAGGTGTTTCCCAAAGTACCTATGGCGGCATGTATTTTTCATAAAGGTTCTTATAACACATTGCATAACTCCTATGCTATGCTACTGCAGTATATCGAAGAAAACGGATACGAAATTTGCGGAAATATCAGAGAGTCTTATATAGACGGGGTATGGAATAAAGAAACAGAAAATGAATGGCTTACGGAAATTCAGATTCCCGTTAAATAAAGCAGTCAGAAGATGCGAAAACACCCGCACACCTAAAAAACCGACACATATTTATATAAAAACCGCCTATAAAAATTCGGAATAATCTTGTAAAATATATGGTGTAAACTGCTGCAAATATTGAACATATTTTCAGACACTATCAGAGGTCGGCACGGTGATTTTATGAGTAAAACGGAATACAAAATCAGATTAGCTACCGAAAATGATGCACAGGCGGTACACGATATATACGGAGCGTATGTACCTCTCGATTATGTTACATTTACTGTCAATAATCCGAATGTGGAAGCTTATCGGCAAAAGATTATCAATACCCTTGACAAGTATCCCTTTCTTATTGCGGAAAACGGTGTAGGCGAGGTGCTTGGATATGTATACGGTTCACAGCTCCGCCCGCATGATGCATATCAATGGAATGTAGAATGGACGATTGTTCTTTCACCTGATGCAACGAAAAGACAGGGAATTGCATCGGCACTTTATAAGGAGTTTGCAAAAATATTGGTAAAACAAGGATATAGATATATTTACGGAGTGTTGGTAGATACAAATAAAGCAAGCTTTGAATTTCATAAAAGCCTTGGTTTTAACGAGGTGGGGCATTTTGAAAACGCAGGCTTCAAGCTTGGTGCGTGGAGAGGTATAAGGTGGATGGTAAAAAGAATCGGAACATTTGAAAATGAACCGCAAAAGCCATTAAAGCTATCCGAAGTAATTTAATTGGATTAAGAGGAGATTAAAGAATGACAGAACCTATTAAAATAAGAGGACTTCGGCAGAACAATTTGAAAAATATTTCGCTCCAAATTCCCAAGAACAAAATTGTGGTTTTCACCGGTGTTTCGGGGTCGGGCAAATCAAGTATTGTGTTTGACACTATTGCGGCAGAAAGTCAGCGGCAAATGAACGAAACATACAGCGCTTGGGTTAGAGGCAGACTGCCCAAGTACGAGAAACCCAATGTGGAATGGGTGGACAATTTAAATCCGTCGGTTATTATCGACCAAACCCGCCTTGGCGGAAATGCAAGGTCAACTGTGGGTACAATCAGCGATATGTACTCGCTTTTGCGTTTGCTTTTTTCAAGAATAGGAACTCCGTCTGTGGGCCCTGCGTCATATTTTTCTTTTAACAATCCAAACGGAATGTGCCCTACCTGCGCCGGAATCGGAAAGATTATGGACTTTGACATAAATAACCTTATAAATGCAGACAACACCTACGATGAAGGCATTTTCAATCTACCTGCATTCGGAGTGGGTAATTATTACTGGAAGGTATATAGGCGCCCCGAATATTTCAGAACCGATGTGCCGTGGAAGGATTTATCGGCGGCGGAACAGAATATCCTGTTATACGGCAGTCGCACAAAGGGCGGTGAACGGCTTGATAAAAAGCTTGAGGGAGTATACAACCAATTCAAACGGCTTGTTCTGATGAAAGGCGCCGAGGAGCAGACAGACTATACATTAAAGAAAATTTCACAATTTTTGTATGAGTGTGAATGTCCCGACTGTAGGGGTAAGCGTCTTAATCAAACAACTCTTTCCTGCAAAATCAACGGGCTTAATATCAATGATATGTGTGAAATGGAGTTTTCTAAGCTCCGTTTAGAGCTTGACAAGATAAATGACGAGAGAGCGGCAACCATAGTTGAACAGCTCAAAGCATCCCTTGACCGTATGATAGACATTGGTTTGCCCTATCTTTTTATGAACAGGGAAAGCTCAACCCTTTCGGGAGGAGAGGCACAGCGACTAAAGCTTGTGAGGTATATGGGTAGTTCACTTTGCGGAATGATTTACATATTTGATGAGCCAAGCACAGGTATGCACCCGAGAGATGTACACAGAATGTCAAGACTGCTTAAAAATTTGCGTGACAAGGGCAATAGCGTGCTTGTTGTTGAGCACGATAAGGATATAATCAGCGTTGCCGATGAGGTTATTGATATAGGACCGTTGGCAGGTAAAAACGGCGGACAGGTTTTATTTCAGGGTAGCTATGATGATTTGCTGTTAAGCGGAACAAAAACAGGTAATGCACTTTCATCCGAGATTAAGGTAAAGGAAAATGTGCGTAAGCCAAAGGGATTTCTTCCAATCAGAAATGCAAATATTCACAATCTCAAAAATGTGAATGTTGATATTCCGCTTGGCATTATGACGGTTGTTACAGGAGTTGCAGGAGGCGGTAAATCATCACTGATTCGTGAGGTTTTTGCAAAGCAATACGAGGATCAGGTTGTGCTGATTGACCAAAGCGCCGTTACAGCAACGGGGCGTTCAACCGTATGCACCTTTCTTGGCTTTTTCGATGAA
>JAQXSY010000150.1 GCA_029219205.1 Bacillota bacterium | reverse complement strand
CTCCGTGCTGACCGCAAGACTTGCACAGGAAAGCGAAAGCTACTCGGATTACACGAATGAAATCACCCTGCCCGATATGGCACAGATATATCGGGAGCTGGATGACTTCACAAACGGAATTGTATCCCTCTCTGAATTTTCGGATTGCTACGAGTTTATGATACGCTATCTTTTCAGCTGTCTTACCGACGCAGATTTTCTCGACACGGAGGCCTTCTGCTCGGGAACGGAGCGTGCTCCGCATGTCACAGACTGGAACTCCGCTCTGTCAGCAACGGAAGAGAAACTCGCATCCTTTCAGCACAAGACAGAATTGCAAAAGGCAAGGGCTTTGCTTCAGAAGCAGGCAAAAGAAAACATTCTTCTTGACTCATCTGTATATCTGCTTAATATGCCCACCGGCAGCGGAAAGACCTTATGCAGTCTTCTGCTTGCACTCATCCGTCTATGCAAGATTCAAAAAAAGAGAATCATATATGTTATACCGTACACCAGCATCCTCGTTCGTACAGCGATTACACGGTAACGGCAGACAGTGCGTTGCCGTCCGGAGTTACGCTGATCGAAAAACTTTGAGAATCCCTATCCGCGCGCTTCAGCACTTTCTGTATTGTCCTCATCGTTGGGGCATCCTATACCGTGAAGGACTGTGGGAAGATAATTTCCTGACTGTTATCGCTGACCTTGCTCATGAACGTGTTCATTCCGGAGACAAGCTGGTACAGTCCAAAAATAAGATTTCAATCAGCAATGTCTCACTCTACAGCCGAAAATGGGATATTTACGGCAAAGCAGACTGTATCGAACTCATTCCCGATTCCCGCGGAGTTAATGTCGCGCCGTATCCCGGCACATATTCGCTGACTGTTGTGGAATACAAGCCGACAGCACCGAAAGAGGAGATCCTTTCACCTGACAGGCTGCAGTTGTTTGCGCAAAGCTGCTGTGTCGAAGAAATATTCGGCGTGCGCCCGAGCGCCTGCTTCTATTATGCAAACACAAGAAAAAGGGTAAAAGTCGATTTTGACGGTGAAGACGAGCGATTATTAGAGCAGACGTTGATTCAGATGAACCATTGGCTGCAAAGCGACAGCTCTCCTCTTCCCGTATGCGAGCCCAAATGCAACGGCTGCTCGATGAGGGATAAATGTCTGCCAAAACAGATCAAAAGAACAGTGCGGTCTGCTGTATTGGAGGATGATTTATGAGAAAACTGCTGAACACGCTCTATATTACCGACGAAAATGCTTATCTGTCGCTTGAAGGAGAAACGGTCGTTTGCCGAAGCGAAGGAAAAGCGGACCTCAAAATCCCTTTTGCCAACGTCGAAAGCATCGTTTGCTTTTCTTACATTGGATGCTCCCCTGCTTTGATGGGAAAATGCGCCGAAAACGGAACTTCACTTGCGTTCTTTTCTCCGAACGGAAGATTCCTGGCGCGGGTAAGCGGAAAAAGCCAAGGGAACGTATACACCCGAGTCAAACAGCAGGAATGCTTCGCGGAAAATCAGCTGCAATTAATACAGAACACTGTCGCCACCAAGCTCTCTAACACTCGTTTCCTGATTGAACGTTCTCTGCGCGACCATCCGGAACTGGAAAACAGAGAACAGATAGAGTCCTTTTCAAAATCGCTTAAGGAATCAGCCGAGACCGTCTTTCAGGAAAACGATGTTGAAATAATCCGCGGCATCGAAGGCGCTTGTGCAAAAAAATATTTTGACGTCTTCGGAAGCTTACTGTTAAACAAAGACAAAGTTTTCCGTATCACCGGCAGAAGCAAACATCCTCCTCTTGACGCAGTAAACGCAGTGCTGTCCTTCCTTTATTCAATGATGACAAACGATATTGCGTCTGCGCTTGAAGGAGTCGGTTTGGATAGCTACATCGGATTTTTCCACGCTCTGCGCCCCGGCAGGGTGTCTCTCGCTTGTGATTTGGTTGAGGAAATGCGATGCATTTGCGAAAGGTTGGTGATAACGATGATCAATCTGCATATGCTTGATGAAAAAGACTTTGACAAAGAAATAACAGGCGCGGTGTATCTGAACGATGACGGCAGAAAAAAGGTACTTAAGGCGTGGCAAGAGAAAAAAAGAAGCACCCTTCTTCACCCATACTTAAAAGAGAAGATCCAATACGGTCTGCTGCCGTTTGTTCAGGCAAATCTTCTTGCAAAAAAAGTCCGTAATGAGATAAGCGAATATCCGCCGTACTTGATGAGGTGATTATATGATGGTCCTGATTTCGTATGACGTTGAGACCGTTACGCCAAGCGGAAAAAAGAGACTCCGCAACATTGCGAAACAACTGGAGAATTATGCTCAGCGTGTCCAGAATTCTGTTTTTGAAGCCAATGTTGATTACGCAACTTTTTTGAAGTTAAAAAATCAACTATTGAAGACTATGGACGAAGAGTCTGACAGCTTGCGATTTTACTATTTGGGAAATGACTGGAAGAAAAAAGTTGAACATTTTGGCGTAAAAAGCGGATACGATTCAGAAGGGTTATTGATGTATTAACAAAGCGGTTTTGCGAACCCCGGGCAAAAGCAAAATGCGACAGGTTTCGCGGAAAAAACCGCAAAAAGTGAGAATTTTTTTGCTGCTTTTTGACAAAAAACAGCTTGTCCGCCCCAACGGGTTGTGCTCGATCGGCGTGTTAACACCGGATATAGAGTCGCACCCCTCGCGGGGCGCCTTTTTATGTCATTGCCGCATCGTTGCCGTGTTCGCCGAATTTTGTCAGAAAATCTTGCAGATTCTCCGCAAGTTTTCTCTGATCTGCCGTCAACTTTCCGAATGCGTCAAGCAACTCGCCCTCAGTAACGTTTTTAATTGGAGCGTCAAACGGAACATCCGTCTTGCCTTTGAATCTTTCGAAGCGAATGCCGCCGTCAAGCATATGATTGATTGCCTGTTCTCCTCTGCGATACAGTACATACATATCCATAAGATACGATACAGGTATCGTGAGTTTCTTTCCGCCGAGTGTTATATTGACGTTTTCTTTGGCAATTTTGTGCACGTTGATGTCGCCGAGAATGTCTTGAGTTTCCTTAATTGCTTCAGCAATGTATTTAGTGTTCTTGTCCTGCGCCCCTCTCATCAGTTTGAAAACAGCGTCACCTGCATCACCGAAACGGTGAAAAAACGCTTCTGGAGTAAGAAGATCTGTTGCAAATTTGCCGACTTGATATGCCGTGGTGGAACGGTTCTTCCTTTCCGCGTCTTCATTTTGATCCAGGAGGGCATATGCCCAGGCTCCGACATCGTTCCACTTTGATTGATTAAAGATCTTGTTTGCCGTCTTGATGCTTGTTTCAACGGATTTAAGTGTTGTCCACACCGTGTTAAGCTCACTCTCGGACATATCAGCAATTGGTTTGTCCATCATATCAATGCATTGCTGAATCAAAGACGGTTCTCCGTTTTCACCGCTTTTCACAACATCATCGTCAATGACATATTCGCCTGAGTGTGCCGCATAGAAGTCGCGCAAGCTTCGGAATGCCGCTGTCCTGTTTGTTTCTGCACTGCCGGAACTCTCAAGATTGATTGAATAAAGCAGATCGGACACAACTGTTTTGAACTGCTCGGGAATGTGCCGCTTGTCTGTGTTCGCCCGGAGCTTTTGGGAGAGGTCGTTCGCATGCCGCGTGATTTTGTTTACAAGTTCTTTT
>JAQXSY010000149.1 GCA_029219205.1 Bacillota bacterium | reverse complement strand
AGAATAGTCAAGGTGTTCTGGGGACTTGAGGCGAGCCTTGCCTACCGCAGACACTTCCCGGCGATAAACTGGCTGAATTCGTACTCGCTCTATTCGGAGCGGCTGAATCCGTGGTTTGCGGAGCACACCGGACGCGGCTGGAGCGAATGTACGGCTGAATTTATGAGGCTGCTCCAGCAGGAGTCGGAGCTTGATGAGGTTGTAAAGCTGGTAGGAGCGGACGCGCTGTCGCCGGACGACCGTCTTGTACTCGAAACCGCGCGTTCGATACGCGAGGACTTTCTCCAGCAGGACGCCTTCGACGAATCCGACGCGTACACCTCATCGGAAAAGATGTACGCGCTGATGAATTTGATACTGTCCTTCCACCGCAAGGCGACGGAGGCGGTTACAAAGGGCGCGGACATAGAAAAAATCGCCGTGCTTCCGGTAAGGGAGCGGATCGGACGCGCAAAATTCGCGCCGCGCGACGGCTATGCGGAAGCGTACGCGGAGATTGAAAAAGAGATCGACGCGCAGCTTGCCGAGCTTATAAAGGATTGAATGGGGGCGGTCAGGTGATAAAGGAATACAGAACGATCGAAGAGGTCGCGGGACCGCTGATGCTTGTCAAGCAGGTGGATAACGTAAAGTACGACGAGCTCGGCGAGATTGAGCTGCCGAACGGAGAGATCAGACGCTGCCGGGTACTGGAGGTAAACGGCTCGTCGGTGCTCGTGCAGCTTTTCGACAGTGCGGCGGGACTTAACCTGGCGCAGTCCAAGGTACGGTTTATGGGACACGGGGTCAGGCTCGGGGTTTGTCCGGAGATGACCGGAAGGGTATTCAACGGCATGGGCGAGCTGATTGACGGCGGTCCGACGCTGATACCGCAGAAAACGCTCGACATAAACGGAACTCCGATAAATCCGGCGGCGCGTATGTATCCGTCGGAGTTTATACAGACCGGAATTTCAACAATAGACGGGCTAAACACGCTTGTAAGAGGTCAGAAGCTGCCGATTTTCTCGGGCTCGGGACTTCCGCACGCAAATCTCGCCGCGCAGATCGCAAGACAGGCGAAGGTGCGCGGCTCCGACGCGAAATTTGCGGTTGTGTTCGCGGCGATAGGCATTACATTTGAGGAAGCGGACTTCTTCATTTCCGATTTCCGGAGAACGGGCGCGCTGGACCGCACCGTACTGTTCATAAATCTTGCGTCGGACGCGGCAATCGAGCGAATCACAACGCCGAGAATGGCGCTGACGGCGGCCGAATACCTTGCGTTCGAGCAGAATATGCACGTGCTTGTAATAATGACCGACATAACAAACTATGCGGAAGCGCTGCGCGAGGTGTCGGCGGCGCGCAAGGAGGTGCCCGGAAGAAGAGGCTATCCGGGATATCTGTACACCGACCTTGCAACGATGTACGAGCGCGCGGGACGCAAGGAGGGCTCGGAAGGAAGCATCACGATGATACCGATTCTTTCGATGCCGGAGGACGACAAAACGCATCCGATTCCGGACCTTACCGGGTATATAACCGAGGGACAGATCATACTGTCGCGCGAGCTGTACCGTAAGGGAATTACTCCGCCCGTGGACGTGCTCCCGTCGCTGTCGAGGCTTAAGGACAAGGGAATCGGCGCGGGAAAAACGCGCGAGGACCACGCAAACGTGATGAACCAGCTGTTTTCAAGCTACGCAAGGGGCAAGGAAGCGAAGGAGCTTATGGTTGTCCTGGGAGAGGCTGCGCTGACGCCGATGGACCGCGTCTACGCGCGTTTTGCGGACGAATTTGAGGCGCGCTACGTAAATCAGGGAAACGACGAAAACCGCACGATCGAGGAAACGCTGGACATCGGCTGGGAGCTGCTGTCGATTTTCCCGAAGAGCGAGCTGAAGCGTATAAAGCCGGCGCTGATAGAGAAATATTATCCGAAAAAGCCGTGAGAAGCGGTTTTTGTGAAAGGAAGAAGTTGTTGTAATGGCGATAGCAAACGTAAATCCCACCCGAATGGAGCTGAAGAAGCTCAAGGTCAGACTCACGACCGCAAGAAAGGGACACAAGCTTCTCAAGGATAAGCGCGACGAGCTGATGAGACAGTTTCTTCTGGTCATAAAGGAAAGCAAGGCGCTGAGAGAGACGGTCGAAGCTGGGCTGGATACGGTGAATAAGTCGTTTGCGGCTGCGGCGGCGCTCTCGTCGCCGGCCATGCTTGAGGAGGCGCTCATGCTTCCGAAGCGTCCGGCAGAGCTGAATGTCGGACGCAAAAACGTAATGAGCGTCGAGGTGCCGGTGTTTGAGGCAGAGATAAAGGGCGCGGGCGACAGCTGCAACTACGGTTTTGCGTTCACGCCGGGAGAACTGGACGCGGCGGCGGAGGAGATTGCAAAGGTACTGCCCGACATGATAAAACTGGCGGAGTCGGAAAAGACCGCGCGGCTGCTCGCTTCGGAAATCGAACGGACGCGCCGCAGGGTAAACGCGCTCGAATATTCGATGATACCGCAGCTTGAGGCGGGAATAAAGCGCATCTCCATGAAGCTTGAGGAAAACGAACGGGGCAACATAACAAGGCTTATGAAGGTCAAGGACATGATGCTCGAAAAAACGATTGCGGAACGCCGCGGAAACGCAGCAAAAGGAGTACAGGAAAATGGTTGAAACATATAAGCAGGAATTCATACGCTTCATGAAGGAAAGCGGCGTGCTGACCTTCGGAGATTTTGTAACAAAAAGCGGACGCCGTACGCCGTATTTCGTAAATACCGGAAACTACCGTACCGGCTCGCAGCTGATGAAGCTCGGCAGATACTATGCCGAATGCATAAAAAACAGCGTCGGAGACGATTTCGACGTGCTGTTCGGACCGGCGTACAAGGGCATACCGCTTGCGGCGGTAACGGCGGCGTCGCTCTACGGCAGCTTCGGGCTTGATAAGGCGTACTGCTTCAACCGCAAGGAAGCGAAGGATCACGGAGAGGGCGGAACGCTGGTCGGCGCAAAGCTGAAGGACGGAGACCGGGTTGTAATAATCGAGGACGTCGTAACGGCAGGGACGTCGGTACGCGAAACTCTTCCTATTATTAAAGGAGCGGCTGACATAACCGTGAAAGACATGATTATTTCGGTTGACAGGATGGAGAAGGGCGAACGCGGTCTGACGGCGGTCCAGGAGCTGAAAGAGGATTACGGAATAACCGTGCATCCGATTGTAAATGTAAAAGAGATTCTCGAAACGCTGCGCGGCGAAATTCCGGCGGCAGCGATGGAGGAATATCTCGGAAAATACTGCTTATGACAAAAGTGTATTGCCGAAAGTGTTTTAACAATGCGCAGAGCCGCCACGAGACAGCCTGGGAACTGCTCGGGGAAGCTCTGCGCGAGCTTTTTGGGCTGGAGCTTTCGCAGCTTGAGGTGAAAAGGAGCGAAAAGGGAAAGCCTTATATAGAAAAAAAGGGCGTGTATTTCAGTCTTTCCCACGCAAAGGAATACGCGGTCTGCGCGGTTAGCGACGAGGGAGAAATCGGCGTCGATATTGAATTCGAGCGGAAGATTCCCGAAGCGGTGCAAAAACGCCTGCTCGGAGGATGCGGAGACGAGCGCGCGGTGCTTGAATGGACAAAACGCGAAAGCTGGGGAAAGCTGACCGGCGAAGGCGTTTTCTTCAAAGGAGCAGTTCCGGAACGCGCGGTTTTTGAAACAAGCTCGCCGGAAGAGGGATATGTGCTTACGGTATGCCGTGAAAAATGTTAATAAATTGTAAATTATTTCGCGTTTTTTAAATAATTATTGCAATTTTGGCGTGAATATATTATAATAGAAAAGCTTGATATGCGATGAAGCGGGAGGTTGCCCGGCGGATTACGGTTTTCGTCCGTCCGGGGGAATTTCCGCAGAGTATGTCCGAGAGCCGCACGTTTTTTGCCAAAGACGCAGGCGGCACAAAACCGGGCGAGATGAAAATCGAGAGCTTATACGTTAACACAACCGGCGCTGCCGCTTTGCGATGGCGAAAGCAGGCGGAACGCAGGGTTAGAACGGGTGCATAATGCACACAACCGCAAAAAAAGCAGTTCAAAAACGCAGCCGCGTCGAAGCGTGCTCCGGACAGCCGGAGCCGGGAGGACAAAGGAGGCGCAGAGAACCGGAAAAACCGTCTCCGAAAGGGAAGGTTTTGAGCCGGGACAAGACGACTGCTGAAACTTTTTTCCGAAAAAAAGGAAGAAGTTTTGCGGACTGTCCGTATGTATATGGATAAGCGCGTGTCCGGGATAATTGCGGAAGCGGGGTTAATCTTCGCGGGCAATGTTCCGGTTTTATTTGCGGAGGGTGAGGAAACACCCGGATAAGTGTTCTCAGAATTCACGCCCCATTTAATTACGAAGGTATAATTAAGGAGGCAAACAAATGGCAGTCAAAGAAAAACTCAGAGTCAGACTCAAGAGCTACGATCACTTTCTGATCGACCAGGCGGCGGAGAAAATCGTTGACGTTGCAAAGCGCAACGGATCCGCGGTTTCCGGACCGATACCGCTTCCGACGGAAAAAGAGATCATAACGATCCTTCGCGCGGTTCACAAATACAAGGACAGCCGCGAGCAGTTTGAGCTTAAGACTCACAAGAGACTTATCGACATAATCAAGCCGTCGCAGAAGACGGTTGAGGCGCTTATGAGTCTCGAACTTCCCGCCGGAGTAGAAATCGAAGTAAAGCTTTGATTTTAGGCTGGGATCCAAACAGCGACCCCCGGTTTTAGTCAAGTTGACGTCAAAAAGGCGTCAACCAATAACAAAACGAAAGGAAAAATAAAATGAAAAAGGCAATCATCGGCAAAAAGATCGGCATGACTCAGATCTTCGACGAGAACGGAAACGCCATTCCGGTAACCGTGATCGAGGCAGGCCCGTGCGTTGTAACACAGAAGAAGACGGTTGAAACCGACGGATACAACGCAGTTAAGTACGGTTTTTCGGACGTTGAGGAGAAGAAAATCTCCAAACCCGCGGCCGGAGAATTCAAAAAGATCGGAGTATCTCCGAAGAAGCACCTGAAGGAATTCAGACTTGATGACATCTCGGGCGTAAACGTAGGCGACGTAATCACGGCGGACACGTTTGCGGCAGGCGACAAGATCGACGTAACCGGCATCACCAAAGGACACGGTTACAGCGGCGTTGTCAAGAGATGGGGCGCGCACATACTGAAAATGACGCACGGTACCGGACCTATACACCGTCAGCCCGGATCCATGGGCGCGAACTCAAGCCCGTCCAGGATCTTCAAGAACAAGAAAATGGCGGGACAGTACGGAAACGAGCAGGTAACGGTGCTCAATCTTCTCGTAGCGAAGGTTGATGCGGAGAAGAACATAATCGCCGTCAAGGGCGCTGTACCCGGCGCGCGCGGCGGAATCGTATTTATCCGCGACTCCGTTAAGGCTTAAGCGGAAGGAGGAATAAAAAATGCCAACCATAAAAGTTTTGGATATGACCGGCAAAGAAGTCGGAGAGATGAATCTGTCCGACGCGGTATTCGGCGCAGAGGTCAAGGCTGCGGTTCTTCATTCCGCGGTCAGAGCGTACCTGATGAATCAGAGACAGGGAACGCAGTCCGCGCTCACCCGTACGGAGGTTTCCGGCGGCGGCAAGAAGCCGTGGAGACAGAAGGGAACGGGACGCGCAAGACAGGGTTCGACACGTTCGCCCCAGTGGACGCACGGCGGAATCGTATTCGCTCCGAAGCCCCGCGACTACCGCATAGATCTTCCTAAAAAGATGAAGCGCGCAGCGCTCAGAAGCGCGCTTTCCGACAAGGTACAGAACAACAGCCTCATCGTGATCGACAGCATTTCGTTTGAGGATTACAAGACCAAGGCCGCAAAGGCGATGCTCGACGCGGTCAAGGCGGGCAGATCCGCGCTCGTAGTTCTCGCGGACAACGACCAGAAGGCAGTCAGAAGCTTCGCGAACATTCCCGGAGTAATGACGGCTCAGACAAACACGATAAGCTCCTATGACGTGCTGAACCACGAGACGCTGATCATCGCGCGCGGAGCAGTTGAGAAGATAGAGGAGGTATACGCATAATGAAGCTTGCACAGGACATCATTATCGCGCCGGTCATCACCGAGGCGTCGATGGCAATGATCGCTCAGAAGCGTTACGTCTTCAAGGTGGCATCCGATGCAAACAAGCCCGAGATCGCAAAGGCGGTTGAGGAGCTTTTCAAGGTCAGCGTTGCGGACGTTAACACAATTTCCATGAAAAGAAAGCCCAGAAGACTCAGAATGGCAGTCGGCTACACTTCCGCCTGGAAGAAAGCGATAGTAACGCTCAAGAGCGACTCCAAGACCATCGAGTTCTTCGACGGTATGATGTAAGGGAGGGCTGCAGCATGGCTGTTAAAAAGTATAAACCGACGACGCCCGCGAGAAGACACATGGCGTCGCCGTCCTTCGAAGAAGTTACAAAGTACACTCCTGAGAAGAGCCTTATCGCGACAAAGAAAAAGCATGCCGGACGCAACAGCTACGGCAGAATCACCGTTCGTCACCGCGGCGGCGGCAACAAGGTAAAATACAGAATCATCGACTTCAAGCGTGCTCCCGAGGCAGGCGCATCGACGGTTATCGGAATCGAGTACGATCCCAACCGCAGCGCATATATCGCGCTTCTTGAAAACGAAGCGGGCAAAAAGAGCTACATCATAGCTCCCCTGGGACTGACCGACGGCGACAAGGTATATTCCGGCACAGACGCGGACATCAAGCCGGGCAACACCCTGCCGGTTGCGAACATACCGATCGGTACGCTTATCCACAACATCGAGCTTTACCCCGGCAAGGGCGGCCAGCTCGTCCGCACAGCGGGCAGCGCAGCTCAGCTTATGGCCAAGGAAAACGGCATGGCGCAGATCAGACTTCCCTCGGGCGAGTTCAGAATGATCCGTCTTGACTGCCAGGCAACGATCGGACAGGTCGGCAACATCGAGCACGACATAGTCAAGATCGGTAAGGCCGGAAGAACCCGTCACATGGGCATCCGTCCGACAGTACGCGGATCTGTCATGAACCCGTGCGACCACCCGCACGGCGGCGGTGAGGGACGCTCCCCGATCGGACGTCCCGGACCTGTAACACCGTGGGGCAAGCCGGCTCTCGTATATAAGACGAGAGACAAGAAGGCAAGAACCGACAAGTTCATCATCAAGCGCAGAAACGCGAAATAATCAGAGGGAGGCAAATAGAAAATGAGCAGAAGCCTTAAAAAAGGACCTTATGTCGAAGAGAAGCTTTTCAGCCGCATCGAAGAGATGAACGCGAAAAACGACAAAAAGGTAATAAAGACATGGTCGAGAGCCTCCACCATATTCCCGGAATTCGTCGGACATACGATTGCGGTTCACGACGGAAGAAAGCACATTCCGGTATATGTAACCGAGGACATGGTCGGACACAAGCTCGGCGAATTTGCGCCGACGAGACTTTTCCGCGGACATTCCGGCTCAAAGACATCCAATACAGATAAATAAGCCTTGAGGGAGGTAAAAACAAAATAATGGAAGCAACAGCAAAAGTTATGCACGTCCGTATTTCTCCCCGCAAGGTTAAGATCGTACTTGATCTTATCAGAAACAAGCCCGCGGGAGAGGCTATGGCGATACTGCGCCACACACCTAAGGCAGCGTCCGAGCATCTCATCAAGCTGCTGACAAGCGCAGTTGCGAACGCAGAAAACAATTTCAGCATGGATCACGAAAAGCTCTACGTATCCAGCTGCATGGTAACGCCGGGACCGACGCTCAAGCGCATGATGCCGAGAGCGCAGGGCAGAGGCGACCGTATACTCAAAAGAACGAGCCACATCACGCTGACAGTCAGCGAGAAAGAATAAGGAGGCGGAGTGACAAATGGGCCAGAAAGTTAATCCCCACGGTTTCCGTGTCGGCGTAATCAGAGATTGGGATTCCAGATGGTTTGCAAAAGACGAAGTCTTCGGCGACACTCTCGTATCCGATTACAAACTCAGAAAGTATCTTAAGGACACGCTCCAGCAGGCAGGCGTTCCGAAGATCGAGATTGAACGCGACGCACAGCGCGTACGCGTACACATACACTGCGCAAAGCCGGGTATCGTCATCGGCAGAGGCGGCACGGAGATAGAAAAGCTTCGCGCAACGCTTGAAGGCATGGTTGGAAAGCCGGTTGCAGTCAATGTAATAGAAATAAAGAACCCGGATCTGAACGCGCAGCTGGTTGCCGAGAACATCGCGTCGCAGCTTGAGAAGAGAGTTGCGTTCCGCCGTGCAATGAAGCTTTCGATTCAGAGAACAATGCGTCTCGGCGCAAAGGGAATTAAGGTATCGCTCAGCGGACGTCTGAACGGAGCCGAGATCGCGCGCACCGAGCACTATCACGAAGGAACAATACCGCTTCAGACTCTCCGTGCAGACATCGAGTACGGTTTCTGGGAAGCAAACACAACCTACGGAAAGATCGGCGTAAAGGTATGGATCTACAAGGGCGAAGTTCTTCAGGACACCGGCAAGAAGCAGAGATTTTCCGAGGCGAAGATTGACGTTCCGAAGCAGGAGCGCCGCGACCGCCGCGAGAGAGGCGACCGCAGAGAAGGCGGAAGAAGCGGTGAACGCAGAGACGGCGACCGCAGAGAAGGCGGACGCAGAGACAACAGACAGGGCAGCGCTCAAAATTACAGCGGCAGCGGACGCGCGCAGAATTATAACAAAAACCACGGCGCGTCCCAGACAGCAAACCAGAATCCCGCAGCGCCCAAAGAAGGAGGCGACGCATAATGTTAATGCCTAAGAGAACAAAATACAGACGCGTACAGCGCGGCCGCCTTAAGGGCAAGGCATACCGCGGCAACACGCTCACAAACGGAGATTTCGGTCTGATCGCGCTTGAGCCGGCATGGATCACGTCGAACCAGATCGAAGCGGCTCGTATTGCGATGACAAGATCGATACGCCGCGGCGGACATGTATGGATAAAGATATTCCCGGACAAACCGGTAACAGAAAAGCCGGCCGAGACCCGAATGGGATCCGGTAAAGGCTCGCCCGAATACTGGGTAGCGGTTGTAAAGCCGGGCAGAGTGCTGTTCGAGATGGACGGCGTGCCCGCGGAGGTTGCAAAAGAGGCAATGCGTCTTGCATCCCACAAACTGCCGATAAAGTGCAAATTTATTGAGAAGGCGCCGGATTCGGCGGCCGCAGCAAGCGAGGAGGAATAAGCCGTGAAAGCAAAGGAAATCAGAGAGATGACTCCTGAAGAGCTTGACAATAAGCTCAAGGAGCTTAAAGGCGAGTTATTCAATCTCCGTTTTCAGCACGCTATAAACCAGCTTGACAACCCTCACAAGATTGAAGCGGTCAAGAAGGATATCGCCAGAGTCATGACCATTCTCTGCGAAAAGAAGAACGCGTGACGGCAGCGAATAAGCAAGTAGGGAGAAAAGAAAATGGATGAAATAAAGATTGAAAGAAATCTCCGCAAGACCCGCGTCGGCATGGTAGTCAGCGACAAGATGGACAAGACCGCGGTTGTTGCCATATCCGACAATGTAAAGCATAAGAAGTACGGCAAGGTCGTAAAGCGCACAGTCAAGATCCACGTTCACGACGAGAAAAACGAGTGCGGCGTAGGCGACAGAGTCGAGGTTATGGAAACGCGTCCTCTTTCAAAGACAAAGAGATGGCGTCTCGTTAATATACTTGAAAAGGCGAAGTAAGGAGGAGCACACATGATACAGACACAATCGTTCATGAAGGTTGCCGACAACACCGGCGCCAAGGAGCTTATGTGTATCCGCGTGCTCGGCGGCACAGGCAGACGCTACGCCAACATCGGCGACGTCGTTGTTGCGGCGGTCAAGAAGGCGGCTCCCGGCGGACAGGTTAAGAAGGGCGACGTTGTCAAGGCTGTCATCGTCCGTACACGCAAGGGAATCAAGCGCAGCGACGGATCGTATATCAAATTCGACGAAAACGCGGCGGTTATAATAAAGGAAGACAAAAACCCGACCGGAACCCGTATATTCGGGCCGGTTGCAAGAGAGCTGCGCGAGAAGGACTATCTTAAGATCCTGTCTCTCGCACCCGAAGTACTGTGAAAGAGAGGTATCGTAAATGACTACTCTACATGTTAAAAAGGACGATACCGTTATCGTTGTATCCGGCGATGACCGCGGCAAGATCGGAAAGGTGCTTGAAGTATCCCCCGAGGAGAAGAAGGTCATCGTTGAAGGCGTGAATATCATAAAGCGCCATGTAAAGCCCCGTAAGCAGGGCGACCAGGGCGGTATCATAAGCGCCGAGGGCGCGTTCTACGCGTGCAAGGTTATGAACTACTGCCAGAAGTGCGGCAAGGGCGTCAGAGTACGCGTTTCCGCCGACAAAAACGGCAAAAAAATCAAGGTCTGCGCCAAGTGCGGCGCGGAGCTGTGAGAGCGGGAGGTAAACAACAATGGCAAGACTCAGAGATTTTTACAAGGCTGAAGTTGCACCCGCGCTCATGAAGAAATTCGAATACAAGAGTCCGATGCAGATACCGAAGTTCGACAAAATCGTCGTAAACATCGGCGCGGGCGACGCGAAGGATAACGAAAAGGTCATCGATTCAATAATCGGCGATCTCACGACCATAACCGGACAGAAGGCGGTTCCGACAACGGCAAAGAAGTCGGTTGCAAACTTCAAGCTCCGTCAGGGAATGAAGATCGGCGCGAAGGTTACGCTCAGAGGCGACCGTATGTACGAATTTATGGACAGACTTTTCAATCTTGCGCTTCCGAGAGTCCGCGACTTCAAGGGAATCAACCCCAACGGCTTCGACGGCAGAGGAAACTATTCGCTGGGCCTCAAGGAACAGCTTATATTCCCCGAAATCGAATACGACAAGGTTGACAAGATTCGCGGAATGGACGTAGTGTTCGTAACGACAGCAAATACTGACGAAGAGGCAAGAGAGCTGCTGACCCTTATGGGCGCGCCCTTTGCGAAGTAATTAGGAGGATAGGAAGAATCAATGGCTAAAAAGGCAATGATCTTAAAGCAGCAGAAAGAGCAGAAGTATTCGACCCGTGAATACAACAGATGCAAGATCTGCGGACGTCCCCACGCTTATCTTCGCAAGTTCGGTATATGCCGTATATGCTTCCGTGAGCTTGCATATAAAGGCGAAATCCCCGGTGTAAGAAAGGCGTCGTGGTGATCCCTTTGGGGATAAAGCCGTGCAAAAGCACCGCTGCCACATGAAAAGGAGGAATAGATAAATGCAGATGTCAGACGTAATAGCGGATATGCTGACGCGTATCAGAAACGCAAACAACGCCAAGCATGAATCGGTCGATATTCCCGCTTCCAACATGAAAAAGGCTATCGCAGATATCCTCGTCGCCGAAGGCTACGTCAAGGGATACACGGTAATCGAGGACGGAAAACAGGGAACGATCAGAATTCAGCTTAAATATATAGGAAAAGAAAAAGTGCTCCGCGGAATCCGCAGAGTATCAAAGCCGGGTCTTCGTATATACGCAGGCTCAAACGACATGCCCAAGGTCATGAACGGACTTGGAATCGCGATTGTATCCACTTCAAAGGGTATAATGACCGACAAGTCCGCGCGCAAACAGAATATCGGCGGCGAGATAATCGCTTTCGTATGGTAATCGGAGGGAAGAAGAGATGTCAAGAATAGGCAACAAGCATATAGATATTCCCGCCGGAGTTACAATTCAGATCGACGAAGGCAACACCGTAACTGTAAAGGGCAAGCTCGGAACGCTTACACAGACGTTCAAGCCCCAGATGAAGATCAATGTTGAAGGCAACGTAATGACGGTTGAACGCACCGACGATACGGTTGAGTCGAACGCGCTTCACGGTCTCACCCGCACTCTTCTGAACAACATGGTCGTCGGCGTAACCGACGGCTTCAAGAAGGAGCTTGAAATTGTCGGAGTCGGATACCGCGCTTCAAAGGCGGGCAAGACACTTACGCTCAACCTCGGACATTCGCACCCGATCCTGATCGAGGAAAAGGACGACATAACCTTTGAGGTTCCGAATGCGAACAGCATAATCGTCAAGGGTATAGACAAGCAGAACGTCGGTCAGGTTGCGGCGCAGATCCGTTCAAAGAGACCGCCGGAGCCTTATCACGGCAAGGGCGTTAAGTACATCGACGAAAAGATCCGCCGCAAAGCAGGAAAGACCGGTAAGTAAGGAAAGGAGCGGAAATAGGAAATGGTTTCAAGAAAAGATTCAAATATACAGCGTCTTAAAAGACATAAGCGCGTAAGAGCGAAGATCTCCGGCACGCCCGAACGTCCCCGCCTTTGCGTGTTCCGCTCACTCAATAATATACAGGCACAGCTTATAGACGACGTAAACGGCGTAACGCTCGCCTCCGCATCAACCTACGGCAAGAAATTTACCGCAGACGGCGGAAACAAAGCGGCAGCGCGCGAAGTCGGACGCGAGATCGCGAAAGCGGCAGCCGCAAAGGGAATTGAGAACGTAGTTTTCGACCGCGGCGGATATCTTTATCACGGCCGCATCCTTGAGCTTGCCGAAGGCGCCCGCGAGGGCGGCCTCAAATTCTGAGGGAGGATAAGCAATGGTTAAGAAAATTGACGCGACGACTCTTGATCTTCAGGAAAAGCTTGTCGTTGTAAACCGCGTATCAAAAACCGTTAAAGGCGGACGTATCGCACGTTTCGCAGCCCTGATGATAGTCGGAGACGGCAACGGTCATGTAGGCTACGGACTCGGAAAAGCGTCCGAGGTACAGGAAGCGATCCGCAAGGGCATCGAGGATGCAAAGAAGAACGTAATCGAGGTTTCGCTTAAGGGAACAACCATCCCGCACGAGATCATCGGAGAA
>JAQXSY010000148.1 GCA_029219205.1 Bacillota bacterium | reverse complement strand
TGATAAAAACTGTCGTCGGCTTCCTATGCCGTCTGATAATGACTCCTTTTCTCCTCTTCTTCCGCCTGTTGGGAAAAGCCGGCAAAGCGGGTTTTCACGCCCTTGATACCCAGCTTCGGTGTGCGTACCGCAGGAAAAGTGCGGCCCGCGGCTTTGGCATTGACCCGCGCACCCTGCCTCACGATGCACCGAAATAATATACATACCGACGGCGGTTCGTTTGCTGTCCTCCGTTTTCTCTATTCTCCACATAAACCAACAGGCGTCTTACCGCGCCGTAGGTATCAATATGGCTAAAAAAAACCTGAAGCTGAAAACCAATTTTTTTGTCAAAGCGGCGATTTTCACTTTCTTATTCTTCTGCGTGGTAACCATCGTCAGCCAGCAGTTCCAATTCAACGAGATCCGTAAATCCAAAGAATCTCTGGAAAAGGAAATTAACACGTTGAACCTCGATATCGAAGAGTTAAATGATACGCTGTCACAGCCTGTCGATGAGCGCTACATCAAACGTGTTGCCCGAGCCATGCTCGACTACCATATGCCTGAAGAAATTCTCTTTTATAATGACCTGATCAAATAAGGCAGTAAAAAACAACAAGGAGACCACGTTCCATGCAGATTGAAACGGGTGCAGTCATCGAAGGAAAAATCACCGGCATTACCAAATTCGGCGCCTTTGTCTCCCTTGCGGAAAACCGATCGGGAATGATCCACATCTCCGAAATATCGCAGCACTTTGTTTCCGACATCCACGATTTCCTTACCATAGGACAGACCGTTCGGGTCAAGGTACTGGCGATCGATGAAACCGGACGCATTGCCCTCTCGCTGAAACGTGCAGAAAAAGAAGATACGAAAACAAAGGGCGAGGCACCGGAGGAATATGCCCCGCCGTCCCGTAAAGCGGACGCCGGGCACAATACCTTCGAAGACATGCTTCAGCGTTTCAAGGCGGAAAGCGATGAAAAGATCGGCGATCTCAAACGCAGCTTCGACGCCAAGCGTCCCGGTTCCGGTAAAAAATCTGCCGGCCGGCGCGGGGGAACATAACGCCTCTGCGTTCTGCACGGCCGAAAAGGGTTTCCCTTGCAGTTTGGACATCTTTCTGACTGCGGGGGCTTTTTCCGCAGCACAACATTTCCTTGCAGCAAAGAGATTTCGTATGGCGCAAAATCAACCGGATCGCTCTGCCAGACTTTTTTAGGACAAGTTTCCTGATCCGATCCAAATCCAATAACCTCTTAAAAAAGGAATGCATGATGAAAATTGAAAATGTAAAAATATATACAATGGATCCCGCATTAGGCGTCATCCCGTGCGGATTTATTGAATTTGACGCAGGAAAAATCACCGCGGTCGGAGCTTGCGAGGGCGACGGAAGCGGCGGCATACTTTTTCCCGGCTTTATCGACGGGCATACGCATCTTGGCTTGAGCGAGGATTCGTTAACCTTCGAGGGAGACGATCTGAATGAAGGAACCGATCCCATTACCCCCCAGCTGCGTGCCATCGACGCTATCAACCCGCTTGACCGCACCTTTACCGAAGCGAGGGAAGCCGGAATCACCTGCGTGGCGGCTGCTCCGGGAAGTGCCAATCCCATCGGCGGTCAGATTGCGGTTCTGAAAACTGCCGGCAAACGTGTCGACGATATGATCATAGCTGCCCCGGCCGCCATGAAATTCGCTCTGGGAGAAAATCCAAAGGGCGTTTATCATGAAAAAAATCAGACGCCCGAAACCCGTATGGCCACCGCCGCCCTGATGCGCGAACAGCTCTTCAAAGCGAAAAAGTATGCCGAAGCGCTGGACAAGTATGAAAAACAGCGTCAGGAATATCTGGACAATCCTGATGAAAACGACGAACCCAGCGAACCGGAATTTGATTTCAAAAGCGAGGCTCTGCTGCCCGTAATCCGTCGCGAAATTCCGGTTCACTTCCATGCGCATCGGGCCGACGATATCTTTACCGCCATCCGCATCGCAAAGGAATTCCATCTCCGCTACACCATTGTCCATTGT
>JAQXSY010000147.1 GCA_029219205.1 Bacillota bacterium | reverse complement strand
GCAGTAAGATCGATATCGTACTTAACGCCTCTGCGTTCCTTCATTTCATCGATAAGCTGTTCGAAATATTTCTTTCCGATTTCCATAACGACGTCGGAGAACATCTGGATAAATCTTCTGTAAGAGTCATAAACGAATCTCTTGAATTTGGGATCGTCATTTCCCGCGATCATAGCCTCAACAACATCGTCGTTTAAGCCGAGGTTGAGAATCGTATCCATCATGCCGGGCATAGACGCACGCGCGCCAGAACGGACCGAAACGAGAAGCGGATTCTTAAGATCGCCGAACTTCTTGCCGTTGATCTCCTCCATCTTTTCAACATAAGCCATGATCTCGCTCATGATCTCATCGTTGATCTTTCTGCCGTCTTCATAATACTTTGTGCAGGCTTCTGTTGTGATCGTAAAGCCCTGGGGGACGGGAAGACCGATGTGCGTCATTTCCGCGAGATTCGCGCCCTTGCCGCCGAGGAGCTCGCGCATGTTAGCGTTGCCTTCGGAGAAGAGATAAACATACTTCTTGCTCATTAAATATTGCCCTCCAATATTTTTTCTTTATATTATTGATTATTTTTTAACCACATTGCATTTTAACATAAAAATGATAAAATTACCATAGGTATAATAATTATTTACATTTATTTAATAAATTTCGCCGTCAGAGACCGATTTCAGTCAGCGCAGCACCGATTACAGTAGCAAACTGCGACATTTGGGGAATTATAAAGTTAACTTTAAACATATCGCTGAGCGTCGGGAACATCAGCTGAGCCTGAGGAACCGTCGTCATATTACCCGTCAGGATGATATCCTTGGTATTGCAGTTTCTCGATGCGAATATCGCGAGCATACCGGCACTTTCAAAAACCATGTTAATGATTCCGAGCGCAAGGTCGCTTTTCGTTGCCAAATCGCTGAGCTTTCCGAAATTCGACGCGGTCATTTCGCCCGGCATGCCGGGAAGAATATCCTTTCTGGTAATATCCTTTATACGGAGGTCAACTGCGGTCAGATCGCCGTTTGCCGCGAGATCAACGATACTTGCGATATTGCTTACTCCGAGAATTTTCTTCGACAGACCCATAAGCGTGCCTCCGCCGACGCCTGTTCCGCCGAGATACTCAATCTTCCCTCCTCTTTCCGCACTTACGATCGCCGTTCCTGTTCCCATGCTGACAGCAACCGCACGGTCAAGCCCGGTCAGAAACAGACCGCCGAGTCCAACGCTGTCAAATTCGGACACATGTCTGCATTCAAGACCGTAAATCGGTTTTGTAATATACGAAGAACCGACTCCTGTAACCATAATCTTGCTTATATCGCCGATCTCAATATGATTTTCGGAGGTAAACTTACCGAACGCTCCGTATATTGACGTAAGCGGATCCGCAGCGCGGACAAACATAGGATCTATCAGCTCGCGCTTGTCGCTGAAGCCCACGATTTTCGTCGTGCTTCCTCCGACGTCGATTCCAATAACAACACTCATTTCAGGTTCCTTTCAGTATCAGATTCTGTTAAAGTTGATAAGACATCCCTTAAGAATGATCTGCCTTTCCTCATCGGTAAACGGAGGAAGCTCGAGAGTGATCTCACTGACTTTGCCTTCAGAATTGATAATATAAGCCTTTATTTCAGATTTTTTCTCTTCGACAGAACATTTTACGCCCGGAACATAAACGTAATCTCCGACGCTGAAATCAGTTATTTTTCCTCCGTATGTAAACGGAAGCATTCCCCAGTTTATCAGATTGGAACGGTAGCGCTTGTTTGCGTAAGAATTTGAGATATTCGCCTGACCGCCAAGTATACGCTGGCAGGATGCAGCCTGTTCTCTTGCAGAGCCGTCGCCGGGCTTTACGGCGCACACAACGCTTCCGGTCTGAACGTTTTCAGCCGGTTTTCCGGATATTTTTTCGATGGCGCCGCAAACCGCCTCGGGAATACTGTTCGATGCAAAATCTTCCGCGCGTTTTACGTACCCGGGATCCTTACGCGAAAGCGCAAAACGCGCCAATTTTCCGGGATTTGAACGATAAGATGAAGTTTCTCCCGAAGGAATAAGCTCGTCGGTCGTCGTAACGGGATCCGTAATAACCGACGCAACGCCCATAAGTATGTCTTCTCCGAGAGCGGGTATTTCCGGCCAGTCTGCGATGTTCGGTCCGAGCACAAGCTCTTCCTCCGGATGAGGCTTTCCGAATCCGTTATAAACGCGGCTCTTATAGCAGCTGTCGTCAAAAATATATTCATATTCATGGTAATCAGCGTTTATTTCGGTTGCGGGGGTAAGTACACCGCCGTTTTTAGCGGTTGCGGCGATTGAACGCGCGTCCATAAGCGCAACAAAAGCCGACTGACCGTCTCCGGGCTTAGAACCTTCTCGGTTCGGGAAGTTTCTTGTAGAATGACGTATGCTCAGCGCTCCGTTCGACGGAACGTCTCCCGCACCGAAGCAGGGACCGCAGAACGCGCTTCTGAGCGAAACTCCTGCGTCAAGCAGCGCAGAAGCGGCTCCGCATTTTATAAGCGCGGAAAGCACCGGCTGGCTTGCAGGATATGCCGAAAGCGAGAACGCTCCGCATCCGGTCGATGCGCCGGAAAGGATGTCCGCCGCAGCGCAGAGATTGTCGAACGTACCTCCCGCGCAGCCCGCTATAACCCCTTGATCGACAATAATGTCTTTCGACGGAGTAATTTTGTTTCTGAGGTCAACATCGTCTGTCAGAAGCTTGCCGTACGGATCGGCAATAAGCTCCTTGATTGTCAAAGTATTTGACGGATGGAACGGAAGCGCTATCATATTTTCGATTTTTGACAGATCCACTTTGACCATTCCGTCGTAATAAGCAACCGAAGCGGGAGTAAGGCGTCGGTAATCTTCGGGGCGTTTGTGCTTGATAAAATAACGCTCGGTTTCTCCGTCTGTTTCCCATATAGATGAAAGACACGTTGTTTCAGTCGTCATAACGTCAATGCCGTTTCTGAATTCAATGGGAAGGTTTGAAATGCCGTCGCCGATAAACTCCATGACCTTATTTTTTACAAATCCGCAGCTGAATACCGCACCGATTATCGCAAGCGCGACATCCTGCGGGCCGACGCCAGGACGAGGCTTTCCTGTCAGGTACACTGCCACAACCTCGGGCATATCGACATCGTATGTGTGTCCCAGTATCTGCTTTGCAAGCTCAGGGCCGCCTTCACCGATTGCAAGCGTTCCGAGCGCGCCGTATCTGGTGTGGCTGTCGGAGCCCAATATCATTTTTCCGCATCCGCTCATGCACTCGCGCATATATGAATGTATAACCGCCTGATGTGCTGGAACGAATATTCCGCCGTATTTACGCGCGGCCGAAAGGCCGAAAACGTGATCGTCCTCGTTTATCGTTCCTCCGACAGCGCATAGACTGTTATGACAGTTCGTAAGAACGTATGGAAGCGGAAACTCGCCTTTGAAACCGCTTGCGCGGGCTGTCTGTATTATACCCACGTATGTTATGTCATGTGAAGCCATTGCGTCAAAGCGTATTCTCAGCTTTTCATCGTCTCCGGAGGTGTTGTGAGCGGACAATATTCCGTATGCAATCGTACCCTTTCTCGCGTCCGCAG
>JAQXSY010000146.1 GCA_029219205.1 Bacillota bacterium | reverse complement strand
ACAAGTCTGCCCTCCGCAAGAAGATTCAGTATACGTCCGTCCGGCATACGGTATCCGGTTATATTGGGCTTTCTTTCAAAAATTTCAACCGCCTTCTCAGCAAGCGATACTTTATCCACTTCAATGTCAAAATGTCCGGAGTTTGCAAGAAGAACACCGTCTTTCATGCAGTCAAAATGACGTCCCTTTATAACGTCGCTGCATCCGGTCACAGTGATGAACAAGTCTCCGAGGGGCGCCGCTTCGTCCATAGGCATAACAGTAAATCCGTCCATAACCGCTTCGATGGCCTTTACCGGATCAACCTCAGTAACAATAACGACAGCTCCCATTCCCTTTGCACGCATGGAAATGCCTTTTCCGCACCAACCGTATCCTGCGACAACAACCGTTTTACCTGCAATAATCAGGTTTGTGCTGTTCATTATCCCGTCAAGAGTCGACTGACCGGTACCGTAACGGTTATCGAACAAATGCTTGCAGTCTGCGTCGTTAACGTCAATCATCGTATAGTCGAGCCTGCCCGCTGACTGCCGTGCAAAAAGACGATGTATGCCTGTTGTCGTTTCTTCGCAGCCGCCAATAAGATTTTTACCGTACTCGCGGCATTCTCCGTGAAGCAGTTCGGTCAGATCTCCTCCGTCGTCAATCATTACATCCGGACAAAGCGAAAGCGTTTTTTTAAGATGCTCTTTGTACTGAGAGTCGTCGACACCTCTCCACGCGTTTACTTCAAAGCCTTCGTAGGCAAGCGCGGCGGCAACGTCGTCCTGCGTCGAGAGCGGATTGCATCCGGTTACATAAACCTCTGCTCCTCCGGCTTTCAGAGTCTCGGCGAGATAAGCGGTTTTCGCCTCAAGATGAATGGACATGGATATTTTCCTGCCTTTAAACGGTTGATTTTCCTCAAAGTCTTTCCGGATGGTATTCAGTATAGGCATATATGAACGCACCCAATCGATCTTTTTTCGCCCAGATTCATAAAGTCCTATGTCTTTGATTTCGCTCATTTTTCTTCTCCCCTTAAAACAACTTTAACCAACGATTTTTTTGTTTGACGGCATGTGCGTCCATTATTAATTGAATAAAAAAGCATTTTCAAAAAACTTTTTAAATCATACTTTCATACTGTGTTTTATTCAGGATAATCATTGAAAATCAAAACAGCATGTGTTATAATTTATAATGTATAAACTTACCGTAGCGGCATAAAAACATATACATTGTCACTCAAATAATTATTTATGCGGCGTTCCGGTAAGCTTATTATATCATATATTTTTTTCCTCGTCTATACCAAAAACAAAAAAACGCACGGAAAGGAACCGGCTGAATGATCAAAACCGAACTTGAAAAAAGAAAGCTTCCGTCTGTACTGCCTGACGGTATCGATTTTAAAAACGACAAAAACACGTGGACGGTACGCCGCGCGGAACTTCTTGAAACGCTCGCGTCTCAAGAATACGGCGTCGCGCCTCCTCCGCCCGAATCCGTGACCTACGAGATCATGTCATACAACAACAATGACTTCGGTGGAAAAGCAGAGAGCGGCTGCCTGACTCTGCGTGCAAATACCGAAAACGGCATGTTTAATTTTCCCGTAACGACATTTACCCCGAAAACGGAAAACAAGCATCCGGTTATAATATACATTTCAATTAAAAAAGAGATTTTCAGCAATTATCTTCCTGTTGAAGAGATAATAGACCGAGGCTGCGGGATCGTTCATTTTTGGATCGGAGATGTTTCCGCCGACCGTAACGACGATTTTTCGAGCGGTATTGCTTCAATGTATTCAAGGAAAAAATACAGTTGGGGAAAGATTTCGATGTGGGCATGGGCGGCAAGCTGCGCGCTCGACTACGTTTATACCTGCATGCAAAAAGCCGATACCGAAAAAATCGCGGTTGCCGGACATTCGCGGTGCGGCAAGACGGCGCTTTGGGCAGGAGCAAACGACAGCCGGTTCAAATACGTTTTCGCGAATAATTCAGGCTGCTCCGGAGACGCAATTTCCAGAGGCAAGGTCGGCGAACACATCTCTCAGATAACAAATACATTTCCATACTGGTTTTGCAGCGAGTACAAAAAATACAGTGAATGCGAAGATAACATGCCTTTTGATCAGCATTTTCTTCTGTCAGCGCTGGCGCCGAGAAAAATATTTCTTACAGCGGCAAAAGAAGATACTTGGGCAGATCCTTACTCGCAGTTTCTTTCGGCTGCCGCCGCTTCCGAGGTTTACGAAGCGCTCGGATACAAGGGGCTTGTATGCGAAGACAGGATGCCTGTTCCCGGAGACCGTTTTGACGAAGGCTCTATCGGCTTCTTCATGAGAAGCGGAGGTCACTTTCTGTCGAGAACGGACTGGAACGCCTTTATCGATTTCTTTTTAAAATAAAATAATTTTTTCCGTCAAACTCAAAAACCTGCTTAGCCGAGCATTTTTCCGGATAAGCAGGTTTTGATTTGTTTTTTTCATTCAGATAACACCTGATGAAAAATCATGACCTTTTTATAGGCTGCCGTCTCATGTAATACGGTATTTCCTAAGTATTATACTCAAGCGGCCTGTTTTTAAAAAATCGCATCCTGTAAGCGGCATTTATCATTTAGATACCTGGCGGTTATGTATTTTTAAAAAACTGCTCCGGACTTTAAATACGGCACATACGGCAACATATGCCGCAGAAAGCCAAACAATCAGATTTCCTACATACGAATAAACTGTCCGCTCGTCGGAAAACGCGGCTTTTCCGGTCACAAACCCTTCTTTAAGCGGTCCGAGAGAAGAAATTATCCTTCCGTCGGGGGCAATAATAGACGAAATTCCGGTATTTGCAGCGCGAAGCACGTACCTTCCGCTTTCAACCGCCCTGAGTACGGCATGACCGTTGTGCTGATATACAGCGGCTGAATCCCGGTACCAGGAGTCGTTTGTCGAAAGCACAATAATCTGCGCGCCTTCCCTGACGGACGAAAGAGTCAGTTCTTCGTATATTGAATCAAAGCATACAAGTGCGCCTACATCTCCGTATTCAGTCTCCATAATCGCGGCGTCTTCGCCGGGAGTAAGATCGCTGTCAAATAAATTCATATCTGCCAGCGCCGGAACAAGAGTTTTGAATAAACCCGGCATTGGAAGATATTCTCCGAAAGGAACAAGATGTCTCTTGTAATACGGATTTTCTCCGACTGTTCCGTCGGGATAAAAGGCTGCGATGGCGTTATATGTGTCGTACTTGTCGGTTTTATCGTTAAAAATCTTGTCGAATGTTCCGACAAAAATAACAGCTCCCGTTTCCTCAGCCAAATCCGATATGGCGGCAGAAATTATTTGATTTTGACGTGCCGAGGTTGTTATAACGGTTTCAGGCCACACGACAAGCTTTGCCCCGTTTTCCTCGCAGGCCTCTTCGGTAAGCGACGAATACAGATCAAGCGAACGCTCAACAGAGTCGTCCGCCCATTTATCCCCGGACGCAATATTTCCCTGAATCAGCGCGACATCAACAGTCTCACGAGTCTCAGAACGCAGGTTTAATGCCACAACGCCGTAACCGAAATTCAAAAGTACGACAGCCGCGGCGGCAAACGCCGTTTTTTCAAGCTTTCCGGTTTCTTTCAGACGAATATACGCGTCGGCGCAGCAGGCGTTTACAAGAGCAATGATAAATCCGGTAAACAGCGACCCCAGCAGCGATGCGCTCTGTATCACGGGCAGCACTTTATATTGTGTAACGGCAAGCCTGCCCCACGGCACTCCAAGCCAGGTCTGCGTCTGAAGCCATTCGAACAGCGCCCAGAGAGACGCGGAGCAGAAAACGTTTACAAAACTGTTCTTCGTCTTAAGCTTTTTAAGCAGAAACGGAACAAACGCGGTTCCGACACTCTGAAGCAAAGCCAGTCCGCCCCAGCACAAGGCAATTAAGAAAACCGCCTGAACTTTGTTGAAACCGGCAAAATCAAATGGGTACAGGTACACAAACCAGTGATACATTACACCGTAATATCCAAGACCGAAAACCAATCCGTGCCGGTATGCGGATTTTTTGGTCATTGCAGACACGAAAAGCGGAATCAGTGAAAACCACACAACCGGAGCAGCTTCGCTTACAATCAGCGGCAGCGCGGTTATTATTCCCGAAATAAAAACCACAAGATAGCTCATTGCATATCCTCTTTAATCATTAAAAAGCTCAAGAAAATTTATATTTTTTTTGTCAGCTTCAAACCGTTTATCATAAAGGTATGCAAGCGGACCGTCCTTTTTTTTGAAAATCACCGCATACGAATATAACGCCTGATGATCGTATCCGGATTTTCTGTCATCACGGTTCACACCGTACTTACCGTCTCCCAAAAGCGGATGTCCGATTGAGGCAAAGTGAGCGCGTATCTGGTGTGTGCGGCCGGTCACAAGCTCCACCTCAAGCAGAGAGAGATCATTCTTTTCTTTTAAAACCCTGTATACCGTAATAACCGTTCGTGAGTTTCGATCATTCGGTTTTACGGTTGATATCCTTACCTCATTTTTTACGCTGTCCTTAACAAGCCAACCCTTTAAAACGCCCTTTTTTTCTTTAAAAATTCCGT
>JAQXSY010000145.1 GCA_029219205.1 Bacillota bacterium | reverse complement strand
CCCGGCAGAGATAATGGACATGTCGTTTGCAATTCAGGCAAAGTCTCTCGAATACCTTATTAAAAACGCCGGCAAGCTTGAAAAGAAGGTGTACCAGGTTCCGAAAGAAATTGACGGATATGTTGCCGGAGTTAAGCTTTCGTCAATGGGAGTCAAAATTGACTTGCTGACCGACGAACAAAAGGCTTACCTTAACAAGGTGGATTAAGACTAATAAACGGGAAAGGCTGCGCTGTGCCGTTCGAATCCCCGGATGAGGGAACAGAACGTCCGGACGCACATCTGATAAATTGTAATGAAGAAAAAAAGACTGCTTTTCTGCGGTATAACAATGAATTGTGCGGGAACAGAGAAGGCATTTCTTTCTCTGCTCGGTGAAATTGATTTCAGCAGATACGACGTTGATCTCTTGCTTGCAAAAAAAGAGGGCTTGCTTTTGGAACAGATACCAAAAGAAGTTAACGTCATCGGCGGAATGAAATATGCCGATATGTTTCTTCTGAGCGGCAAAAATGCCGTAAAGACGATACTTCGCTGTTTTTGTACGCGTCCCGTCGCGCTTTTGTCTGTCGTACCGTATTTTTTCAAGATTTTATTTGTTCCACAAAAACGATCGTTTACTGCAACGCGGATGTGGTGCAGGCTGTTAAAATATTTCAAGAGTTTTAATGAAGAATTCGGAACGGATGATGTTGAATATGATGCGGCCATTGCGTTCTGGGGCGACAGAACCATGTTCTATATGTGCGATAAGGTCAAAGCCGGGCGCAAGATTGCATGGCTTCATTTTGACTACGCTCATCCTCCGAGAGACGACGAGCTTTATTTGAATTATTTCAGGCAGTGCGACTATATCGTAAATGTTTCAGCTGCCTGCCATGAAGCGCTTGTAAAAAAATTGCCGGAAATTGCCGGCAAGTGCGTAATTATGGAAAACATCAGAAGTCCTCGCCAGCTCGTTGAGTTGTCTCTTTGGGGCGAATCTTTTAAGGATCGCACTTTCGACGGAATACGAATACTCTCCGTTATGCGCATATGCGAACAAAAAGGATATGATTTTATCGTTCCGGTTCTGAAAAGACTGCTTGAGGAAGGATATAACGTGCGATGGTATATCATAGGCGGCGGCGATGAGGAAGCTGTTGTCAGGATGAAGGTTTCCGCCGTTGACAATAATGTTGCAGACAGACTGATTCTTTTGGGAACAACCGACAATCCTTACGCTTATATACGCGATACGGATATTTTTGCGCTTCCGTCCCGTTATGAAGGCAAGCCGATAACGGTAGAAGAAGCGAAAATGTTCTGTAAGCCGATTGCGGTGACAGACTATCTTTCCGCGGACGAGCAGCTTGAAGGCGGAAAGCTCGGCGTAATCGGCGGCGCCGGAGAAGAGGGAATATACCGTGCACTGAAAAAACTGCTCGATTCGAAATCGCTTCGTGAAGAACTTACGCTTGAATGCGCAAAAAGGGATTTCGGCAACCAAAGCGAAATCAATAAGCTTTATGCAATGATTGAAGACGATAATGTTAATAAATTGTAAAATGAGTTTAAACAGTTGAAATTATACAAAAAATGTGGTATAATGCACCTGTTATAAATTTATACGGGCAGTCCGCTGCGTTGCTCCGCATGAATACCCGTTGAAATTGTACCAAAATAAAAAAAGTACAAGGAGGAAGCCAAAATGGATCTCATTCAGGCTTTTACAAACGAGCAGCTCAAAAAAGAAGTTCCTCAGTTTAACATTGGAGATACGGTTCGCGTTTACAATCGTATCACTGAAGGTACGAGAGTTCGTACCCAGCTTTTTGAGGGAACAGTCATCGCTAAAAAGGGCGGCGGCATTTCCGAAACCTTCACTGTCAGACGCGTATCGTACGGCGTCGGTGTAGAAAAGACATTCCCGATCCACTCACCCAATGTTGAGAAGGTCGAGATTATCCGCACCGGTAAGGTTAGACGCGCTAAGCTTTACTATCTGCGCGGCAAGGTTGGTAAGGATTCCAAGGTTAAAGAGCTTCTGTAAAACAATCGCAGTTCAAAAGAACAGCAGGCATTCGGGCATGTGCTATATAAGCGCGTGCCCCTTTGTTTTTTATAATGTGTGCGACGAAATTATTAGCTACATTTGTCTCGTATAAATGTACAAAAAAAGTATATATTTTTCTACGAAACAATCCTAAAATTTTACTTTACTTTTAAGTAGAAATCTGCTATACTACATAATGTTAGCTCAAATGCGTCGGCACCATATATTGAGTTTATCTTACTGCGGAGGGCGCAAATATGACGATAAACGGATTTCAAAAAACAACGCTTCTTGATTATCCGGGCAAGGTCGCGTGTACGGTCTTTACCGGCGGATGTAACCTCAGGTGCCCGTTTTGCCATAACGCCGGACTTGTTTTATGCAGTGAAAGCGAAGCTGTTGACGAAGAGGTTTTCTTCAGTTTTCTGAAAAAAAGAAAAGGTATTCTCGACGGAGTTGTTATAACAGGCGGAGAGCCCTTGCTTCATCCAGAACTCTTTGACTTTTTG
>JAQXSY010000144.1 GCA_029219205.1 Bacillota bacterium | reverse complement strand
GAAGCGGTAGACCTTGTTTTATTCGCTTTTAAAAACGGCGTTTCCGGCGATATTCTTGTTCAAAAGGCGCCTGCCTGCACTATCTAGGTTTTGGCAAAGGCTGTTACCGAATTATTTAAGCGTGACACCGAAATCAAGGTTATCGGTATACGTCACGGCGAAAAAATGTATGAAACCCTGCTTACAAACGAGGAATGCGCAGGGGCGATAGATATGGGAGATTTCTATCGCGTCCCCTCGGATAAACGCGGCCTTAATTATGATAAGTATTTTAAGGACGGAGATAAAGAGCGCAATCATTTGAGCGAATTTAACTCAAATAATACGGAGTTACTTAATGTCGGGCAGGTAAAGGAAAAGCTTCTGTCGTTGCAGTATATATGCGATGAATTAAATAATTATAAAGAAGGAAAATAATGGAAAAATATTTTATTAAAGGCGTTATTTCGCTTGTTAAAAGCGCGTTTACGGGAGAAAAAGCAGAGCTTCCCGATGATTTTGATTTCGCGCGGGCATATGCGCTTGCAAAGAGCCACCGCGTCATACCGCTGCTTTATTACGGAATAGTCAACTCAGGAATTAAGCTTGAAGCAGAGCTTAACAATAAGTATTTCGCGGCTACATGCCAAAGCATTGCTGTGGGCGAAAAGCAGAAATTTGAGCTTTCAAATCTCTCTATGGAATTTGAGAAAAACGGAATAGATTTTATGCCGCTTAAAGGCTCTGTTATCCGCTCGCTTTATCCGAAGCAGGAAATGCGCTCAATGGGTGACGCCGATATACTTATCCGAGCCGAGCAGTATGACAAAATCGTTCCGATGCTTAAGAATAACGGTTTTACATTTGTTAAAGAAAGTTCTAACGAGTTATGCTGGGAAAAGCTTCCGTTTTATATTGAGCTCCACAGATACTTGGTTTCACCGTCGCATAAGGATTATTTTAAGGTTTTCGGAAACGGATGGCAGCTTGCAAAGCCTTCGGAGGGCTTTAAGCATAGGTTTGAAATGAGCGACGAGGATTTTTTTGTGTTCCTGTTCGCCCATTTTACAAAGCATTACAGAAGCTCGGGTATAGGGATTAAGCATATGACAGATATTTGGGTTTATCTCAAAGCCAAACCCGAGCTTGATATTAAATATATTGAGCGGGAGCTTGATAAACTTAAAATGCTTACCTTCTACAAGAATGTTTTAAGAACAGTAAACGCATGGTTTGAGAATGCCGAGTTTGACGATATTACATATCTTATAACGGTAAAGATATTTTCAAGCGGTGCTTTCGGAACAAGAGAATCGTATGCTAAATCCAACGCGTTAAAGGATCTAAAAAACGGTGAAGCTAAAAATATCCGCAGTAAAAAAATATTTAATGCGGTCTTTCTTCCGTATAAAAATATGTGTATTCTCTTTCCGTTTTTAAAAAAGGCGCCTGTGTTACTGCCGTTTATGTGGATTTACCGCGGAGTATATACCGTTTTTTGCAAGAACGGAGCTCTTACAAGTCATTATAATGAAATCAAAGGGCTTTCTCCGGAACAGCTTTCTGAATATCAAAAAGAACTGAATTCAGTAGGACTTGATTATCATTTTGAGGAGTAATATATGAACGTACTTATAACCGGAGCAAAGGGTTTTGTTGGGAAAAATCTTACCGAGGCGCTTAAAAATATACGCGATGGCAAGGACAGGACAAGACCCGACTTAAAAATAGAAGAAATTTATCTTTACGATATTGATTCCTCTAAGGAAGAATTGGAGATCGCCTGTGAAAATGCGAACTTTGTTTTCAACCTTGCGGGAGTAAACAGGCCCAAAGATAATTCGGAGTTTATGCAAGGTAATTTTGGGTTTGCGGGCGAGTTGCTTGATACCCTTAAAAAGTACAATAACAAGTGCCCCGTAATGCTGTCAAGCTCTGTTCAGGCGACCTTAATAGGTAGGTATGACAGCGATTACGGCAGGAGTAAAAAGGCGGGTGAGGAGCTGTTCTTTAATTACGCTGCCGAGACAGGCGCAAAAATACTGGTTTACCGCTTTCCCAACCTTTTCGGTAAATGGTGCAGACCCAATTACAACAGCGCGGTTGCAACCTTTTGCTATAATACCGCAAATGATTTGCCCATTACAGTAAATGACAGAAACACAGAGCTTGAACTGCTTTATATAGACGATTTGGTTGCGGAAATGCTTGACGCGCTTGAAAATAAAGAGCACCGCTGCGAATTTAACGGAGTAAAAACTGTTCTGTGTCAGGACGGAAAATACTGCGCCGCGCCGATGACTCATTTTGTACGCTTAGGTGAAATCGTAGATTTGCTTGAAAGCTTTAAAACCCAACCGCAAACCTTGGTAATGCCGGAAATGCCGGATAATTCATTTGCGAAAAAGCTGTACTCTACCTATCTTTCGTATTTGCCGAAGGAAAAGGTAAGCTTTCCGCTTAAAATGAATGTGGATAACAGGGGTTCTTTTACCGAGCTGCTTAAGACCCAAAAATGCGGTCAGATAAGCGTTAATATCTCAAAACCGGGTATTACAAAGGGTCAGCATTGGCATAACTCTAAGTGGGAGTTTTTTATCGTCGTTTCGGGTCACGGACTGATAGAAGAGCGCAAAATCGGGAGCGACGAGGTACTGCGGTTTGAGGTCAACGGAGACAGAATCGAAGCGGTGCATATGCTGCC
>JAQXSY010000143.1 GCA_029219205.1 Bacillota bacterium | reverse complement strand
AGTTGTTTCCTGCTCGGAGTCGTTGTACGGTGGCTCGTCGGTTTCAAAATCTTCGTGTTCGGGAGGTATTGTGGATTCGTTCGGGTCGACGCGGTTAATCTTGTTTAGATAATATTTTGCCGTAACAAAACACGCGCCGATTGTTGTTATTATCAGTGCAAGCAGCAAACACAGAATTATAATCAGCGTTTTTCTTTTGCCTGAGTCCGGATTTTTTTCTGTTTTCACGATAATCTCCGAAATAATTTCAGTTTATTAACAGCAGAAGCGATGCGTAAGAGTATTTGCCGCAGCAAAATGATGCGGCACCATACGCCTGCGTAGAATTTCCAGGACACGCTGTCCGGAGAGACTGTTTTTCCGTTTCGTACGGCGCGGACAGCCTTTGCCGCGACGCGGTCGGGCATAACTGTTTCAGCCATATTCCGACGCTGAGCGTCGCCAAGCAGGACATAGCCGCCGTTTTTGTCGGCTGAAACGACGCGGTGCAGCACATACTGTCCGTTTTTGCGTCTGAAAAGCAGGATATCACCCTTTGTGAACGGAGGATCGGCTTTACTGAGCATAACCGTGTCGCCGTCGTTTAAAAACGGGAGCATGCTCGTACCCTTGACCGGGATACCGACCGAGGCTTCGCCGGAATTTATAATATCGCAGACTGCGTCAAGATACTGCTCTGCGTCAACGATATGCTTCACGCTATTTACCCTCCGCCTGTTTTATAAACAAATTATACAACCGATTTGCGGGTTTGTCAAGATTACGCGGGAACCATGGGCAGGTCGCGTACGAGTCTGCCGGGATTTTCGCTTGTTACAAGCCGAAGGCAGTCCTCGCCGTAGCGGTCGATAATTAAACCGCAAAGCTCGGTCATATCCGGCGTGCGCTCGGACGAGCCGTGAGCGTCGGTCGCGATTATGTGAACAAGTCCGGCGTCAAGCATATTGTGTGATCTGCGTTCTGCGCGCCTTCCGAAACGGCCCAGAACGCTGCCTTTATTTACCTGAATAACATAACCCGACCTGAACCACCGCAAAACGAGTTCCGGATTGTTCCAGACGGCTTCGTAGCGTTCCGGATGAGCGATTACCGGTATGAATCCGTATGAGTATAGCCTGTCGAGCGACGTATCGATAAAATCGGCTGATTCGTCGAAAAAGAATTCAACGAGTATATATCGGGAGTTAGCAAGAGTCGGAATCAGTCCCTTTGAGGCAAGCAGCGGAGTTTCGTCGAAGCACAGTACTTCGGCACCCGGAAGCAGTCTCAGGGGAATCTGAGATTTTTTTAGCGCTTTGCAAAGTTCCGCATACGCAGCCGCGTATTTTTCACACTCAGCCTTCGCGCTGTCGGCGCGGCATCGAAAATGAGGCGTTGCGACCACGGTTTTGACTCCGGAGGCAAGTGCAAGCTCAGCCATTTCGAGCGACACTCCGAGCGAAGGAGATCCGTCGTCTACGCCGTAAAGAATATGATTGTGTATATCGGTCATACGTTACGCCCCTTTGCGCAGCTCTTGCCTTTCAGTTAAGAATTTCTCCGGCAAGGAATGCTTTCTCGGACGTTTCAAACGGCACTCCTTCGCGCAAAGACGTTATTCCGAGCTGCTTGCAGTCGGCGATGAATTCCTCGGCAGCTTCTCTTCTTCCTTCCGTGTCCGCAGGCGTGAAAGCAAGCACAACGTAACGCGTTGAGAGGTGCAGACGGCGTACTCGTTCAAGCGTAACCGCGTCGTCGGCAAGTCTTTCCGCGCGCGTAAGAATTTTATCGGCTTTTTCCCAAACCTCCGGGAAATCGTACGACTCTGCCGGAAGACTTCCTACGCGGCGGTGTACGTCCGGGAAGTTGAGGGTATGAATCAGCTTGAAATAATCGTATACGTCGGCGGCGGCACAGCGGTAATATGCGTTGATAAATTCGCGTACGCCGTGATCAACGTCAAAATCGGGATCCCACATAAGATGTGCGATTATGTACTGCTTCAGGTTGTTGAATTCGCCGCCGAGTCTGGGGGAGTTGTTGCCCTCGGAGAAGATGCCGCGTACGTTGTTTTTAAGATAGTAGCGTATATTGGGCTGAAGAACGTGGAAATTGGGGTAGGGCGCCAGTGTATGATGGAAATTGACGGTGTAGTCCCAGATGTACAGCCGGTCGCAGATTGCCGCCCAGTTTTGGATTTTTTCTCTGAGCTTGACGCAGTAGTCGCAGTCGCAGTCCTCAATCGGGTGAGACGTGCACATTCCGAGCGGAGCAAGGCGGACGATTACATTCGGGCGCGGACGTACGTGAGCCGGCGGTTTATCGGTATGCAGATATGAAAGCGTGTCGATCGAAACATCCGGAAATTCGTCCTTTATGGAATCCGCTATGGCGTTAATGAACCGAATGAGCGTACCCGACTGGCTGCCCTCGTATTCGTCGATCTCGCGGCATTTTTCGCAGGTGCAGCCGTTTGCCCAGTCGTTCTGCGAAACCGAGACGACGCGGGTTTCCGGATTTTCCCTGATCCATTCGCGCACCTTTTTCTTTGCAATTTCAAGCACCTCGGGATTTGAAAGACAAAGCTGGGACCAGTCCTTTGTGCGCTTTCCGTTAAGCTCCGAGAAATATTCGGGATGAGCGGCGAAGTTTTCGTCTGTCGGCGGAATGATCTGATTGAAGGTGTGTACAAACGGCTTGAAGATTATTCCCCATCCGTAGAGCTCTCCGAGGGTGAAGCTGTTGCAGCGCAGACGGGACTGGTTTTCGTGGTCGTTGTATGGGAGGAAATATGAATCGCGGTATTCAAACGCGGGAGCGGAGGTTTCGTCGATGTCGGGAAGGAAGAAATTATCTCTTTTTGGAACGTGTATTTCGTCCTCGCAGAAGAAGCGGCAGCCGCAGAAGTCTTCGAGAAAGCTGTAAACGCCGTTCAGACAGCCGCGCATATCGCTTCCGGCAATAATGAGCTTTGTTCCTGAGGTCAGAATCCTGTATGCGTCCTCTCCGAGCGCCTGAAAATCAATTCCGTAATCGTTTTCGTTAAAACGCGAACTTTTTCCGACGAGAATTTCGAATTCTGTTTCCTTTGCATCGTCGCAGACTATGGAAAAAGGAGCGCCCGTAATTCTGTTCAGGTAAACGCGCAGCTCTTCCGCCGCATGCACGAGCGAGATCGGACAGCCGCGGCGTATAACTATACGGTAACGCGTTGAACGTTGTTCGGCAAGCTTAATTCGTTCGTTTTTTTGTGCACAGGTAGTCATATTTAGTGTTCCTTTCGAATAAATAATTTTTTTCGGGAAATGGTTAAAAAACGGAGCGCTCAGATTAGTTCGCGGAGCACAAGATCGGTCTCGCCGGGATTTGAGCGTCTTTCGATACGCTTTACTCTGCCTGAGTAGGTTTCGTATATCATGTCGCGCAGCGCGGTGCCGGAGTTGTATCCGTGTACGATGCGGATTCTGTAAACGCTGCCGCCTGCCGATTTGAGCCGGCTGTCGATAAGTGCCCGCGCCTGATAACAATTCATGTTGTGAACGTCGATTACGACGATTCCCGGGCGCTGTCCGCCGCTTCCTGCGTTCATTATACGTACCGCCGAAAAATCGCGGCGTCCTCCTTTTTTCTTTTTTAATAAGTATACTCCGCGAAGCCTGTTTAAGGATTAAGAAAAAGTGAACAAAAAACTGCGGCATAGTAAATTTTGTTCAAATTTCGGCGGTTCTATTTACTTGTCGTAGTGAATATGGTAAAATACATAACGGAACGGAGATTATTAAAATGAAGAAATTTAAAGAAAAACTTGACAGATTCTTATACGGAAGATACGGTTCGGATCAGCTGAACATTTTTTTGCTTATCTTGTATGCCGCGCTGACTTTTTCGCTTTTGTTCGTACGCCGGTCGCTGCCGCGCCTTTGCGTGTCGGTTATCCAGGCGGCGGCGATTGTTTTTGCGGTTTTCAGAATTTTTTCAAGGGATTTGGCAAAACGCCGGCGTGAAAACGCTGCTTTTATGCGAATATGGAATCCGGTTGCGGCATGGTTCAAGCTGATGTACAGACGCCTGCGCGACATAAGAACAGCGAGATACCGCAAGTGCAGCCATTGCGGCGCTGTGCTGCGGCTTCCCGTCAAACGCGGCGAACATACTGTAAAATGTCCCAAATGCGGAGAACGGTTCAGCGTAAAAGTGATTTTCTGACGTTTTGCAGATAAAAATTGACAAACGGGGGGACGGAAAAGTGAAATATCTTTCTAAAAGGACAATTCAAAAAGCGGCCGTCGGTATGCTTGCGCTGATTTTGCTTTCGCTTTTCGCGGGCTGCGCCGCAGACGAAAAAAGATCTGAGGACGCCATAAACGCCGAAAGCTTCGGAAGCTTTAAAGCGTTTGACGTGAACGGAAAAGTGGTTACCGAAGCAGTGTTTGGGAATGCGGAGCTGACTCTTGTGAACTGTTGGGGAACATACTGCAGTCCGTGCCTTGCAGAGATGCCTGACCTTGGCAGGATTGCCGACGAATACGACGGGAGCACGGTAAACCTGATCGGAGTTATTGTTGATAAAAAGAGCGGAGATACGTTTCCCAGTGACGTTGCGTCGGAGGTTGCCGATATTATCGCACAGACGGGAGCGAACTATACTCACCTGCTGTTTTCGGATTCTCTGAACGGCACTGTCATCGGAGACACGTACGCAATTCCGACGACGTTTTTTGTGGACAAAAACGGAAATCTTATCGGAAAACCTTACGTGGGCGCGCGGTCCTATGAGGACTGGTCCGAGATAATCCGCAGTATTCTGGCGAAATGAAGCCGAGAATAAAGGGAATGCTGTTTATTGCCGCGCTGATTTGCGGAGCGGCGATGACGGTTTTGGGGCTTTGGCGCGGAGAGGCCGCAGTTGTCCTGACCAAGGCGGCGCATATATGTTTGGAGTGCATCGGAATTGGCTGAGAAAAAGATTGCTTCGAAGCTGAAAAAACACGCCCGCTCGATAATGCAGCTCGGGTATTTTGCGGTTACAAACGGATATCTTCCCGGTTATTTCGGAGGCAAGCTCTATTCGGGCGGGCTGAAAAGCGTTTGCGTGCCGGGGCTGAACTGTTATTCATGCCCGGGGGCGCTCGGCTCGTGTCCCATCGGAGCGCTGCAGGCGGTCGCGGGGCACCGTGCTTTCAGCTTTTCGCTTTATGCCGCAGGTCTGATTGTTCTTTTCGGTGCGCTTCTGGGAAGGTTTATATGCGGCTGGCTCTGTCCGTTCGGCGCACTTCAGGGGCTGATCTTCAAGATTCCGTTCATTAAAAAAATTCGACGTGTTCCGGGCGACCGTATCCTCAGACGGCTTAAGTACGTTATACTGATTTTGTTCGTACTGCTGCTTCCGGCGCTCGCCGCAGACGTTATCGGGCAGGGAATACCGTGGTTCTGTAAGTACATTTGTCCGTCCGGAACGCTTTTCGGAGGAATTTGGTGGGTGACTTTGGACGAAGGCATAAGAAGCGCTGCCGGTTGGCTTTTTGTTTTTAAAACGGCTGTGCTTGCGGCGATTGTCATACTGTCTTTGATTGTGTACCGTCCGTTCTGCCGCTATTTATGCCCGCTCGGCGCACTTTACGGAATGTTTAACGCGTTTTCGCTGTACGGATACGAGCTGGACAAGTCGAAATGCGTCGGTTGCGGCAGGTGCTCGGAAGTTTGTCCGATGGGACTTGACATCTCAAAGACGCCGGATTCCGCAGAATGCATACGCTGCGGAAAATGTATCGGCGCCTGTTCGGCGGGCGCGCTTAAAAAGAGATTCGGTTTTAAATTCAAATCTAATTGTAAAGGAAACGTAAAATGAGCCTTTTGCAGAGTACGGATCTGACGAAAACCTATTTTCAGGGAGATACGCATATAGTTGCAGTCGACAGGTGCAGTTTAAAAGTTGAAAGAGGAGAGTTCTTATCTATTATCGGGGCGTCGGGCTCCGGAAAATCCACGCTTCTCCATATGCTTGCGGGACTTGACCGTCCGACTTCGGGTAAAGTTTTTATTGACGACACAGACATATACTCTCTCGGCGACAAGGCCGCGTCCGCCTTCAGAAGCCGCAAGGTGGGGTTTATTTTTCAGAGTTTTAACCTGCTTCCGGCACTGACGGCGAAGGAAAACATACTTATGCCTCAGCTTATTGCAAACAGAGAACAGGACATACGGTATTTTGACGAGCTTACGGAGCTTCTCGGAATCTCCGACCGAATACATCATCTTCCGTCCGAGATGTCCGGAGGTCAGCAGCAGCGCGTTGCCGTGGCAAGGGCGCTGATAAATAAGCCGGAGATACTTTTTGCGGACGAACCGACCGGAAATCTCGACCGTGAGTCGGCAGACGAGCTGATTGAGCTTCTTGTCAGGACGAGAAAAACGCTCGGTCAGACTCTGGTTATTGTTACGCACGATGAAAAAGTTGCGGAACGCGCGGACCGCCGTTTCCTTATGACGGGAGGCGTTCTTGAGAAAATAAAGGAAACCTGATAAGAAAAAAAGGGAGACCGAAACAGTCTCCCTTTTTTGTTTTTTATGCTTAGTCGCTGATATAAGGCAGAAGCGCGATATGACGCGCGCGCTTGATCGCAATCGTAAGCTGACGCTGATGCTTTGCGCAGGTGCCGGTGATTCTTCTGGGAAGGATCTTTGCACGTTCGCTTATGCACTTGCGGAGTCTGACAGTGTCCTTGTAATCGATGTGTTCGATTTTATCTGCGCAGAACTGGCATACTTTTCTGCGTCTGTTTGTGCGTACGGGACGCGCAGGTTTCTGCTGAGCCTGCTGCTGGACTTCCTTTTCGCTATCCATGATATGAAACCTCCTGTAATGATTTTTTTGATCTTCACTCAGAACGGAAGATCGTCGTCGTTTGACAGCTCTTCGAATTTCGGGGCTGCCGACTGCGTACCTGAGAATGAGGGGGCTGAATAATTATCCGGCGCATTTGAACCGTAAGCGGATTGTCCTCCCGCAGCTGCATTTTCGCCCTTTGCATCAACGAACATCGCTTCGTCAACAACGACCTCGGTGGAATAGCGTTTCTGGTTCTGCTGATCTGTCCAAGTTCTGACCTGGATAGAACCGGTGACGCAGATGGAGCTGCCCTTGCGGAAATAGCGCGAGATAAACTCTGCGGTCTGTCTCCAGGCAACTATGTTTATAAAATCAGCGGTCTGCTGCTGGCTCTGATCTTCGCCCTGCTTAACATATCTTCTGTTAACGGCGACTGTCGCGGAAATAACGGGTATACCGGACTGAGTCTGCTTAAGCTCCGGATCGGCGGTGAGCCTTCCGGCCAGTATAACTTTGTTCAGATTTAAATTTGCCATGATAAAAGCCTCCTTTCTTCCGATTACTCTTCGACTTTAACGACTATTGAACGCATAATACCGTCGGTAATCTTGTAGATACGTTCAAGCTCAGCCGGGAATTCCGCGGGCGACGTGAATTTTACGAGCACGTAGTAACCCTCGGGCTGGTCGTTTATGGGATAAGCAAGCTTACGTTTACCCCACTCGTTAACCTCGGAAATTGTACCGTTTTCAGCGATAAGAGAAGTGAACTTCTCGACAACCGCTTTAACAGCCTCTTCGCCGGGCTGCAGGTCAACGACAAAAATCGTTTCATAGGATGAGCAGATTTTTTCCATTTTTTACACCTCCTTATGGACATCAGACCGCCGGTTAAAAATTTCCGGCAGTAAGGAGAAAACACAGTTTCCGGATGTAATCCGCAAACAATAGTTTCCAACCTAATAAGTATAACTTGTTTTCTGTAAATTGTCAAGTGGCGGACGCGGATTTTTTCCGAAAAAGCATAAAAAGCTCAGCCTCGCTCCGGTATCAGTCTTACCAGAATTACCTCCGGAGGATTGTTTATTCGCGGAATCAGCTGCGGATTTCCAATTCCGCGCCCGACGATCAGCTTTCCGCAATAAAGCCCCGAGGTGTATTTCGGAAACAGTCCCTGACCCGGTGAAAATAAGCCTCGTCCGAAAAAACGCCACTGACCTCCGTGTGCGTGACCGGACAGCGTGAGCCCTACGTCAAGGTTTTTTATGTATTTGTCAAAGTATTCCGGGTGGTGGCAGAGCAGGAGCTTGAATCCGCCGAGAGACGCGAATTTTTTCAGAAAAGTCAAATCCGGAGGCGGCGTTTCCTTTGTGTTTCCCTGATCCGCTTCGTTTTTATAGCCGGACGTCAGCCCTCCGATAATTATTCCGCCGTATTCGTACCAGCTGTTGTCGAGAAGAACCGCTCCGGTGCCGAGTATGAGCGTTCGTATGTCTCCGTCGAACTTCATCTCATGATTTCCGAGGGAACAGAATGTCGGATAAAGCTCGGCAGAACGCCTTAAAAACTCAATTCCCCTTTCAAAAAGCAGGCTGTCATGTATGACATCTCCGGCAGCGAGCACCGCTTTTGCGCCGCTTTTTTTTATTGCAGCCAGAATCGGTTCGTTTTCGGCGTCGTGCAGGTCGGATACGAACGCAAAACAAAGCTCGCGCCCGACCGGAGCCGCTATGCAGTATTCGTTAAGCTTCAGCATGGTCTGTACCGCTTTCTTTTTATTACAATTTATTATATATCATAAATATTAATAAATAAAGCGCAAAGACAAAAATGCGGCATGCCTGGCGGAGTTTGTTGCCGGCACACCGCATTTTTCAGCTTTTTTGCAGCAGAATATATCCGATAATATTAATAGCGAGGTTTGCGAACATATGCACTGTCCACGACGGTATAATCGATTCGAACTTTTCGTCAATCCATTCAAAGAGCAGACCGGCTGCGGCAAGGGCGGCGAGAACGAGCGCGAACAGGATCCAGCTGAACCAGCCTGCGAGCATCGCCCCGTGATAAAGCGAGAATGCCGCTGCGCTGAAAAAGTATGCGTACCGCGGCGAGACGAGCGTTTTCATATGCAGGAATGCGTAGCCTCTGAAGAAAAATTCTTCAAGCAGCGAATTGCACAGCGCGATATAGAAAGCGACAAAAATATAATTACCGCGGTTTACTCCGGCGTCCTCCGCCATTTTTCCGGTGACGGCTGACAGGTCGATTACATTTTCCAGGGCAAAATACGTCCCGATTATCAGTGCGCAGACCGCTGCTCCGGCAATCGGAAACAGTACCGACTGCTTTAAAGTCAGACGCCGGGTCCAGAGCCTTTTTTGCTTTGACACAATAGCGTATGCAGCGGGGATACCGACAAAAAGCGCAAACTTAATCAGCGATTTTACCAGATAACCCGGCTTCCATACGCCGTCCACGACCGCCATAACGGCACAGGCGGCGATAACCGTCGCGGTTACCGAAATGGCTGACGAATATTTTTTCATCAGTGCTTGAAGTGACGCTTTCCGGTGAACACCATAGGTATGCCGTATCTGTTGCAGGCATTTATGCTGTCCTCGTCGCGGATAGAGCCGCCGGGCTGTACAATTGCCGCAATTCCGGCTTTGTGCGCCGCTTCAACGCAGTCGTCGAAGGGGAAGAAGGCGTCGGAAGCGAGAATCGAGCCTTTTGCTTTGTCTCCGGCGTACTTTATTGCAAGTTCAAGCGCCGTTATGCGATTTGTCTGTCCGGGGCCGACGCCGACCGTCGCGCCGTCTTTTACCAGAACAATGCCGTTGGATTTTGTGTGCTTGACGACTTTCATGCCGAACTTCATATCCTCAAGCTGCTTTTCGTCCGGCTGTGCGACGGTTACGACCTTTATGTCGCCGTCTTCGTAAAGCTCTGTGTTAAGCTCCTGAATGAGCAGACCGCCGGCAACCTTCTTCATGTCGAGCATGTCGGAACGGTTCGGCTTTGCGATATCCGGAAGAACAAGGACGCGTATGTTCTTTTTACGTTCGATGATTTCGAGCGCTTCCGGAGTGAAGGAAGGTGCGATTACGATCTCTAGGAATATTTTTGCGATTTCCTCCGCAGTTTTGGCGTCGATCTCGCGGTTCGCTGCGACTATGCCGCCGTAAATCGAGACAGGATCCGCGTTATACGCTTTCATATAGGCATCGTAGATATTGTCTGCGGTTCCGACGCCGCAGGGATTGGCGTGCTTGACCGCGACGACGCAGGGCGTGTCCGAAAATTCCTTGAGCGCGTCGAGCGCACCGTTTGTATCGTTGATGTTGTTATAGGAAAGCTCTTTGCCGTGAAGCTGCTTTGCGCAGACAAGGGTTCCTGTGAAGCCGTTTCCGATTTCTTTGTAGAACGCGGCTTTTTGATGGGGATTTTCGCCGTAGCGCATATCCTGAACCTTTTCATAGGTCATTGTGAAGGTGTCTCCGAACACTGTCGCGCCGGATTTTTCACGAAGATAGGACGCGATAAGCGTATCGTATGCTGAGGTGTGTGCAAAAACCTTGTAGGCAAGCGTGAGCTTGGTGCCGCGCGAAACTTCGCCGTTTTCTTTCAGCTCTTTGGTTACCGTTGCGTAGTCTGACGGGTCGACGATGACCGCAACGTCCTGCCAGTTCTTTGCGGCGGCGCGGAGCATTGTCGGTCCGCCTATATCGATATTTTCTATGACTTCCTCAAAAGAAACGCCGGGCTTCAGCACAGTCTGCTTGAACGGGTAGAGATTGATTGCAACAATATCCACCGGAGTGACGCCTAAGTTTTCAAGCTGTGCCATGTGTTCTTTGTTATCACGGATGGCAAGTATTCCCGCGTGGATCATGGGATGCAGAGTCTTGACTCTTCCGTCAAGACATTCCGGGAAACCGGTTACGTCCGAGACCTGCGTTACGGGTACGCCGCTTTCGCTTATCGCCTTGGCTGTGCCTCCGGTTGAAAGTATCTCATAGCCGAGAGCGTCAAGCTCCTTTGCAAATTCAACGGCGCCCGTTTTGTCGAAAAGACTGATTATCGCACGTTTCTTCATGATTGATTCCTTCCTTATGAATAATTTAAAAAATATTACCGTAAGACGAAAAAAGCCGACCTTATCCGGGTTTAAACAGCCCAGACGGTCGACACTGAATTCCGCGCTGTAAAACACACGGAAGCGGCGCTCCCTGCGGTTGATTCCGCCGCGGACAAAATCGGTCCGTTTTCCGTCAGTTGCGCCTTATGCTTACAGTGTAACACGGTTTGTCCGATTTGTCAAGCGAGTAAACGTCTTTTTGGAGAGTAAAAATATTGTCAAACCAGCGATTTGATGTTATAATACGCTTATAAAGCCTTTGATTGCTTAATAATCAACAGATGAAAACATATTCCGAGGGAAAATGAAATGGAACCGAAAGAAAAATTATTAAATATACTCAGCCGTTCGCTTGAACGCAGTACATTCAAAAAGCTTGTGCTGAGCAGGCCGAAGGACAAAAGCGTGATTCGCTCTGAGGCGAAGCGAATCGGCGGCGAAAACGGCGAACAAATCCGGCTCGAGACGTTTTATACCGACGGAAAAGCGCGTCAGACAAATATAAGCGCGCTTGCCGCGGCAAGCGCGCTTTGCGAAGCGTTCATGGACCAATACAGGCAGCTCAACCTCATGACGACCGGAGGGGACTGTGAGGCGAAGATTTCAAAAGGCGGAAAAATGTTTGTTTCATCGGCGCCGAACGAGGGCGAAGCGACCGCTCCGGAACCGCATAACAAGGAAAAAAATCACATTCTGAAGGAGAATGTTCCCTGTGATTTTTTGGAAAAGCTCGGAATATGCGACGAAAACGGCAGGGTATATGACAAAAAGCAGCCCAAATTCAGGCAGATAAACCGTTTTCTCGAATATGTCAGAGACATCTCCGCACAGCTTCCCGAAAACGAACTGCGCATACTTGATCTTTGCTGCGGAAAAAGCTACCTTTCTTTTGCGGTATATTATTATTTTACAAAACTCTGCGGAAAAAAAGTCGAGCTGACCGGGGTTGACCTCAAGCCGGACGTTATCCAATACTGCTCCGAAACCGCTTCAGAGCTCGGTTACGACGGTATGAATTTTATTTGTGCCGACATTTCAAAGCTTGAGACCAAAAATCAGCCTCATCTTGTGATGTCTCTACACGCCTGCGACATTGCGACGGATATCGTGCTTGAAACGGCGGTCAGACAACGCGCCAAGGTTATTCTTTCAACGCCGTGCTGTCACAAGGAGCTTTTCCGGCACTACGATAAAGAGCTTCCGGGCTGGAATGCGCTCGGCGGTCTTGCGGAACAGTCCATGCTCCGTCAGAAAATGAGCGAAGCGCTGACCGACGCACTGAGATGCCTTTACCTTGAAAGCGAGGGCTACGAGGTGTCGGCGGTTGAGCTTACCGACCCGGAGAACACTCCTAAAAATCTTCTGATACGAGCAGTGCGGCGCAATTTGTCCGAAAATGTTTCAAAAGCGCGGCGCGAAGAATATGTGCGTCTGAGAGATTCTTTCTACGGCGCGTCGGGAGGAATACGGTAACCTCATCCTCCCCGTCCGTGATAAATCCGCCTCAGCCGCGGACTTTGGGCCGAAGTTCGCCCTTTGGCATATTCTGAGAAGACTCTTCCAAAACGGGCGCGGAGTCGTCTGTCTGTGCGGACGAATTGCTTTTTTGAAGCGGGTTATTTTCCAAACAGGATGCCTCGGCGTTTGCCGGTTCGGCGTCCTTTTTATACGATCCCGAAAGATACAGCGAAAGCTTTGCGCAGGCGGGACCGATAAGCTCATAGAGCACGCTTGAGGCAAGAATGATAGTTTCAAGCGCGCTTCCGGTCTCGCTGCCGAGAATGCGCGCGCCCATTGCCGCAAGTCCGATCGCGACTCCCGCCTGAGGCACCAGCGCCAGACCGAGGTAATTTCTGACGCACTTGTCTTTTTTTGTAATCAGGCACCCGAGAAATGCGCCGGAATACTTACCTGCAATTCGTACGAAGAAATAGATAACGCCCACCCAAATCAGAGGAACTGCGCCTATGCAGTCTGAAATGTCGGTTAAGGCGGCAAGATCGAAATTCAGTCCGGAGCGTACGAAAAACAGCAGCAGTATCGGCGGGCTGAAATAATTCAGCTGCTTGAACAGCAAATCGTCGCCGGTCAGATTTATATAGATCAGGCCCATAGACATACAGCCGAGAATCGGAGACACGTCAAGCGCCGCGCAAATTCCGCAGAACGAGAACAAAACCGCAAGCAGGACTATCAGACGGTTATCCGTTGAGCGTTTGCGAAGCAGGAGCTTAAGCAGAAATCCGAAAACTCCGCCGAGTACAAAAACCGCTACGTTAATAAGCAGAGGTTTGATAATATTATTTGCGTCGGTGCTTCCGGAGAAGGACGCAAGCGCGAATGAGATTGCGACGCTGTACGCAATGAGACCGACAACGTCGTCAAGCGCGACGACCTGGAGCAGCGTTTCGACAAAGTCGCCCCGCGAGTGCGTCTGACGTATTGTCATAATGGTCGAAGCCGGAGCCGTTGCGGAAGCCAGAGCGGCGAGGACTATCGAGAAGCTGAAATCCAGCCCGAGGATAAGGTAAGCGACGGCAAAAACCGCCGCGGAAGCAAGACCGGCTTCCAGAAGGGTTATGACGGCGACTTTGGCGCCGTTTTTTCTTAATGCCGAGATTTTAAAAAATTCTCCCGTGCTGAACGCAATAAACGCGAGAGCGATATCGGCGATAAAATCCATGCCGGATATGATCCCGCGGGGAATCAGATTCAGACAGCAGGGACCGATCAGGGTACCGGCTATTATGTAAGCGGTCACATCAGGCAGACGAAGCCGCTTTGTGATCCGCGTAACTGCAAAGCCCGCAATGAGCATTAACGCTATCGACACAATAATTATTGAAACGGGCGAGGTTATGTGAAGCTTTTCAAATATCGGAGTTGTCATATGTACCTCCTTCTTAATTGAATCGGGATGCCGCGAAACGTACTTGTAAAAAGTTGAGCGGTGTGTTATACTAATATATCATAAGCGTTTTTTTGGATAAAAGCAAATTATATTATTTTTAACTTTAATAAATTTTATTTATGGTAACGGTATGTTAGGAACAAAAATGGAAACGCTGCTCGCGGTTGTTGAGCATCAGAATTTTACACGTGCAGCCGAAGCGCTGTCTATGACTCAGCCTGCGGTCAGTCATCACATCAAACAGCTTGAGGAAGAAGTCGGCGCGCCTCTGTTTGTACGTAAAAAAAACGGCTTGAAGCTTACTCCGCAGGGAGAAATCGTGGTAAAGTATGCCCGCCGCCTGACCGCGCTGAACGAAAAAATGCGTATGGAGATTCAGAACGCCGGAAAGAATCTGACGGTGCTCCGGGTGGGCATAACGCATACTGCCGAGAGCAATCTGACGGCGGCTTCTTTGGCAAAATGCAGCAGCCGTCATAATAATTTAAAGATAATATTATATACTGACACAATAAATAATCTTTATGATATGCTTGGCAATTATGAGATTGACATGGCGATTGTTGACGGCGCTTCAAACAATCCGGGCTTTTCCTCAATGATGCTGGACACGGATTATCTTATGTGCGTCATGTCCAACAATAATCCGCTCGCCTCCAAAGGAGCCGTTACGCTTGCGGAGCTGAAGAAGCAGAAAATGATTCTGCGCACTCCCGCCTCGGCAACGCGCATGCTTTTTGAGTCAACGCTTGAGAGCAATAATGAAACCATTGATAATTTCAATGTAACGCTCGAAGTGGATAATATTGCGACGATAAAGGATCTTATACGGATGGATCTCGGAATATCCATACTTCCGCGAAGCGCATGTATGGACGAGCTGAAAAAGGGAAAAATCACCGCGCTTCCGATTGAGAATCTGAGCATGATTCGGGAAACGAAGATCATATACAATAAATCCTTTTCCGACATGGACATTCTAAGCGAAATAATTAAAATCTATGCCTCAAACAAGGGCTGACGAAAAAACAAAAAGCGCGCCGCGGCATTTTACGCCGCAGCGCGTTTTTATATTTTTTTATATTCTATGCATTTATCCGTTAAACTGTTCCGTGTCATTGCCGGTTTTTGAGGACAGGCTGTTGTCCGGAATCAGAGTTACCTCGCAGCTTTCTGTATCGTAATGCGCCGTACCGGAAAGAGAGCCGTTTTCGATAACAAGGCTGTATCTGAACGTGATCGCTCTGCCGAGTGAAATGTCCGAGAAGACGGGAGCTTCTGCCTGCACGTTATTATCCGTATTGTGCGCCGCAAGTATGTCAGATATGGTTATGCCGCATTCGTATATTACGCCGCGGTTGCGCGGGTCGGAGCCTTTTTGAGTATCCGAGTCTCCGGTTGCGTCAATAACCGCAAAAGACACGGCGCCGTCCTCGCGTATACAGCGTAAAACCGCTGCGCCGGTTTCGGGCTCAAAAACCGGGGACGCGGCGTATATTTTGTAAAAGTATCTTTTTTCGGCGCCGAATCTTTCTTTTAATATGAACGCGTTTTCGTAATATTCCGCTTCGGGCATGGGGTCGGCGGTGCTGTCGAATGCAAATCCGTTTTCAAGAATCGCCGCGCTGAAAACTCCGTTGCGCCGGAGCGCGTTCTGCTTGTTTTCAATGTCCGCAAACAGCGTCAGCGCGCCGTTTGCACCTATGTACGCCCCGTATATGTCGTCGGGAACGAGAGTATAGCCGGGCATGGCGTATTTTCCGGCGTAAAGCAGCTTTGGAACCGATGCCGCCGCGGTTTCTTTTGTGAAGCCGAATCTGTTTAAGTATTCGTCGAGCGTAAGAACCGCGTCCGCCTCCCGGTCGTAGTAATATGTAAGGTAATTTGACGGACCTTCGCCTTCTGCGCCGCTTTTTGCAATTTTGATTATTATCGCAAAGATCCCGCCGCGTTCGGTATACGTATATGACACGTTATAAACGTCTTCGGGATATCTTCCGAATACGCCGTTATACAGGGCGTCGAGCGTATTGCCGAACAGTTCCGTGAAATCGGCTTCAAGCTTTTCGTTAAGCTTTACGGCACCGTCGTTCATTCCGAGTCTGACTGTCAGCTGCGGGAATCTGAAGCTATGGACGGCGCGATACGACGGGCTGTATGCGGTGTTAAAGGTTAGATTGTACATATCGCAAATGTCGAGCGCCGGATTCTGCAAAAGCTTTGCTTTTTTGAAGGGGAACGGCCCTTTTCTGAGTATAACATTCCCCGACGTTTCGTCAATGTCGGCTTTTTCCGAAAAATCAACGTTTACGCTGTTCTCTCCGCAAAGCGAAACGTAGACGCTCAGCTTTCCGCTTTCCGAAATAAACACGCTGCACGGATCTGTTTCGGGAGTAAGCGTATAGCCGGGTCCGACGTAGTCGTAAAAATATTTGAAGAAGTAGTAGTCCTTGTTCAGTTCGGTATAGATATCGTCTGAAGTAAGATAGAAACGCTTCAGATATTCCGATTTGTCACAGACTGCTGCGGTATCGGCGCTGATGTAAATGACCTTGTGGTTTTCCTCGTCCATGCCGCCGCCGGATATGCGCGTTACAATGTCAATCGCGGCGACGCAGGGTTCGTCATCGTCGATTCCGGACACCTTTGATACTGAGTATTCTACGTCGATGCTGACCGGATTCTTGCCTTGCACATTTACATTTTCAATGCTTTTTAGAATTTTGAGCGTATCCGGCGTAAAAAATCCGTCGCAGATGCTTCGGTTCAGCTCCTCGTCCGCGCCGTTTATTCGTGGAAGTCTGATTTCGTGCGTTTTGGACGTTACTGTTCCGTCCTCGTTCGAGAATACGGCGTAGGTGTATATAAGCCCGTCGGAAACGAGTTCGTCGGAAGAAAGCGTTGTTCCGAAGGATATCGAATAGAACGAAGAGTTTTTCAGCAATACCTCCATTCCGGAAACGGTTTCGATCGGAACGGCGGCTCCGCCTTTGAGAATGAAAAGCCAGAGATCTTTTCCTCCGGATTCCGCCATATATACGCGCTCGCCGTTCCACCTGAGCGCCGTAATCTCTTCAACATCCGCGCCGAAAATACTGTAATACAGCTCGGGAGTTACGGCGATTCCTGAACCGGTGACGACCGGCTGCCTGATTGTAAACTGTTCGTAAGCTGCGGCTGCGGGCACAGATACGAGAGTGTATCCGAGCAGGCTGTTTTCCTGTCCTCCGATACAGAAAACATAGTCTTTTATGTATAGCGACGGATCGGACGGTATCGGCGCGCCGCCGGCGATTTTTTTCAGAGACGCTTCACCCGGAAGATCAAGTACAGTGAGCCTGAACAGCTCGCGCCGTGCCGGATCCTTAATTGCTTTGAATACAGTCCAGAATACTGTTTCCAGACGGGCGTCATCCGCGCTTTCGGCGGCTTTTATCGCTTCGGCAAGCGCCCGCAGGTATGTTACGTCGGGAGTTTCGTCGGAAACGGTTCTTTCCAGCAGCGCAAGCGCGGCGTCAGTTTTGTATTGGACTTCCTCTCCGGACAGAGCTCCCGAGGCAAATAATGCCGCAGTCCGTCCGTCGCCGGAATACGGGTAATATGTGAAAACGATTTTGTCTGCTGCATCGGCAAGCGAATCGTCGGTTATTACAACCGGAACGGCGACGCTGTCTCTTATCAGGCATATGCGGCAGATGTAACCGTCGCGCGAAACGCAGGGGATCATAACGCAGCCGTTCTGCGAAGTATATTTATTTCCGACGGCTTCAATCGCAAAGCCGAGAATATCTGACGCCTTTTCGGGCGTAAGCTCGCCGGAAAGAGTTGTCGGACGTCCGATCCAGCCGCGGCTGACTGTGCCGTGAAAGATACTTCCGTCGTCGGAAAAACCGTCGGCGCTGTCGTCGAGAGTGAGCGCTGATGCGTTCGCAAGCAGGCATCCGACCGGGTTTGTTTGCTGAGAGGAATATACCGGCAGCACGGTAAACTGCGGATAGGCCCCGACGCTTTCGGAAAGAATTGCAAGAGAACGGTCAAGCAGCCATTTTGCCTCGTCTTTTCCGTAGTATTCGGCGGTTACGGCGCGCGCAAACGGCACGGCGGCGTGATTTGGGAGACTGTTTGCAACATCCGACCACAGACGAAGGCTTCCGGCAGAGAGCGTTTTGCCGGCAAAAAGCCTTGCAAGCTCGCTGCCGTTGAAAGCGCCGGTTCCGGTACGCGACACCGCGCAGGACAGAAGTTCCTCTGCGGAACTGAGCGGCATGGGATTCAGCGCGCGGGGAGAAAAATAACATATGTAATCCGCAAGCTCGCTCAGAAGATCGCCTATAACGCGCAGATCCGGAATCTGTCCGAGATACGTTTCTCCTTCAATTCGGTAATATATTTCGTCGTAGGAACCGGAAAGAGTGTGTTCCGGAGGAAGCGGAGGAGGCGGCTCGGTTACGGGAGAGGTTGTTTCGGGCGGCTGAGGAGGACTGTTTTCGGGAAAGGCTTTGAAAACAAATCCGCTTGCCGCGACGATAAGCACTGCCGTCGCCAGGAAAACGGAGCCGGATACTTCGGATACGTTTTCTGTGCGCCGTTCTTTGAGCGCAATGCGCACCAGCGGATTAAAAAAGTGAAGCGAAGATGCGGCGCAGGCGAGCAGAGGCAAAGCGCGGACGTTTTTGTCCTTTTCGAGCCTGCGCAAAGAGTATGCAAACGAAACAGCCGCACCGCATAAGTATATCACGGCGGCGTACTGAAACGCGGGATTTGTCGGATTTTGCGCCGTATATGAAAACATGCCTGCCGGGATCAACAGCCGCAGCGAGAGAATAACGCGGAAAATCAGCGCGTGCTTTTTCGGTATTCTTTTCCCAAACGCGGCAAACGCAGCCGTCAGAGGGAGCGTAAAAGCCGACAGCACAGCGTAATTTATCAGAATTTTGATCAGTATATTCATAGCAAAGATGCCTTTCAAAGCATATCCGGGGCTTTCCGTTCCGGCAGAAAGCCCGATTGAGGGAGCCTCTTTGAAGCTGTAATAAAAGGGAGGACTCGTGTGAGGCGCGCCGGCAGGATTTCCTGTGAGTATTATATCACAACTTCAGTATTATTTTATCTCATTCACAAAATATTAACAGTTGTATTATATAATAATAATGAGATAATTTGGAAATTGAATCCGAGTGTAAGGGAGGCGCGTTTATGTATTACTGCAATAAATGCAAGAGACTCAGCGAAAGTGCGGTGTGCGGCTGGTGCGGCACAAAAAAGCACATACGTCAGCCGGAGCCGGCCGACATGGTTTTTCTGACCGAAAACGATTCCGTGTGGTCGGAAATGCTCGAAGAGGCGCTGCGTGAAAACGGAATACCGTGTATTTGCAGGCAGACCGGCGGAGCCGGCCTCGGGGTATTTCTCGGCTCGGCAGCCGGTTACAGCAGACTCTATGTTGCGTATTCCGATTATGAAGCCGCCCGCGAGCTGCTCAAAAATTTTGAAGCGACCGACGACGACGCAGATTGCGCGGAGTGAATTATCCGTATTTGACGGATTTATTGAAAATTTGTTTCCAAAAAAGAACGAAGTTTTTGTTTTTCTTTTCACGAATATGATTTAAAGAGGAGGACGGTTTCTTCAATGAAACCGCGTCTGGGCATTTTATGGAATACATTATAAAAAACAGAAAGCCGGAATCCATGTTCCGGTATTTTGAGGAATTATGTTCTGTGCCGCGCCCGTCGGGCAATGAAAAAGCGGCGTCGGACTATATAGAGGATTTTGCCCGTAAAAACGGACTTGAATATGTGCGCGACGAAGCCGGAAACGTGCTTGTAAGACGTCCCGCCTCCGCAGGATACGAAAACAGGCCGGCCGTTCTGCTTCAGGGTCATATAGATATGGTCTGCGAAAAGAACGCCGACACGGAGCATGATTTTATGAACGAGCCGCTTCGTCTCAGACTTAACGGCGACATGCTCAGCGCGGACGGAACGACGCTCGGAGGCGACGACGGAGCGGGAGTTGCCGCGATGATGGCTGCGCTTACCGAGGACATACCGCATCCGGAGCTTGAATGCCTGTTTACGACGGACGAGGAAGTCGGGATGAGCGGAATCCGTTCCTTTGACTGTTCTCAGCTTAGGGCGGCGCGGCTCATCAATCTCGATTCGGAAAGCGAAGGCGCCGCTACGGTCAGCTGTGCGGGCGGAGTCAGGATAAAAACGACGCTTCGAACAGAGCGGCTTATTCAGCCGAAAATCGGAAGGACCGTTGATATAAAGCTCAGAGGGCTTGCAGGAGGACACTCCGGCGCCGACATACACCTCGGGCGCGCGAACGCGATAGAAACCGCCGGACGCATGCTCGGTTATGTATATGATAAATTCCCGTTTAATATTGTGTCGGCGGACGGCGGCGCAAAGGACAACGCCATAGCGAGAGAATGCGACATACGCGTGTTTACTGCGGAACCGGACGGATTTACAGCCGCCGTGCACGAATTTGAAGAAATGATACGTCCGGAACTGACGGAACCGGACCGGAAATTCAAAATACTGACCGGACGTCCTCGTACTGTCGCCGCAGACGCGGATATGCTGTCGTTTGCCGACACTTCGAAGGTGATAGCGATGATGACGCTTATGCCATGCGGCGTTCAGTCGTTTTGTACGGCGGACCGGAGCGTTGTCGAATCGTCTGCGAACTACGGAATACTGAAAACTGAGGACGGATGCGTATCGGTTCTTCTGCTTGCAAGGTCGTCGCTTGCGAGCCGTCTTGACGACATCGCGGCAAAGTGCGCGCGTATTGCAAAATATATCGGCGCGGAGCACGAATGTTTCAACCGCTATCCCGGATGGGCGCTGAGGACAAATACGCCGCTTCAGAAGGATTATATCCGGACGGCGTCGGAGATTTTAGGACGTGAAGTGCGCACCGAATCTATACACGCAGGTCTTGAATGCGGCGTTATTGCGGACGCTCTGCCCGAAATTGACGCAATTTCGATCGGACCGGACATTTTAAACATACACACGCCGGACGAAACGCTTGACCTGGCTTCTTTTGAACGCTTCTGGAAAATACTTGAAGCTTTGCTTGCCTGCTGAAAACAAAAAACAGTAATATAATTCTCCCGCGGACAATATAATTAGACATAAGAGTGCGGCGGCACAAGTCATTGTCTGCGGGAGGAGGAGCCTCCCGGTTTTGACGACAGTAAAAACGGGAGGTTTTTTTATGAACGAAAACACATCGGTACACTCTGATATTTACGCCGACATAGCCGAAAGGACAGGCGGAGATATCTATATAGGCGTGGTCGGACCGGTACGCACGGGAAAGTCCACATTTATCAAAAAATTCATGGAAACGCTGGTTTTGCCGAACATAACCGACCGCTACGACCGGGAAAGAGCGCGCGACGAGATGCCGCAAAGCTCGGCGGGACGCACGGTCATGACGACGGAACCGAAATTTGTTCCGGATGAAGCGGTTACTGTGAAGCTGTCGGACAACGCGCAGATGCGCGTTAAGATGGTTGACTGCGTCGGATACATAATTCCCGAAGCGGCGGGCCACACAGAAAACGGCGAGCCGAGAATGGTCAACACGCCGTGGTCAAAGGAACCCATGCCGTTTGAGGAAGCGGCTGAAATGGGTACGCGCAAGGTTATATGCGATCATTCAACGGTCGGCATGGTTGTTACGACCGACGGGACGATCGGAGACATACCCCGTCAGAATTACGTTGAGGCGGAAAGCCGCGTAATAAACGAGCTGAAGGCGCAGGGAAAGCCGTTTGTAATAATCATCAACTCCGCCATGCCCGAAAATGAGGAAAGCGTCAGAATTGCAATGTCGGCGGAGGAAAAATACGGCGTTCCGGTCGCGCTCGTCAACTGTCTTGAGCTGAACAGCGACGACATCCGCGGAATACTCGAAATGGTTCTTCTTGAATTTCCGGTAAAGGAGATAAAGGTTTCGCTTCCGGACTGGGTGTTTGCGCTCGAGCCGGATCACAGGCTGCGTGCGTCGCTTTGCGAATCGGTAATACGCGCGGCGGAGAGCGTGCGCCGGGCCGGCGACATAAAAACGGCTTTTGCGGATGTCGGTAATAACGAGTATGTAAAAGACGCGCGTATTTCGGCCATTGATCTCGGAACCGGAAAAGCGGAAATCGAAACCGAGCTTGAAGACGGACTCTATTACAGTATCATCGGAGAGCTGACCGGGTTTAAGCTTGACGGAGACGAATCTCTGATATTGCTTCTTAAGGAGCTTGCGTCGGTCAAGAGCAAGTATGACCGCATCTCCGACGCGCTTGCAGAGACAGAGCGCAGCGGCTACGGCATCGTTACTCCGGAAATGAGTGACCTAAAGCTCGAAGAACCGGAGATAATCAAACAGAGCAGCGGCTACGGAGTGCGTCTCAGGGCGAGCGGACCGTCAATTCACATGATAAAAGCGGATATTGAAACAGAAATAAATCCGATTGTCGGCACGGAGCAGCAGTCTGAGGAGCTGATACGCTTCCTTACAAGCGAATTTGAGTCGGATCCTTCAAAAATATGGGATTCCAACATATTCGGCAAGACGCTTTACGAGCTTGTGACCGACGGTCTCCACACAAAACTCGAGCATATGCCCCCGGACGCAAGGGAGAAAATCGGAGAAACGCTGCGCCGCGTAATAAACGAGGGAAGCGGCGGTCTTATCTGCATTATCCTCTGACGCTTACACGTAAAGCTCATAAACTCCGTCCAGGACGGCTTTGCAGCTGTATTTTAAAAAGTCGTCCGCACAGGTTGTGCCGGTGGTAACCGCAGCAAAGTCCACGCCGGCTGCCTCCGCGGTTTTTGCGTCTATAAAGCTGTCCCCGATATACAGACAGTCGCTTTTGCTCAGACCTAGCTTTGCAACTGCAAGCAGAAGTCCCTCGGGATCCGGCTTCGGGGATTTTACGTCTTCTCCGCCGATTATCAGGTCTGTGAAGCCGGATACTCCCGCTTTTTCAAAGTATTCGATAATCCGGCGGGCGAGCTTCGTTGAAACGATCGCCGTCCGTATGCCCTTTTCATGCAGCGACGCAAGCAGCTCAAGGGCTCCGGGCAGCGGCTTCGTCATGCCGGTCATGCAGGTGTCGGCGACCGAAACGAATTTTTCATAGAATGCATCGCGCATTGCCGGGTCGCTGACAGAGCTCATGAGCGTAAAGCTGTCCTTGACATGCATTCCTATGGTTTTTTTGATAACGTCGTCCGGGCGTCGCTCCATTCCGAACGCTTCAAATGAATCGTTATAGCTTTTAATAATGCCCTCCGAGGCATCGCAGAGGGTAAAATCGAAATCGAATATGCAGGCCTTGTAATTTCCGGCGTAAAACATAATATAATATCTCCCGAAAAAAGCTCTGCGGCGTTGCGCCGCGGTACGGAAATTATACCGAATAATTATTAACCTGATGTTAACACGGAGGATAACGCTATGTCGTGCTGCATAAATGATCTGCGTGACAAGGAAGTAATAAATATCTGCGACGGACGACGGCTCGGATGCGTCTGGGATGCGGAGGTAGACACCTGTGACGGAAAGATTGTCGCACTTATCGTCGCAACCGACGGAGGCGGCTTCTTTTCAAGGCCGGAGGACGTATGCGTGCCGTGGGAGGCAATCAAAAGCATCGGGGACGACATAATCATCGTCGATGCAAAGGATTTGTGCCCGCGCGGCGGATGCGGATGCTCCGGAGACGGAAAAAAACATAAGCGGGGATTCTTTAAATAAAAATGTAAAAAAAACGTGAACAGTTAAAACAAGCTTGCAAATTGCGGAAGAATGTGTTAAAATATAATTTGGTATCGAATTCACACACGGTGTTTCGTTCGGTGAGGAAACGGCAAATTTTTACGGCCGGTATCCTTGTTTCGCCGTGGTGGGATAACCGAAGGAGGATAAAAATGTCTATTATCACAATTAAACAGCTGCTCGAAGCCGGCGTCCATTTCGGACACCATACCCGCAGATGGAACCCGAAGATGGCCGAATACATCTTCACGGAACGCAACGGTATCTACATCATCGACCTTCAGAAAACGGTAAAAAAGTTTGAAGAAGCTTATATGTTCGTACGCGACGTTGCAACCGAGGGCGGAAACATACTGTTTGTCGGCACAAAGAAGCAGGCTGCCGACGCAATCAAAGAAGAGGCTGTCCGCTGCGGAATGTACTATGTAAACGTACGCTGGCCCGGCGGTATGCTTACCAACTACAAGACCATAAAGAGAAGTATTGCTCGTCTCCACGCTCTTGAAAAAATGTCTGAGGACGGCACGTTTGACCTTCTTCCCAAGAAAGAAGTCGCTTCCCTCATCAAAGAAAAGAACGACCTTGAGAAGAACTACGGCGGTATCAAGAACATGACGGGACTTCCTGCCGCAGTGTTTATAGTTGACCCGCGCAAGGAAAAGAACGCTGTTGCAGAGGCAAAGAAGCTCGGTATTCCGGTTGTTGCAATCGTTGATACGAACTGCGATCCCGACGACGCCGACTATATCATTCCCGGCAACGACGACGCTATCCGCGCAATCAAACTTATCTCCTCTGTTCTCGCAGATGCTGTTATCGAAGGCAAGCAGGGCGAACAGTTTGAGGAGAACGAGGCTGCGATCACGGAAGCTGAGGCTGAAGAAGACGCAGAAGCAGCAGAAGACGCTGAGAACGCATAAAGCCGCCGCTTGAGACAGAAGAGTAATAATAAAGGAGAATATAAAAATGGCTGTAACAATCAGTGCACAGATGGTCAACGAGCTCCGCAAAAAGACCGGATGCGGAATGATGGACTGCAAGAAGGCGCTTGTAGAGACTGAGGGCGACTTCGATGAAGCAATAAAGAGACTTCGTGAAAAGGGACTTGCAACGGCTGCCAAAAAGGCTGACCGTATCGCCGCAGAAGGCGTTGTAGATATAATGGTTTCCGACGACAATAAGACCGCAGCTATGATTGAGGTCAACGCAGAAACCGACTTTGTCGCAAAGAACGATACTTTCGTTGAATTTGTTAAGGGACTGCTCAGAACCATTCTCGCGGCAAGACCCGCCGATGTTGACGCGCTCAAGGCTTCCAAGTTTGACGGAACCGACGAGACCGTTGAGTCCGTTCTCGTTCAGAAGATCGCAACGATCAAAGAGAATATTACGATCCGCCGTTTCCTCATTGTCGACGGCATTATGAGCACATATATTCACGGCAAGGGCGTAACCGGAGTTATCGTTAAATTTGACGCGGACGACACGGCTGCAAACGCTCCCGGATTTGCTGAAATGGCAAAGAACGTTGCGCTTCAGGTTGCTGCGATGAACTGCCTCTACACCACAAGAAACGACGTTCCCGAGTCTGTTATCGCAGAGGAAAAGGAAATCCTCATGACACAGATCGCAAACGATCCTGCAAACAGCAAGAAGCCTGCCAATATCATCGAAAAGATGGTCAGCGGACGCATCGGCAAGTATTACGAGACCAACTGCCTTGAGGATCAGGCATATGTCAAGGATGATTCCGTAAGCGTCGGCAAGTATATCGAAAACTGTGCGAAGGAATTCGGCGGCAGCGTTAAGCTCAACAGCTTCTACCGCTATGAAAAGGGCGAAGGACTTCAGAAGAGAGAAGACAACTTCGCAGAAGAAATTGCAAACCTCGTAAAGTAAAATAATATCGTTTTTGTCAACAGCCTGTCTTGGATATTAACCGTGGCAGGCTGTTTTTGCGGAAATAAATATAATTATTCGGTTATTTTATGTTTACAAATAGGAAATTGCATGGTAAAATATTTATGGTTAAATAATAAAAAGGGGAGTAAGGTTGAGATGACAGGAACAAACGAACCAAAGTATAAAAGAGTGCTCATAAAGCTTTCGGGCGAGGCGCTTGCGACCGGAAGCACATCGGGTATTCTGAATTACGATTATGTACGCAAGATCTGCGAGGCGATAAAAAAGTGCGTTGAAATGAAAGTGCAGGTTGGAATCGTTGTCGGAGCGGGCAATATATGGAGAGGAAGGCAGGGCGATAAGATGGATCGCACCAGAGCCGACCACATGGGTATGCTTGCAACCGCGATAAACTCGCTTGCGCTTCAGGACGCGCTGGAGCAGATCGGAGTCGAGACCAGAGTTATGACGGCAATCGCAATGCACGAGATTGCGGAGCCGTATATACGAAACAAGGCCGTGCATCATCTGGAGCAAGGCAGAACGGTCATATTCGGCTGCGGCATCGGCAATCCTTTCTTTTCAACAGACACCGCGGCGGTGCTCAGAGGAGCCGAAATCAACGCCGACATAGTAATGATGGCGAAGAACATCGACGGGGTATATACTGCCGATCCCAGAAAAGACCCGGAAGCCGTTAAACTCGATTCGATCAATTACATGGAGATCCTAAGCAATGAACTCGGCGTTATCGACTCAACCGCTGCCTCATTCGGAAAAGACAACCATCTGCCCCTCCTGCTGTTTGGCATCGACGATCCGGAGAACATCGTTCGCGCCGTAAGGGGAGAAAAAATCGGAACAATAGTAAAAGGAGCTTAAAAAAATGAAACTTGACAACAAAGAATATGAAGAAAAAATGAAGAAAACGCTCGCGGCATACGAATCGAAGCTTGCGACAATACGCGTAGGCAGAGCCAATCCCGCAGTTCTCGACAAAATCACAATCGACTATTACGGCGCGCCCACAGCAATAAATCAGGTTGCGCAGCTCAGCATAACCGACGCGCGCACAATGGTTATTCAGCCCTGGGACGCATCGCAGCTTAAGAGCATTGAACGCGCCATACTCGCCTCCGATCTCGGCCTTCAGCCGCAGAACGACGGTAAGGTTATACGTCTCAATTTCCCGCAGCTGACGGAAGAACGCCGCCGCGAACTGACAAAGCAGACCGCGAAAATGGGTGAGGATACAAAGGTTGCGGTACGCAATATTCGCCGCGAAGCGAACGAAAAATGCAAGGAAATGAAGAAAAAGAGCGAAATGACCGAGGATGAGCAGAAAGCATCCGAAAAATCGGTTCAGGAGCTTACAGACAAATATATAAAGGAAGTTGACGTCATCACGGCGAAGAAAGACAAGGAGATCATGGCTCTCTGATTCCAAAGAGCCGCGTCCGATATGTTTTTGAAGCTTGGAAAAAAAGGCTCCGCGGCCGGCTCCGTAACGGAGCTGGTCCGGAGCAGCGGTCTCAGACACATAGCCTTCATTATGGACGGCAACGGAAGATGGGCGAAAAAGCGCGGTCTTCCGCGTGAAGCCGGACACAAAGAGGGCAGCGCGGTATTCAAAAAACTTATTGAATACTGCGGAGAAATTGGGATAAAAACGGTTACGGTTTACGCTTTATCAACCGAGAATCTGAAAAACCGTCCGAAAAAAGAAATTGACGCTCTGATGAAGCTTTTCGAGGCGTATTTTCGGGACTGTACAAACAGCACGAAAGCAAAAGACCTCGAAATACGTTTTATCGGAAACAGAGAGCCCCTTCCCGATAGCATACGCTCCATGATGACCGAGCTTGAAGCGAGGACGGGAGAAAAAACAAAGCGTCTAAACATAGCGATAAATTACGGCGGACGTGACGAGATTGTCCGCTCGGTGAACAAACTGATTTCCGCGGGCGCGAAATGTGTTACCGAAGACGACATAACGGCAAGTCTTGATACCGGCGAATGTGTTCCTCCGGATATTATTGTCCGGACGGGCGGCGAAAGCCGCATATCAAATTTCCTGCTTTGGCAGTCGGCTTATTCGGAGCTTTATTTTTCCGAAAAATATTGGCCGGATTTTACCGAAAAAGACGTCGATGAGGCTGTGCGCTGGTTTGCGGGCAGAAGCAGGCGCTTCGGAGGCATCTGATATATGGACTGTGTGTCCGGCATGACGCGGTCAGAATATTTTATTTTACTTTGCCGGAGAAACGTATCGTATGAAAAAGAGAATTATTACGGCGATTTGCGCGACAATTTTCATATTGCCTTTTCTGTGGTTTTCCGGAACTTTCATGCTCGTAATACTTGCATGTCTGTTGTCGCTTATCGCTGAATATGAGATACTCGGCTGCATCGGCGTCAGAAAAAAATACGTTGTGGCGGTTCCTTCGTATGTCATATCAATTTTATTGCCGGTCGGAGTCAGAGCTCTCGACAATTCCGACTTGTATTTCCGGTATGTCTTTTTTGTAATTTTTACTTATATCTTTTATTTGCTGACGGCGGCGGTGTTTTCATGGCACGGACTGACGATTGATGAAGCGGTTACCTGTGCTGTATTTACCGTATACATTACGTTTGCGATATCGTCGATAATTCTGCTGCGAGACCTGAAGCACGGCGTTTATATTTACCTGCTTTCGCTGGTTGTACCGTGGATAAACGATTCCTTTGCTTATTTCTTCGGCTGCGCGTTCGGCAGGCACAAGCTTATTCCGGAGGTAAGTCCGAAAAAAACCGTTGAGGGCGCTGTTGCCGGCGTTCTGTTCGGCTGTCTGAGCATGGTGATATACGGATTTGTTATCGGAAAGATTTTCGATGTGACGCCGAGGTTTATTCCGACTATTATCGTCGGTATTGTCGTCAGCGTTTTGTCGCAGTGCGGTGATCTTGTGTTTTCAAAAATCAAGCGCCGCTATAACATTAAGGATTTCGGGATCATACTTCCCGGACACGGAGGCGTGCTTGACCGTATCGACAGCGTCATCGCCGTTGCCCCGTTTTTATACATAATTTGTTCGCTGTCTGAATTTTTTGAATTATTTTTCTGAACAGCTTTGGACTTATAAGGAGGATTTATCGTTTTGACGGAAAGTATTGCGGTTCTCGGTGCGACAGGATCGGTTGGAATGCAGGCACTTGAGGTTGCCGCACATCTTGGGATTAGGGTTGACGCGATAGCGGCAAAGAGAACGATAAAGCTGCTTGAAATGCAGATAAGGGCACATTCGCCTCGTTTTTGTGCGGTTATAGACGAGGATGCGGCCCGCAGACTGCGCGAAGCGGTCAGTGACACAAACACGCTCGTGCTCGGAGGAGCGGACGCGATTTTGGAAATGATCCAACTTACCGACGCGGACACGGTTTTAAACGCCGTTTCGGGAATATCCGGGCTCAGACCGACTATGGCGGCGATAGCGGCAAACAAGAAGCTTGCGCTTGCAAACAAGGAATCACTCGTTGCATTCGGTGAAACGGTTATGGCTGAGGCGGCGCGCCGCGGGGTTGAGATTGCGCCGGTAGACAGCGAGCATTCGGCGATCGAACAATGTCTCAGAGGAAACCGGCATGAGGATATCAGGCGGCTTATTCTGACAGCATCCGGCGGTCCGTTTTTCAATCTCGGAAAAAAGGAGCTTGACAGCATCACGCCGCGCGAAGCGTTGGCCCATCCGACCTGGACAATGGGAAAACGCATTACAATCGATTCCGCGACAATGATGAACAAGGGCTTTGAGGTTATAGAGGCACATCATCTTTTCGGCATCTCGCCGGAAAAAATCGACGTTCTTGTCCACCGTGAAAGCATAGTGCATTCGATGGTCGAATATAATGATAGCGCGGTCATTGCGCAGATGAGCGTTCCGGACATGAAACTGTGCATACAGTATGCGCTGACGAATCCGGGAAGGTATACAAGCCCGGTTAACCGTCTTAATCTTGCGTCGGTATGCACGCTTTCGTTTTTTGAACCGGATAAAAAAACGTTTCCGCTGCTTCCGCTCGCATATGATTCGATAAAACGCGGCGGGGTCGTTCCGGCTGCGATGAACGCCGCAGACGAAGCGGCGGTTGAACTGTTTCTGATCGGAAAAATCGGCTTCGGCGACATATCTTCTGCCGTATGCGAGGCGACCGCAAGATGCGCGGACATAAAATCTCCGACTCTGGAACAGGTTGAAGCCGCGGACGCCGAGGCGCGCGAATATGTTTACGGTCTTGTAAGATAATTTGCAGACCGAAAAGGAGAGGGTTCTGATTTATATCGTTCTTGCACTGCTGATTTTCAGCGTTCTGATATTCATACACGAGCTCGGACACTATATTTTTGCAAGACTGTTCAAGGTGAGCATAAAGGAATTTTCCATTGGAATGGGTCCAAAACTTGTTTCAAAGGTTTCAAAAAAAACCGGTATCGCTTATTCGATAAGGATACTGCCGATCGGCGGATTTGTCAGTATGGTTGGCGAGGATGAGGAGTCCGAGGACGAAAACGCTCTCAACCGCAAACCGGTTTGGCAGAGAATGATTATAACTGCCGCCGGAGCCGCAATGAATCTGTTGCTCGGAATACTTCTCACATGCATAATCGTTGTGTCGTCGAAAACGCTCGGCTCAACGACAATACTGCGGTTTGCAGATGAAAATTCGGTTTCCCAGGAAAGCGGACTCAGAGTCGGCGACAAAATCGTAAAAATCGGAGACGCAAATACGCATATATCATACGACCTTGTGTTTGAAATAATGCGAGAGGGCATCGAACCGATTGACGTTACCGTTATACGGGGCGGAAAGAAGCTTGTTGTCGAGGACGTTGTTTTTCCGACTGTAAGCGAACAGGGAACGATGTTCGGAGACGCCGACTTTTACGTTGCCGCAGAGGAGAAAAATTTTGTTAACGTCGTAAAGCACTCATGGTATCAGAGCTGCGCGTCTATCAAGCTGATCTGGACGTCTCTTATTGACCTCATAACCGGCAGATACGGCATTGAACAGATGTCCGGTCCGGTCGGCATGACCAGCGCAATCGGCGACGCGGCAAAATCCGGATTCGGCAGCCTTCTGTCGCTTACCGCGCTGATAACGCTTAATCTCGGAATTTTCAACATAATTCCGCTTCCCGCGCTTGACGGCGGTAGGCTTGTGTTTATGGTGATCGAGCTGATCCGCGGTAAGCCTATAAAGCCGGAATACGAAGGATACGTTCATTTTGCCGGCATCGTACTGTTCATGGCACTTATGGTGTTTGTGACATATAAAGATCTGATGAGGCTCTTTTTAAAATAATATGAATTATAATGAAATTAGACGTCATTCGCGTAAAATAAAGGTCGGAAGGCTTTTTATAGGCGGTGACGCACCGGTCTCCGTCCAGTCTATGACTAATGTTCAGGCTTCCGACGCAGAAAGTACGGCGGCGCAGGTGCTGGCTCTTGAAAAGGCCGGCTGCGATATCGTCAGGATCGCCGTCCCGGATATGGACGCCGTAAAAACGGTTTACAGTGTAAAGGAAGCCGGCGCGCAGGTTCCGCTTGTCGCGGACATACATTTTAACTACCGCATTGCACTTGAGTGCGCCGCTGCGGGAATTGACAAAATCCGGATAAACCCCGGAAACATCGGCGGAGACGACCGCGTCAAGGCGGTTGTTGACGCGTGCCGCGCCGCAGGAATACCGATACGTATCGGAGTGAACAGCGGCTCACTTGAAAAGGAGCTTCTTGCAAAGTACGGCTCGCCCACTCCGGAGGCATTGGCCGAGAGCGCGATGCGTCACGTGCGTCTGCTTGAAAAATTTGATTTTAACGAAATAATTATTGCGGTCAAGTCGTCCGATGCGGGCAAAATGATAAAAACAAACCGTATACTTGCCGAAATGTGCGATTATCCGCTGCATTTAGGCGTAACGGAGGCCGGAACGGCGCATATCGGAACAATAAAATCCGCCGTCGGAATCGGAGCGCTTCTGTGCGACGGAATCGGCGACACGATCAGAGTGTCGCTGACCGATTCCCCCCTAAAAGAAGTCGAAGAAGGAAAAGCAATACTCCGTGCGCTCGGAATCGGTTCAAACAGCATAACGATTACGTCCTGTCCGACCTGCGGAAGAACAAAAATTGATATAATTGCGCTTGCCAACGAGCTTGAAGCGCGTACAGACGAGATACACAACAGCCGGCCGATTCGTATCGCTGTCATGGGATGCGCGGTGAACGGTCCCGGTGAAGCCCGCGACGCGGATATCGGCATTGCCGGAGGCTCCGGTGAGGCGCTGCTTTTTCGCCGCGGAACGATTATCGGAAAGCTTCCCGAGGCAGGACTTGTCGGCAGGCTTATTGACGAGATAAACAGAATGGAGAGTATCTGAGTCCGTTTGGCATTGGATACGGCGGATAAAGTGGAAGAGAAAAATTTTTTCGATATTTTCAAAAGATATAAACCGCGTAACGAATACTGCGCGATTTTATCAGAAGCCTCAAACATCCGCGTTCGGAAGGATTCCGGGCGGAGGATGCTTGAGGTTTACGCTTTTTTTTCGGAGCTGATTCCGAAGGCGACGCTTTATGAAATCGAAGCGGATATTTGCCAGACGTACTCGCTTGCAGACGTGAAAATTTTCCCGTCATATCCGCCCGAGCTTTTCGGACCGGATTATATGAGCGAAGTCATCGCGGAGCTTCAGCGAATCGGAGCAGTTTCGCGAGGCTTTTTCGATAAATACGAGTCGAAAATTGAGGGCAGACGAATAACCATCGAGGTATATTTCGGAGACGGCGGGGTCGGCTTGCTGTACGACGGCAAATCTCCGCAGCTTGTGAGTGCGATTATTAAGAGTGAATTCGGTCTGGACTATGAAGTTGAAATACGCCGCAGCGACGGTTACAGCTTTGACGCGGAAGAGTACGAACGACAGCAGCGCGAGGCGGCCGAGGCGCTATATCGCGAACAGACAGAGGCTTTTGCGCGCAAGCCGAACGCACAAGAGGGCGCGCCGCCGGCAGTTCAGGAAAAGCCCGAGCCGGAAAAGCCTTCGTATGAAAGGATATACTCTCTTTTCGGGAGCACGCCGGCGGAGGCGGAGGTTGTTTCCGATAATATTTACAACGTCGGCAACATGACTTTTGATATAAGCGGCGCCGAGATAATATACGGAGGCGGTTTCATTTTTGAGCCGACGCCGCTGCGCAATATAAACCGAGCCGTAAAAGGAGTATGCGTATTCGGACGCGTGCTTTCGGTTGAATCAAAGCAGACGCGCCGGGGAGACAAGACCATTCTGAATTTTGCGCTGACCGACAACGACGCGTCAATTTATGTAAAAACGGTACGTTCAAACGACGATCTCGCGCCGCTTGCGGATAAGCTTTCGGACGGGGACATCATTGCGGTATACGGAAACGTAAAGAATGATTCGTTTGACGGCGAACTCACGCTTGAGCCTTCGTCGGTTGCGAAAATTAAACGTCTGCGCCGCGAGGACAACGCACCCGAGAAGCGTGTTGAGCTTCATCTTCACACACAGCTTTCGGCAATGGACGCGCTGATAACGCCGGAGGATGCGGTTGAGACGGCTTTCAAATGGGGCCACAAGGCGGTTGCGATAACCGATCACGGAAACGTACAGGCTTTTCCGCAGGCGATGGAAAAAGCGGAAAAGCTCGGGATGAAGGTTATCTACGGTATGGAGGGCTATTTCGTCGACGATACGGCGAGAATCGTTTTCGGAGACGCGGACGCAGTGTTTAACGAAGACGAATTTGTTGTGTTCGACATAGAGACGACCGGGCTTTCCGCGCTCAACAACAAAATAACCGAAATCGGCGCCGTAAGAGTCAAAAACGGTGAGGTTCTTGAAACTTTCGGAACTTACGCAGATCCCGGAGAACACATACCCGAAAATATAACCGAGCTTACCGGCATAACTGACGAAATGGTAAGCGGCGCGCCGTCACAGGGAGACGCGGTGAGAGAATTCCTGAAGTTTGCGGGAGACAGCATACTTGTGGCGCACAACGCGGGCTTTGATACCGGCTTTATACGTCACGTCTGCGAAGAAAACGATATCCCGTTCAACAACACATATATAGACACGGTTGCGCTGTCGAGGTACGTAAATCCGGATCTTCAAAAGCACAAGCTTGACAATCTTGCGGATTATTTCGGGCTCGGAAGCTTCAATCATCACCGGGCGTACGACGACGCGGCGATGCTCGCGGCGATATTTGCAAAAATGTGCGGAAAACTCAGGGAAGAAGGCGTCCGCACCGTATCGTCAATGAACGAAGCGATGTCCGACAAAGTGGACTGCCTGAAGCTGAATACAAACCACATCATTTTACTTGTAAAAAACCAGACCGGACTTAAAAATCTGTACAAAATCGTCTCGCTCGGATATCTCAATTATTACCGAAAGCATCCTCGCCTGCCGAAAAACGTGCTTAACGAATACCGCGACGGTCTGCTTGTTTCGTCCGCTTGTTCGGAGGGAGAGCTTTTTGAGGCGATTCTTTCCGGAAAGAAGCACTCGGAGCTTTTGGAAATCGCAAAATATTACGACTATCTGGAAATTCATCCGGTTTCAAACAACCGGTATCTGATAGAAAAAGGCTCGGTTCAGGACGACGAGGGCTTAAGAGAAATTAACCGCAGGATTGTTGCTCTGGGAGAAGAGGCAAACCGCCCGGTTGTCGCGGTCTGCGACGCGCATTTTATGGAAAAAACGGACGAAATATACCGTAAGATTCTGCTTGCCGGAATGAAATTTTCGGATGCCGACCGAGACTGCGGGCTTTATCTTCGGACGACAGAGGAAATGCTTGAAGAGTTTTCCTATCTCGGACCGGAAAAGGCGTACGAGGTGGTCGTCAAAAATACAAATATGATAGCCGATATGATCGAGGAAGTTCGTCCGATTCCGAAGGGAACTTTTACTCCGCATATGGACGGAGCGGAGGAGAATCTGACGCAGACCTGCGAAGAAAAAGCGACGCGCATATACGGAAGCCCGCTGCCCGACATCGTTCGCAAGAGGCTTGACAAAGAGCTTGAATCGATCATAAAGCACGGATTTGCGGTGCTTTACGTCATTGCGCAGAAGCTTGTAAGCTACAGCGAGAGCCAGGGCTATCTTGTGGGTTCGCGCGGATCTGTCGGCTCGTCGCTCGTTGCGTTTATGGACGGCATCTCGGAGGTAAATCCGCTGCCGCCGCACTATGTGTGCCCGAACTGCAAGTACAGCGATTTTTCAAACCCGGACGGCGCCGGATCCGGCTATGATTTGCCCGACCGTAATTGTCCGGTCTGCAATACGAAAATGATAAACGACGGACACGATATCCCGTTTGAAACATTTCTCGGATTTTACGGGGATAAATCTCCGGATATCGACCTGAACTTTTCCGGCGAGGTACAGGCAAAGGTACATAAGTACACGGAGCAGCTTTTCGGCGCCGAAAACGTGTTCCGCGCCGGAACGCTCGGAACGCTTGCAGACAAAACGGCTTACGGATTTGTTGCAAAGTACCTTGAGGGCAAGGGCGTTTCGGTTAACAAAGCCGAGATGAACCGTCTGGTCGAAGGCTGCGTCGGCGTCAAGCGAACAACCGGACAGCATCCGGGCGGAATCATAGTTATTCCGCGAGAATACGAGGTATACGACTTCACGCCGATCCAACATCCCGCCGACGATCCCACTTCAACGGTAGTAACCACGCATTTTGCGTTTTCGTATCTGCACGATACGATTCTCAAGCTCGATGAGCTCGGGCACGATGTTCCGACAAAATACAAAATGATCGAACGCTTTACGAATACGTCGGTTATGGATGTTCCCATGAACGATCCGGAGGTATACGAGCTTTTCAGATCGACAAAGTCGCTGAACGTCACTCCGGACGATATAGGCTGTCCGCTAGGTACGCTTGGGCTTCCCGAGTTCGGCACCGGCTTTGTTCAGCCGGTTGTTGTTGAGGCGAAACCGAAAAACTTCTCGGATCTGCTCCAGATTTCCGGACTGACTCACGGTACGGACGTTTGGGCGGGCAACGCGCAGGATTTGATACGGAACGGTATCTGCGACATTTCGCAGGTCGTCGGAACGCGTGACGGAATTATGCTTTCCCTGATAAAATACGGCGTCGATAACAGCATGGCTTTCAAAATCATGGAATTTGTCCGCAAAAACAAAAAGGGCAAACCGCTTTCGGACGAGATGGTCGGCATCATGCGTGAAAACAACGTGCCGGAATGGTATATTGATTCGCTGCGCAAGATTAAATATATGTTTCCCAAGGCACATGCTGCGGCGTATGTCATGAGCGCGATTCGTATTGGCTGGTATAAGGTTCATATGCCGCTTGAATTTTACGCCGCGTTCTTTTCAGCCGCCCCGGACGGAGTTGACGCAAAGATTGTTATGAGCGGGAAAAAAGAAGTTATGCGGACGATGGCTGAGATTGAAAAGAAGAAAAAAGAGGGAGATACGACGCAGAAAGAGGAAGGAATGTATTCAAAGCTTCAGCTTGTAAACGAAGCTTACGCGCGCGGCATCAGATTTTTGCCGGTCAGCCTTGAAAAATCCGACGCGTTTTTGTTTTTGCCCGAAAACGGCGGAATCAGACTTCCTTTTTCGTCTTTGAACGGTCTCGGAGAAAACGCCGCAAGGAGCATCGCCGAGCTTCGCGACAGGGAACCGATAATCTCGGTCGAGGAGCTTCGTCTCAAGGCTAAACTGACAAAAACCGTAATTGAAGTGCTTCAGACAAACGGCGTTCTTACGGGACTGAGCGAGACAAATCAGATATCATTGTTCTGAATTGTCGTATTATACAACAAAAAAACCGACGCGCCGAAGTTTTTTATTAATGTATTAATTGACTTTAGCAAGATAAAGTGATAAAATGTTAAAGTAAATACAGTGGGAGGTGCAAAGATGGCATCACTTAACAAAAAGATAATAACGCTGCCCGAGGGCATGCGCGATGTAATATTCGACGAAGCGGAAACCCGCAGGGAAATCGAGCGAAGGCTTGCTGCGGCTTACGAGGACGAGGGATACAGCGAGATAATCACGCCGGCAATAGAGCACGGAGAGTTGTTCACGGGCGCCGGACTGCCGATGGGGCTGAGCGGAATGTACAAACTGACGGACGCCGGAGGGGATCTTGCGGTGCTTCGTGCGGACAACACCATGCCCATGGCGAGAGTCGCGTCAACAAAGCTGCGCGGTGCGCCTCTGCCGCTCAAGCTGTATTATAACCAGGATATATACAGGATTAGCGGAGACTATTCCGGGCATCAAAGCGAAATAAGACAGAGCGGAGTTGAGCTGATCGGCGCTGCGGGACGGAAAAGCGACCTAATGATGATAACGCTTGCGATTGAGGCGCTTAAAACGATTGGTCCGGAGTTCAAGCTCGAGATCGGCCACGTCGGATTTTATAATTCGCTGATCTCTTCGCTTACCCTGAATCCGGACGAGCAGGCGAGAATACGGCGCCTTGTCGATTCGAAGAACGCGGTTTCGCTCGGGCCGGATTTCGGACCCGGATTTGACCGTATCAGAAAGATACCGCTGCTTTTCGGCGGAGATGAAGTTTTTTCGGAGGCGGAGGCGCTCGCCGACGGAAACGAGGGCGCGCTGGAAGCGCTTGAGTATTTAAAGAATCTGTACCGTCTGCTCGGCGAAGCCGGGATGAAGGACAACATTCTGATCGACCTCGGTATTGTCCATTCGATAGACTACTACACGGGCGTTGTGTTCCGCGGATATTTGTCCGGAGCGGGCGAACCGATACTCGCAGGCGGAAGATACGATCAGCTGCTTGATATTTTCGGAAAAAATCTGCCGGCAACGGGTTTTGCGGTAAATGTAGGTCTTGCCGCCGATACTCTCTTAAAGCGCGGAGAAACCAAAAAACGCAGTATTCCGGACGTTATGATACATTTTGACGGTGAGGCATATCAATATGCTCTCGAACTCAGAAACGAGTACCGTGAAGACGGCAGGTCGTGCGTAGTTTCAACATTCGATGATATAAACGACACGGTCGAATACGCCAAAGCAAGAAAGATACCGTTGGTTGTGAGAGTGAGTGAAGACGGAAGAAGGGAGATCGTATCATGATAAGAATAGCGCTTACAAAGGGCCGGATTGAATCGGAATCGCTTAAGCTGCTTGAAGCCGCAGGGTATGACTGCTCGGAGCTTGATTGCGAAAGGCGCGGAAGAAAACTGCTTTTCAGACTGGGAGATGCAGATATTGAAATTGTTTTGGCTAAAGCGGCGGACGTGATAACTTACGTTGAACACGGAGTTTGCGACGCGGGCGTTGTCGGCAAGGATACGATTATGGAGCAGGGCAGGAGCTTTTACGAGCTGCTTGACCTTGGATTCGGAAAATGCAGGTTTGCGCTTGCCGGTCCCGCGGGAAGGAATTTCTACTCCGGATACGGCAGAAAGGTTGTTGCCTCAAAGTATCCGAATGTGGCGAAGGCGTTTTTCAACAGCCGCGGCGAGGATGTTGAGGTTGTGAAAATCGAGGGTTCGGTCGAGCTTGCTCCGCTGCTCGGACTTTCCGGCGCAATCGTCGATATTGTCGAAACCGGATCCACGCTCAAGGCAAACGGGCTTGAAGTTTATGAAACCATTGCGGAAGTTTCGGCGCGCTTTATTGTAAATGTTGCCGCGATGAAGCTCAAAAAATCCGAGATTGACGTTTTGACCGCGCGTCTTACAGAAGTAGTAAATAAAAAATCGGAGGCCACGAATGCTTAAAATATATAATAAGAATAATGTACCCGAGCTGCTTTCCATGCTTGAAAAACGTGCCGCGGACATACCTTCGGAAATAATCAAAACCGTTACGGATGTTTTAGACAAGGTAAAAAAAGAAGGCGACGCCGCGCTGCGCGAGCTGTCGTACCGTTTTGACGGCGTTGAACCGGACTCGCTGTATCTTGACAGAAAAATGATTGAGCAGTCGGGCGACAGCCTGAGTCCTCGGCTGAAAAAGGCAATGGAACGCGCTGCGGATAACATCAGAGCATTTCATGAGAGTCAGCCGCGCGGCGGAGTTGACCTGGAGCGCGGAAATATAAAAATGGGGCAGCGTGTTTTGCCTCTGAAAAGGATCGGTCTTTATGTCCCGGGAGGAAGAGCGGCTTATCCGTCCAGCGTTCTTATGAATGCGATCCCCGCCGTGGTTGCCGGCGTTGAGGAGATAATCATGGCGACGCCTCCGAAAACCGAGGGGATAAACCCGGCGGTGCTTTATGCCGCAAAGCTCGCAGGCGTGACCGACATACTTACGGTGGGCGGCGCTCAGGCGGTTTCGGCGCTGGCGTTCGGGACCGAGAGCGTAAAAAAAGTCGATAAAATCGTCGGACCGGGCAATATCTTTGTCGCAACCGCAAAACGCCTTGTATACGGCGCAGTCGATATAGATATGATCGCCGGACCGAGCGAGGTTCTCGTAATTGCAGACGAATATGCCGATCCGTCGTACATTGCGGCGGATCTCATGGCTCAGGCGGAACATGATCCCATGGCGGCGGCAATTCTTGTAACGACGTCGTCTGAGGTTGCGGAAAATGTTTGCGGCGAGATTGCAAGACAGATTCAGACTCTGCCGCGCGAGGAGATCATCAGAAAATCGCTTTCATCGTGCGGATCTGCGGTCGTTGTGGACACGCTTGACGAAGCTGCGGAACTTTCCGAGACGATCGCTCCGGAGCATCTTGAGCTTGCGGTACGCGATCCGGAAAAGCTGCTTTCAAAGGTACGTAACGCCGGTTCGGTATTTTTGGGCGAATATACTCCGGAGCCTTTAGGCGACTATTACGCAGGGCCGAATCACGTCCTTCCGACAAACGGAACCGCGCGCTTTTCATCGTCGCTTTCAACGGACAGCTTCTTAAAGCGCTCGACATATCTTTCCTATGGAAAGAAAGAGCTTCTGTCTGCGGCGGACGACGTTGTCGCTTTTGCGGAAGCGGAAGGGCTTTATGCTCACGCAAACTCTATAAAAGTACGAATGGGATAAGCCGATATGAACAAATATATACCGAAAAAGATTGCGGAGTTGGAAGAATACTCGCCTGATACAACTCCGCGCGACGTCAGGCTTGATGCAAACGAAAGCGCCTACGGACTTTCCGAAGAAATGAGAAAGTGCGCGGAAGAGGCGGCGTCTGCTCTTTTGTCGAACCGTTATCCGGATCCGTATGCGTCCCGTCTGAGGGCGGCGTTCGCACGCGCATACCGCGCCGATCCGTCGTGCGTTGTTGCGGGAAACGGTTCGGACGAGCTTATCAGCCTGCTGTTTACGGCTTTTACCGAAAAAGGAGATAAAGTCGTCGTAACGTCGCCTGATTTTTCCATGTACGGCTTTTACGCTGAGCTTGCGGGGGCGGAAGTTGTTGAGTACAGGAAAAACGAAGCGAACGAGATCGATTTCAGAGAGCTTGCCGAGATTGTAAAAAGCGTTTGTCCAAAGCTTGTAATCCTGTCGAATCCGTGCAACCCGACCGGCAGGGCATACAGCCGTGATGAGATTGCCGAGTTTGTTAATCGGTGCGGGTGTCTCGCGGTTATTGACGAAGCTTACGCCGAATTCTGCGGATGCGAATGTTCGGTTATGGACATGATTCCCGATTCTGAGAATCTGATCGTGCTGAAAACGCTCTCCAAGGCTTTCGGACTTGCGGCGCTGAGAGTCGGATTTGCGGTTGCCGCGCCGGAAATTGCATCGGCGCTGAACAAGGTTAAAAGCCCGTACAACCTTAATTCTTTTTCACAGGTGCTCGGAACTGCCGCGCTTGAAAGAGCCGACGGGACGTTTGCTTCGGCAGCTGAGACCGGAGCAGCGGCAAAGCGTTTGAAAAATTCGCTTGAATCACTGCTCTGCGGCATGACTGTTTTTGACACGTCGGCAAATTTTGTTTTTATTGACGCAAAAAGCGAGAAGAAAGCTGCGTATATCAAAAAAGAGCTGGCAGACGCAAGTATCGCAATACGTATGATGAATAAGCGTTTTTTGCGTATAACCTGCGGCAGCAAAGACGAAAACGAGCGTCTTCTTTGTGTGCTTGGAAAAATAATAATGAGCAAGGAGTTTTCGCAAGATGAATAAAACCGCATGTCTTGAAAGAAAAACCCGTGAGACCGATATAAAAATGACCGTGATCCGCGAAGCTGAAACGACAGGTCTTGAAGGAACGACCGGTATCGGTTTCTTCGATCACATGCTGAATACGTTTGCCGTGCACGGAGGCTTCTTTATACGTGCTTCGGTGAAGGGCGATCTCGTTGTAGACGGGCATCATACGGTTGAGGATACCGGCATCGTGCTCGGAGGTATTATGAAGGAGCTTTGCGGAGACAGAAGCGGTATCAACCGTTTCGGAAGCGCCGTCGTGCCTATGGACGATAGTTTGGCAGAGGCGGTGATCGATATATCCGGAAGACCGTATCTGGTTTATAACGTGCCGGTTGCGTCCCCTATGATCGGCGGCTACGATACACAGCTTACAATCGAATTTTTCCGCGCGCTTGCGTTCAGTATGGGTGCAACGCTTCACATAAACCTGCGATACGGCGAAAACGATCATCATAAGATTGAGGCTTGCTTCAAGGCGGCTGCGCGTGCGATTTCGCAGGCAATGACGGAGCGGAGCGGAGCAGTTTTGTCCGCAAAGGGAGTTCTGTGAAATGAGCGGAATAGGAATTATCGATTACGGAATGGGTAATCTGCACAGCGTTAAGAACGCGCTTGATCTTCTTGGCGCGGAAAACTTCATTTCGGACGATGCCGGCCGGCTCGCCTGCACTGACGGACTTATTCTTCCGGGCGTCGGAGCGTTCAAGGACGCGGCGGACGCGCTTAAGCGCACCGGTTTGGACGTTTTTATAAAGGAATACGTAGAGAACAAGCCTATGCTCGGAATTTGTCTCGGTATGCAGCTGCTGCTTGACAAAAGCTATGAAATGGGCGAATGGGACGGGCTCGGACTTATACACGGAAATGTTGTGCATCTGAGCGCTTCAGGCGCGTCTTCGGAATACAAAATTCCTCACATGGGATGGAACAGCCTTAATATGCTTTCCGCGTCTCCTCTTTTAGAAGGCGTAAAAAACGGCGACTATGTATATTTCGTACATTCGTATAAGGCTGTGCCGGCAGACCGCGGCGAACTGATTGCTGTCTGCGATTACGGACAGGAGATAGCTGCGGTTATAGGAGGAGGAAACGTTTTCGGAACGCAGTTTCACCCTGAAAAGAGCGGAAAAATCGGTCTTATGATACTTAACAATTTCTTAAAGCTGACAAAAACCAGAAAGGCGGCGCGGTCATGATTATAATACCTGCGATAGACCTGCTTGGAGGAGGCTGCGTGCGGCTCTACAAGGGAGATTACGGCACGGCGCACGGAGTTGCGGACGATCCGGTTGAGCAGGCGAAAGCCTTTGAAGCGGACGGCGCAAAATGGCTGCACATAGTTGATCTCGACGGTGCGAAGAACGGAGAGACGGTTAACCGCGAGGTTATCGGACGGATCGCCGGTTCTGTCGAAATGAAGCTTGAGGTCGGCGGCGGAATACGCGATATGAAAACCGCTTACGGATACCTTGAAATGGGAGTTGAGCGGCTTATAATCGGTTCGGCGGCGGTAAAGAATCCCGATTTTCTCAAAGAAGCCCTGAAAGAATTCGGCGGCGCGGTTGCGGTTGGCATAGACTGCCGCGACGGAAAGGTAAGCGTATCGGGCTGGACAGAGTCGTCGGACTTTGATTATATCGATTTTGCGCGTAAAATGGAAAGTGAAGGCGTTAAAAATCTGATTTTCACCGACATTTCACGGGACGGTACGCTTACCGGACCGAATCTCGATATGCTGAAGAAGCTTAGCGTAAGCGTTGACTGCGATATTACGGCGAGCGGCGGTATACGGGATATAAACGATATTTTTGCACTTTCTGAAGCCGGTCTTTACGCTGCGATCGCCGGAATGTCGCTTTACAGCGGCACGCTTTCGCTTAAGGCGGCGGTCGGGCTGACGGAGAAAGGATGAACATATGCTTGCAAAAAGGATAATACCATGCCTTGACGTTAAAGACGGAAGAGTCGTCAAGGGAGTGAATTTTTTAAATTTGCGAGACGCGGGAGACCCGGTTGAGATTGCAAAGTATTACAACGAGCAGGGCGCCGACGAGCTTACGTTTCTCGACATAACCGCGACAAGTGACGCACGTGACACAATCTGCAGCGTTGTTGAGCGAACCGCGCGTGAAGTGTTTATGCCTCTTACAGTCGGAGGAGGAGTGCGTACGGTCGAGGACTTCCGGCGGCTTTTGCTTTCGGGCGCGGACAAGGTATCGGTAAATTCGGCCGCGCTGCTTGATAAAACTCTGATAAGCCGCGCCGCCGAAAGGTTCGGATGTCAGTGCGTAGTTGTTGCGATTGACGCGGGTAAGAGCAGCCGCGCGCCGAGCGGATATACGGTTTACCGAAGCGGAGGACGAATAGATACGGGAATCGACGCGCTTGAATGGGCTGTCGAAGCTGAACGTCTTGGAGCCGGCGAGTTGCTGCTCACCTCAATGGACGCCGACGGTACGAAAAACGGTTTCGATCTCACCATTACCAAAAAAATAACCGATGCCGTACGTATACCGGTCATTGCTTCGGGCGGATGCGGAAAGCTTGAACACTTTCTCGACGCATTCAAAACTGCCGGAGCGGACGCGGCGCTTGCGGCGACGCTGTTCCACTATAAAGAGCTTACGATAAGCGAAGTTAAGAATTATCTGAAAAAAGAAGGAGTGAACGTGCGAATATGAACGGACTTGACGGATTTTTTGTAAAATCCGAGCTTATTCCGGCGATTGTACAGGACGCTGTCAGCGGCGAAGTGCTTATGCTTGCGTATATGAACCGCGAGTCGCTTGAAAAAACGCTCGAGGACGGAAAAACGTGGTTTTTCAGCCGTTCAAGGCAGCGCTTATGGAACAAAGGCGAAACGTCGGGTCATTTTCAGACCGTAAAGGAAATTCGCTACGACTGCGACGAGGACACCTTGCTTCTGCTTGTCGAGCAGACCGGAGCCGCATGTCACACGGGAAACAGAAGCTGCTTTTTCAGAACGCTGTATAAATCACAAGAAAGGGAAAAAACGGATATATCAAAATGAAAAACGAAACGCTTGAGGCGCTGTACGCCGTCGTTGCATCGCGCAAGGAAAAACCCGAGGAAGGGTCGTATACCTGTTACCTTTTTGACAAGGGACTGGACAAAATTCTAAAAAAAGTCGGCGAGGAGTGTGCGGAAACGATAATTGCCGCGAAAAACGGCGACAACGCAGAGCTTAAAAATGAGATATGCGATCTTCTGTATCATCTAATTGTAATGATGAACGAGAGGGGACTTCCTCTCGGAGACGTTATGGATGAGCTTGACGCGCGTTCAAACAAGATCGGTAATCTGAAGCAAATGAAAACGGTAGACAAAAACACATAATATTAATAATCCTCCGTAATCCGGTCAAGAATATCATTGACGAAACGGAGGGATTGTTATTATTATTCGAAGATTCATAAACGGAAACGAGGCGTTGCCGGAAGAACTGGACGGCGCGTCTGTCGGAGGAGAAGCTCTGAGGGACGCTATGAACGCCGCCGCGCTACGTCGGAGGAGAGAAAAAAAGCAGCTTCCCGGAAGGCGGCGCTCAGATGAGGAACTTGAAACGGGAGACGGTATGCCGCCCGCCAAAGGCTGACTTCAGTGAGTAAAGCAGAAAAAAAGACCGCGTTATACGTGCGCGTGTCTACCGACGCTCAGTTTGAAGAAGGATATTCCGCCGAGGCTCAGGCAGAAATGCTTACTGCGTACTGCGTCAGCCGCAGGATAGAAAATTACGAGCTGTTTATCGACGGCGGATGGTCGGGCAGTACGATAGACCGTCCGGAGATAAAACGTCTTATTGACGAGGTGAATAAAGACCTTGTCGCCACGGTTGTCGTTTACAAGCTCGACCGTCTTTCAAGAAGCCAAAAGGATACGCTGTACCTGATCGAAGACGTATTCAATCCTCACGGCGTAAGCTTTGTGTCGCTAAATGAAAACATGGATACTTCAACGCCGATAGGCAGGGCGATGCTTGGTATAATGAGCGCGTTTGCCCAGCTTGAACGCGAAACCATACGCGAGCGCACCAGAATGGGCATGAAGGAGCGAATAAAACGCGGGCTTTGGCGCGGAGGCGGAAAGATTCCGTTCGGCTATGACTACGACAGGGAAAAGGGTATACTTGTTCCGAATGCGGACGCGGAAACCGTTAAGCTTATGTACGACCTTTATATAAAGGGCTGGCCGATGATGAAAATTGCCCGTGCTGCCGGGCTGAAATACGAGCATCTTGCAAGACAAATCCTGACGAGAAAGACAAACACCGGCGTAATTCTTTATAACGGAACGGAATACCGCGGAATGCACGAGGCAATCGTAAGCGAAGAGACCTACAACAGGGCAATGGAGCTTATGAAGCAGCGTGGAAGCGGAGCGCGCAGACCGTCGTCGTATCTGCTTGCCGGACTTGTGGTGTGCGGAGTATGCGGAACAAAAATGCGCTATCAGAAGTGGGGCGATAAAGGCTGCAAGATATATTGCTATTCCCAGGACAGCTCAAAATCGCACATTTCCCACGGAGTTAAGTGCGATAATCATAAAGTTTGGGCAAATGAGATTGAAAACGCCGTTATATCAGACATTTTCAGATTTTCCGAAAAAAGAACCGATTCCGGAGACGAAAACGCAGGTCAGAGCGGAGCGCTGATAAAACAGCTGCAAAAACAGTGCGAATTGATAACGAAAAAGCTGAAGAGGCTTTATAATCTTTATGCGGAGAGCGGAAACGAGCTTCTTCTCGACACAATAAACGAAAACCGCTCCGAGCTTGAGAAGCTTCGGGAAAAGCTTGCCGCAGAGGAGGAGCTTGAGGCGGAAACAAAGCGCTCCGCCGAAACTGCGGAGCGGCTTTCAGGTATAAAGGAAGCATGGGAATACATGAGCGGCGAAGAAAAACGGGCGGTCATAAGAGAATGCGTCGAAAAAGTTGTAATAACATACGACCGTGTTGATATTTTCTATCGTGCGTCGACTTAATGAGTAATAATTGACAGAGCCGAAAAGTAATGTTATACTAATTTAAAACGAAAGGAAACGTATAAATAATGAAAGTATTGCTTGTTAACGGAAGTCCGCACACGGCGGGCTGTACATATACCGCGCTGCGCGAGGCGGCGGATGAGCTTGAACGCTGCGGAGTTGAAACTGAGATATTCTGTATCGGAACAGAGCCTATAACCGGATGCAGGGCGTGTCTTGCCTGCCGCAAACTCGGTAAATGCATTATCGACGACAAGGTCAATGAATTTCTCGGGAAGGCAGAGAATGCGGACGGTTTCATTTTCGGCTCGCCGGTACACTACGCAGGCGTTTGCGGCAGTATGACGTCGTTTATGGACCGCGTTTTTTACGCAAAGCCGAAGGATCTGTTCCGTCTCAAGCCGGGCGCGTGCGTTGTTTCTGCAAGACGCGCGGGCACAACGGCGGCGCTCGATCAGATGAATAAGTATCTGACCATATCAGAAATGCCGGTGATTTCCGCAAAGTACTGGAACATGGTACACGGAAGCTGTCCGGACGACGTCCGCCGGGACGAAGAGGGTATGCAGATGATGAGAATACTTGCAAGGAACATGGCGTGGTTTTTAAAATGCAAGGAAGCGGCGGAAAAAGCAGGCGTGACGCTCCCGGAGGATGAACCGAAAACCGCGACGAATTTTATACGGTGATTACCGAGTTCATATGTTTTCAGTCCGGAGCTTTATGATCGGTCTGAGTTTTTCAATATCCGACTGAAGCGGCGGCGCGGTTCCTTCGCGCAGACATGCCGCGCTTCCGGAGGCAACCGCGTTCAAAAAGCATCCGAGACTGTCTTCGCCGCGTATAAAGGCCGCGATAAAGCCCGAGATTGAGCTGTCTCCTGCTCCCACGCTCGAAAGAACATCTATTTTCGGAGCGTCGGCCGTTATAACAATTCCTTTTCCCGCAAACGCCGCGCCGTTTCCTCCGAGAGTTACGAGTACATTCTCAACTCCCGCTTCCCGGATTTCGCGAGCGGAGTTCGCTGCGTCCTCAAGGCCGGACGGACGGCTTCCGGTAAACGCCTCAAGCTCCTGCTCATTCGGCTTTATCAGCCACGGAGAAAGGGAGATTATATCTTTTCCGTCAAGCGAATTTGTGTCTATGACCAGGCGTTTTGTAAGCTGTTTGAGCTTTTTCAGAAACCGCAGCTTGCTTTCTCTGTCAATTTTGCCCGGAAATTTTCCGGAAAAAGCGATAATATCGTCTGCGTCTGCATCCGTCTCAATTCGGGAGAGCACGCTGTCTAAAATTTCGGGTCCGGCTGTAAAGCTGTCGAAGCAAATTCGCGTTTCGGCCGCGTTTTCGGGAATAACCGTATAATTTTCGCGGATTCTTCCGTCGGTGTAAAACGGAACGTACGGAACTTTCTCCGAATTCAACGCATTTTCAAACGCGCCGCAGTTCTCTCTGCCGAACACAATGTATGCCGCCGTCGGGATGCCGTAAACGGTCATCGCGCGCGAAATGTTGACTCCTTTTCCTCCGGGCGATGTGAATGTGGATTTGATTAAATTTTCTTTATATAATTCAAACGACGAGATTTTACAGTAGACGTCGTACGCCGGATTCAGCGTGATTGTTAAAATCTTCATATTTATTGCACCTCGGACGAAATTTTTGCTTAATGCAATCACATTATACCGCCATAAAGAAAAATTATCAATTATTTTTTCTTAAAACTATGGCTTTTTTTAAAATAACTGCTATAATATAATCATCAAAACCGTGACCGATGTTTTGAAGCCGTTACGTTTTGCAACAGGATATTATTATGCGTCCCGGCTTTGACTCAACAACCCGACGGAGGGAAACGTATGTTAGAAGAACAAAGCATAAAAAAATACGGCGAGCTGAAAAAAGCTTTCACATCCGTGAAAGACGATTATCGACCGTACTCGTTTCTGACCTTGGATGGGGATATTTCCGACGACGACTACTGCGCTTCCAGAATTTCTGACATAAAAAGCCGTGGCTTCGGCGGAGTAATTCTTCTGCCAAGCGAAAAAACGGAACCCAAATACCTGACGCCCGAATATTACGAGGCGCTTGCGGTTTTGGCGAAACGCTGCGCGGACAGCGGACTCGGCGTTGCCGCGGCTGACGATTGTATGACGTCGTCCTCTCGGCCGTCCGGATACGCCGGCGGAAAATTTGGTGAACTGTATCCCGAGCTTTGCGCAAAACGTCTCGACCGTGAGGAATATAAGTGCGATGAGCACGAAAGCGTCGCTTTGAAGATCAAAACCAACGGAAAACTGATGTCGGCGATCGCCTACGATGAGGATTCGGGAGAAAGTTTGTTCCTTTATCCGTATGTAAAAGACGGAGTCCTTCGTTATGACATGCCGGACGGAAACTGGGTTATAAACACCTTCTACTGCCGCAGGCAGGCAGACTGCAGTCACGTAAATTACCTTAACTACGAGGCTTCCTATAAATTTGCCGAGCTGGCGTATTCGGGACTTGCTAAGGTCAGCGAAACTCTTGCCGACACCGAGTCTCTCATATGCGTCTATGACTGCATACAATATATAACCGAGAACCGCCGCGACTGGGACGACGCTTTCAACGAGTTCTTTTTCGGACGCTTCGGTTTTGATCCCGCTCCGTATTACCTTTCGCTTTTTATCGATATGGGAGAGGATATGTCCTATTATCGCGGACTTCTTGTCCACTGCCGGACAGATATGCTCCGCTACGGTTTTTACAAGGCCGTTTCGGATTACGCGAATTCTCATATAATGAAGATAACCGGATCGGTTGCGGTGCCGAAGGCGGTGTCTGCGCCGTGGATCTTCGGAGACGGAATGAGATTTCAGGAAAAGAGCGATTTTGCATACGCCAAACTGACACATGCGTATATGTACGGTCTGAACTGCGTTAAACTCGCTTCCTGCGCGTCGTATAATTACGGCAAGGAGATTACAATCTGCGATATGTTCCGCGAGTTTAATGCGGACGAGGATATTGTTTACAAAGAGACGATGAATGCGTTCGCGCGCGGTGCAAACCGGCTTTGGATCCGGGAAACCTGCGGACGTGATATAATAAACGAGAAATACTGCGATTTTGCCGCACGCTGCAGTGCGATGCTGAGCGGAGGACGGCACACTGCGGACATTGCAGTGCTTTATCCCATAAGCTCGCTTGAATGCCAGACGTATCTGTTTGAGCATCACGACCCATCAGGCGGCTACGAATACCCCGTTGTGCCGTCGAACGCGGATTATATGAACGTGATAAACTCGGTTATGAACTATTCCGGGCATGATGTGACCGTTCTGCACCCGATAACGCTCTTTAAAAACTGCTTTATCGAAAACGACACGCTCCGTCTCAACAGCCGGACAAATCCGGAGGTGTTCAAAGTTCTGATTATTCCCGGCTCTTCGATAATCTGTCTTGAAACAATGCGCATGGTCGCGAAATTTTTCGACTGCGGCGGGAAAATAATCGCAACCTCGTGCCTGCCGTTTTCGGCGATAGAGCAATACCGCTCTCCGGATGCGTCAGATGAGCTCGAAAAAATTATACGTCGTGTGTTCGGAGTCGGCAGGGAACGGAATATATTTACCGACTATTTCGTAAATAAAAACGAAAACGGAGGCGTTGCCTGCTTCCTGCACGCTTCTGCGACTGCGGTTGACGGCACAGATATGACGTCGCCCCAGATGCTGAACAAAGCGCTTGAAGATACCGGAGTAAACTGGGATATTATAATCGGGAATATGCCGTCGGTGGAGGATAACGGAATTCTAAATCTTTATTATCCGCTGTATATGAACTTGGGAGACGAAACGGTGAACAGGTTCGGAGGTATGCTCAACTATATCCACAGAAAGTATCACGACCTGGACGTATATTATATTTCAAACACCACCAAGAGCAATTATGAAGGAGTTGTCTCAGTCAGAGGAGATTTGCCGCTTGAGGAATGGGATCCGAGGAACGGAAAGATCAGACGGCTCAATTCCGCGCACACGGTTATAGGCGGATCCGATTATACGGAGGTCGAGCTGAAGCTTGACTCCGCAAGTTCCGTCTTTCTTGTCGGAAATCCGGAAAAGAACGAAAATCCGCTTAAACTATTTTTTATGAATACACAAAAATGATCTGAGAGGATAAAAAAATGAAAATAATTATTATGGCAGCCGGTAAAGGCACACGTTTGGCAAAGCTCGGCTCAACCCCCATGCCGAAGGTTCTCCGCCGTTCAAACGGCAGAACGCTGCTTGACTATGTTCTTGACGCAACCGCAGCGGTTGCGCCGAAAGAGGACACAAACATTATTGTCGGATATCTTGCGGAGCAGGTCGAGAATGCTTATCCCGACTATCACTGCATACGTCAGGGCGACGATGCATACGGAACAGGATATGCGGTTATGTGCGGAATGAAGGACGCTTCGTTCGACGATTATCACGGCGATGTGTTTATTGTAAACGGAGACATGCCGCTCTTCAGCCGCGAGACGCTTTGCGGCATGAAAGCTCAGCATGAGGCGTCCGGAGCGGTATGCACTATGCTCACCTGCATTTCCGACGAATATCTTCCTTACGGCAGAATCGTACGCGGAAGCGACGGACGAATTGTCGATATCGTCGAAGAAGCGGACTGCACTCCAGAACAGAAGCTCATAAAAGAGCTCAACATAGGTATGTACATTTTCAACGCAGACAAGCTGCGCTATTCGCTTTCAAAGCTTACAAACAACAACGCAAAAGGCGAGTATTATATAACCGACCTCCCGCCGATACTTATCCGCGCAGGAGAAAAGGTTGAAAGCTACATTATAGACAGACAGGACGAGATACGCGGAGTAAATACTCCGGAGGATCTTGAAGCCGTTGGCGAGATACTGAAAAACAGAGGCTGAAAAGCCGTCGTGCTGTTTCGTAAAGCAGCTGTTTCACATAAAAAGTGCCGCGAAATGTTTTTCGCGGCACTTTTTATTGTTAATTTAGGCTTTAAAAGTTCAGATTTCGGGGATAACGACAGGGATCTCATGACCGACTTCTGCGGATTTAACGATGTGGTCAATGATAGCCTGATTATACAGGATCTGAGACGACGGAATGGGAGACGGTCTGTTGTACTTGATTGCGTCAAGGAAAGAACGAATCTTACCGTGCCAGAGATTGGTTCCGGGAACGAGCGGTATCGTCGTCTCGGTCTGGCGGCCTGCAACGTCGTGATAAAGCGTCATGGGTCCACCAACGGAGCCGTTCCAGCAGTCTGTTGAAGGAATGCGGAGCGCGCCTTCCTTACCGAGAATCAGAGAATCTCCGGGCGTGTTAGCGTGCATAGCCCAAGATATACGGAAGTCGAGGATAATTCCGCCTTCGAGACGTACGAATGCAGCGGCAAAGTCGTCAACGTCAAAGCGTGCTGCGTCAGCGCCGTTGTACTTCGGATTCTTTCCGAAAAAGTCGGAAGTGTATCCGGAAACGGTGAGAGGCTTCGGATAATCAACTGCATTAAGAACTGCGTCGAGCGCATAGCAGCCGATATCGCCCATTGCGCCGATTCCGGCGGTTCTCTTTTCGATGAACGTGCTTCCCGGAATTCCGCGTCTGCGTCCGCCGCCGGTCTGGATGTAGTAAATCTCGCCGAGCGTGCCGGACTGAACGATCTTCTTTATCATCTGCATGTTGCCGTCAAAACGAGGCTGGAAGCCGATGGAAAGAACCTTTCCGCTTTCCTTTTCAGCGCGCATCATTTCAACTGCTTCTTCAGTGGTAACCGACATGGGCTTTTCAACAAGCACATGAATGCCTCTCTTGAGCGCGTCGATAACGCAGACCGCATGCTGTGTGTTGTACGTACATACGCTTACAGCGTCAAGGTCTTCTTTTTCAAGCATTTCGACGTGGTTTGTATAGGTATGAACTCCTTCGAGGCCATGAGCCTTGAAGAAACGATCTGCTTTACCGGGAATTATGTCGGCGCCGGCGACGATTTCAACGTCGGGCATATCCTTATAAGCGCCGCAGTGTGCGTTTGCGATTCCGCCGGTTCCGATTATTCCGATGCGGAACTTGCGGTCTGCGTCAATTTTTTCAGCTTCCTTTTTCTGCTGAAACTGGCTGAGTACCTCATCTGCCATGATTTAATACCAAACCCTTTCGTTTGTAATTGTTACTTTTAAAATGTTCCGTTTTTTGTAAACGGGATTATTTTAAAGTTCGGGTATCTGAACTTCGATCTCGTGGCCAACAGCAGCGGATTTAACGATATGATCGATGATTGCCTGGTTGTAAATAATCTGGGAGGTTGGAACAGGAGCCTCGGTTCCGTTCTTAACAGCGTCAAGGAAGGAACGGATCTTGCGGTCGAAGAGCGAGCCGTTGTCGTTGATGATCGGTATTGTTGTCTGGGTCTGGCAGCCGGCAACGTCATGATACAGAGTCATGGGTCCGCCAACGGAGCCGTTCCAGCAGTCTGTTGAAGGAATGCGGAGCGCGCCTTCTTTACCGAGAATAATTGTATCGCCGGGGGTGTTCAGATGCATAGCCCAGGAGATACGGAAGTCGAGAATGATTCCGCCTTCAAGACGAACAAATGCTGCTGCAAAGTCTTCAACGTTGAAGCGTGCTGCGTCAGCGCCGTTGTACTTCGGGTTGGTTCCGAAGAAGTCGGAGGTGTAACCGGTAACTGTGAGGGGCTTCGGATAGCCGATTGCGTTAAGAACCATATCGAGAGAGTAGCAGCCGATGTCGCCCATTGCGCCGATTCCGGCGGTCTTCTGCTCGATGAATGTGCTGTTCGGAATACCGCGTCTGCGTCCGCCGCCGGTCTGGATGTAGTAGATCTCGCCGAGTGTGCCGGACTGAACGATCTTCTTAATCATCTGCATGTTAGCGTCGAAACGGGGCTGGAATCCTACGGAAAGAACCTTTCCGCTTGCCTTTTCTGCGCGCATCATTTCAACTGCTTCTTCGGTTGTAACGCACATGGGCTTCTCGAGAAGAACGCTTACGCCCTTATTGAGCGCGTATATTGTGGGGGCAGCATGCTGACGGTTGTAGGTGCAGACGCTTACTGCGTCAAGCTCTTCGTTGTCAAGCATTTCCTTGTGGCTGGGGTAGAGACGAACGCCTTCAACGCCGTATCTCTTGAAGAAACGTTCAGCTTTTCCGGGGATCAAATCAGCGCCGGCGACGATCTCAACGTCGGGCATACGCTTGTAGGATTCGATATGGGATTCTGCGATCCAACCTGTACCGATGATGCCTACTCTGAGTTTTCTGTTGGTATCAATTTTTGCCGCTTCCTTTTTCTGCTGGAACTGGCTAAGTACTTCATCTGCCATTTGTAGAATTCTCCTTAAATATTTAAACAAAATTCCGGCGCTGTGACCGGAGCGATCACTATTGGATCTTATCTTCATTTTATACTATAACCGTTTAAAAGTCAATGGTTTTTGCCATATTTTTAAGTTAAGTAATAAAAAACCGGGTGCGCTGCGAGCCTTGTTTTTTAAAAAAGCGGTTTTATTCAGGCATATTCATACCAAAGCAAACAGGCTTAAAAAAAGGACAAATAATCCGCGGCATTTTACGCGGCTGCCGTAACTTTTTCTATGATTTTTACAAAACCGGCTCCGGCTCTTGGCCTTTTTATTCCGGTGGTGCGCAAAGCAGAGAACGCTCTTGACAAACCTGGCTGAAAGGTGTTAAAATAACAGCGAGCTGTTATCGGCATGGATTGAAAGGTTGTAAGCTGAGTAGACAGGGAAGCGTCGTCTTTCCTATGAGAGTCGGTTTGAATCCGGCACAACTGCCATTGCTGTGATTCGGCGGCGTTTGTCGCCGACGATAAGTCAGAAGCATCGTGCCCGTTACGCAGCGTACGCAGTATTTTTTTGGCATGAAAAAATACAGATAACCGAAAACGGGAAGGTTCGACGTTTCTGTATTTTGAAAAATACGGAAGTAAAAAGCCTGTACCTTTTCGGATGCAGGCTTTTTTATACGGAGGAAATCGAAAAAAATGGAAAACCGCCGTTACACAAAGGACGACGCTTTGCTTCTGCTTAAAAAAAAGCAGGAGGAACTTGACTGTTCGGGGAATAAGCGATATCCTCAAAGATCGGATTTTTCCGAGCCGGAGGTTGTTGCGATCAAAGCGTTTCTCGGACCGTGGCCGCGCGCGCTTGAAAAGGCGGGACTAAAACCTGTTCGCGACGACGGAAAAGCCGAGCGCATGAAGGAGAAGCGTATTCTTCAAAAGCGCAGACGCCGCATAGCCCGTTTCGGAGGAAACGGTACTTCCGAAAACGAATAAGACTTAATAAAAACAGCTTTACGAAAAAAGAAACTCCGGATTTTAGCCGTATGGCCGTAAAACAGTATTACGTCGAGAGTGAAAAAAGTCATAAAAACGCATAGATCGTACCGGTGATGACGAAACGGTGTAATTAAAAAGGTTGAAGGCAGGCAACCCAATAAAATGGGTAAGGCAAATGAAGGCTTGAAAGATACGTTCAGAAGAAATTGTGAAAATTCGGTTTATGAAACGGAGGGATGCAAATGAACGGATGGTTGTCAGCAATTTTATTTTCCTGCTGCGCTCTTTTTTCTGTTCCCGCATGGCTGCTGTCACACAAGTTAATTCACCGATTTTATTTTAATCGTTACAATTCGGCAGGGCTTTGGGATGCATATTATACGGAAATGGAAAATATGCAGTTTGCAGCCGTAAAAATTATCGGCTGCTTCTGTGTCATCGCATTCCTCTTTTTTGTAACAGCTTCCTTTTTGCTCATGAAAAAAGGCGTTCCAAGAAAGCTTTTGTTACAAGCACTTTTATGCCAAAGCGTGATTCTTTTGTGGCAAATCGGACTCATAATAATTTTCGGTCTAACCGCTTTTGTTTCATTGCTGAATTTGATTGGGGCGGTATTAACGCTCCCGCTGTTATTTATTTTAATCGTAATGTTAGAATTATTCCTGACTTTTGCGGGAGCCATACGCGGGATAGCTGGTATATCGGCGCTGCGCCGCCAAAAGAACCTGTCCGCACCAAATGCCTTTCTGCACTGTGTTCTTCAGTTCATACCCGTTATCAGTATTATTGATAACCTGTATCTGCATTCTAAAACCTCAAGTGAGAGAATTTCTTAAGAAACCGAAGAAACTGCGAGGCTGTTAAAAATCTTTCGGAACAAAACGGCGCATTCGACTAAAAATGTTACGGTACTTTATTCGGTCAGGGCGGCATCGTAATCGTCTGTTCCCTGCGTACAAACCGGTTTTGGCCGGTCGTTTAAACCGTCAAATTTTCAAAATAATATAGATTAATCCTCCGTACGGCTGCTTTCTCATACGGAGGATTTGCTGTTTTAATGACACTTCCGATTCGCTCGGAACGCCTTGACAACATATGCCAAATCGTCTATAATGAATTTACAAAATGCGTGCGATAGACAACAACGATTGCAAAACGATTTTTTGGAGGTCATTTGTGGACGTATCGCTGTATTACGAAGAAAAAGGAAACGGTTTTCCCCTGATACTGCTGCATGGGAACGGAGAAGATCATCAATATTATGTCCATCAGACGGAGCATTTTTGCAGATATTACCGTGTTATTGCGTTAGATACGCGCGGACACGGACGGTCGCCGCGCGGAAAAGGGGATTTTTCGATAAAACGCTTTGCCGAAGATCTGCATGATTTTATGAAAGAGCACGGAATAGAAAAAGCCGATATAGTCGGCTTTTCGGACGGCGGCAACATTGCGCTTTATTTTGCCCAAAAACACCCTGAAATGGTGAGAAAGCTTGTTCTGAACGGCGCAAATCTTGATCCGTCGGGAGTAAAACGCTCCGTGCAGCTGCCGATTGAGCTCGGTTATGCTGCGGCGAAGCTTTTTTCGCGCATAAGCGAAAAGGCGGCGAAGAACGCCGAAATGATTGGTCTTATGGTAAACGAACCCGATATAAAGCCGTCGGAGCTTAGTTCTCTCAAAATGCCCGTACTTGTGATTGCCGGAACAAAAGATATGATTAAAAAGAAACATACGGAGCTTATTGCCAAAAGCATACCGGGGGCGTCTCTCGTTTTCATAAACGGCGGACATTTTATTGCAAATAATCAGTCGGAAAGCTTTAACCGGGAGCTTGAGAGGTTTCTTTTGCGCGGAAACTGACTGATAATAACAATGGAGAGTTAGATCAATGTTTGCGCCTGCTCGGCGTGTATCTTATGTTTTCCGCTGTCGTTTTTGTGCCGGCGGCGGTCGTATTATTGATTGTAAATGCGGCGGCGCGGTTTTGCCGCCGTCTTTTTGATACAAAAAAGGGACTTCGGCAAAGCGCCTTAGTCCCTTTTTTTCATACTCTTTTAAAATTCAAAAACCGTGTGCCCTGAAATTCCAGAACGCCTTTGTCTCCTTCAACAAGAATACCGTACTCTTCCGGACTGACGTTAAGCTCGAGCCGGTCGCCGCTTTCAAACTGAAATGTTACGAAATAGCGCGTATATCCGCTGTTTGCAAAATGGCTGTTGTCGTGCATATGAGAGCCGACCTGCATACGTTTTGCGACGACGTCCGCGTTTACGTTCAGCCTGGGGGAGTTGTTGTTTTTTATCCAACGTCCGGCTGACGACACGATGATAAAAATAAACATTCCGATAACGAAAGCAAAAATGGCAAAGAAGAAGAACATAAACATACCTTCCATTACGCACACCTCACATAATCGATTCTACTGACTTATTATACATCGAATTGTGAGAAAATGCAACAGAAGCGTCAGGATTTTGCGTCGTCGAGAGCTGTCTTTTTTGAAACGAGTATTTTTTCGTCATATCCGGCGAAGGCGTTTTCAATGACTGACGCTTCCGGAGCCTTTGTAACAAGCGACACCAGAGGAACTATAATAAGCGACGCAATCATTGCGAGGGCGCCGGCCTGAGCGCTGCCGGTAAATCCGAAAATGCTGTTAAGAACAACGACTCCGACTCCGAATACCATGCTGCACCATACCGAAATGCGGCTGGTCTTTTTCCAGAAGAGACCGTAGAGGAACGGACCGAGGAAAGCGCCGGAAAGCGCGCCCCAGGAAATGTTCATAAGCGAGGTTATGAGACTGTTCGGGATAAGCGCGATCAGAACCGAAATCACAATGAATACCATGCACATGATTCTTACGAGAGTAAATTCGGTTTTGCTTTTCAGATCCTTTTTAAATAATTTGACAAGGTCGCTTGTGAAAGTTGAGCTTGAAGTGATGACAAGCGAAGCGAGCGTTGAGATCGACGCGGAAATAACGACGAGCAGAACAACTCCGATCAAAATATCAGGAAGCGCTTTTACGAGCATTGACGGAACTATATCGTCTATAACGACTTTGTCCGCGGAATAGTAGAGGCGGGAAAATCCTCCCATGAAGTATGAGCCGCCGGCAATGAGAATCGCGAATACCGTCGATATAACAGTTCCGGTCATGACCGCTTTTTCGCTTTTTATTGCGTAAAATTTATGTACCATCTGAGGAAGTCCCCAGGTTCCCAGACTGGTAAGGATAACGACGGATAGAAGCGCCAGCGGATCGGGTCCGAACAATGATACGAATGCACCGTTAAGTCCGGGATTTGATTCGCATTCAATCTGGGAAAGCTGGTTGATCGCCTCGGAAAAACCGCCTTTTCCGCCGAGAACCGCGCCGACAATAAGTATAATGCCGATGATCATAATTATTCCCTGAATAAAATTGTTGGCAGCCGTTCCGACGTATCCGCCCGCAACGACAAAGACAGCCGTCAGCAAAGCCATTCCTACAATGCACCATACAAAGCTTATATCGAAGCTTGCCGCAAACAGTCCCGCAAGCCCCTTATATACCGACGCCGTGTAGGGCACGAGAAAGATGCATATTATGATTGCCGCGGCAAAGCGCAGTGCGTTGGAGTCGTAACGCTTTGCAAAATAATCCGGCATTGTGGCGCTGTCGAGCTGTTTTGTCATAACTCTTGTGCGTCTTCCGAGCACGACCCATGCAAGCAGGCTTCCGATGAGCGCGTTTCCGATACCGATCCAAAGCGAGCTTATTCCGAACGCCCATCCGAACTGACCCGAAAAGCCGACGAATATCGTGGCAGAGAAGTATGAGGTTCCGTATGCGAAAGCCGAGAGCCACGGACCGACATTTCGTCCGCCGAGAACGAAATCGTTTGTGTCTTTGAGTTTTTTGCGGCATGCCAGACCGATTGTCACAGTGATGACGAAGAATACCGCAAGCAGCGAAATTTTCCAGAACATGATTTTGCTACCTTCCTTTGTAATTATTAAAATTTGTTTGGGTCAAAATAAAAACGCCCTCCGCACAAAAAATGTGCAGAGGGCGAAAAAATCGCGGTACCACCTCGGTTTTACCGTCAAAAAACGGCCTTGTACAGCACTTGCATACGCATTATGCCGCGGGCGAGGTAACGGACGCCTTCCGTCGCAGCCTATTCCGCTTTTCCAGCAGCGTTTCGGTGCGCAAACTCTCGGAATGTATCCTTCCCGATAATGCTTTGCGCCTCTCACCGTCCGGCAGCTCTCTGTAAAACATCGGTTCGGGAAGTCAGAAAAGTGCAAAGTCTTTTGGGAACGAAGGAAAGGCGTTCCGGCATTGCTTTCTGCTTCCGGTCACAGCTATATTTAGAATATAATCGCATTATATATCATTATTTGTCGTTTGTCAAGCTTTTTTAGAAAAAAATAAATGCGCGGCTGACGGACGGCTCACACTCTTTTTTTGAGGTAAGCCAGTGACAGAGCCATATTTTCGTATTGAACTGTAACCTCCGGCGGTACGGACAAAACGCACGGAGCAAAGCACCATATGCCTTTGATACCGCTTTCAACGAAAATATCGCACACCTCCTGCGCCGACTTTGCCGGAACGGTGATTATACCGATCTTTATATTGTTTTCTTCGCAGAAGGAGCGAAACTTTTCCATGGGCAAGACCGGCTTTCCGTTTTTGCTCTTTTCTTCGTTTTTTACCGCTGTATCGAACGCCGCTGCGATCTCAAGACCGTAATCGCCGAAGCCTCCGTAATCAAGCAGCGCTCGTCCAAGCTTTCCGGCTCCGGCAATAACAACTCTGCTGTTATTGCCGCTTGCCAGAAATGTTTCTAAAGAAACGATAAGCTGCCCGACGTTGTAACCTATTTTCGGCTTTCCCGCTCCGCTTACTGCGCCAAGATCCTTTCGTACCTGAACCTCGCCGAGGCCAAGCTCTTTTGCAAGTGCGGTGGCTGATATGTTCTCAGTATATTGATATATATCCTTAAGATATCTCAGATAACTCGGGATTCTGCCCATAGTTGCCCGCGATACTTCGATTTGTTTTATAAAATCCACCTCCTGCCAAAACAGTAAGAGCGCGTCGTCAGCCGAATATTACGATAAGGAACTGCGATACAAGCACGACCGCAAGCAGCGCGATCGGGTAGGTCGCGGCATAGGCAGACGCAACGTCCTCGGTTCCGGAGACGTTGATAAGTGTGCCGAGCGCCGGCGTAGACGTCATGCCTCCGGTTATCGAGCCGAGACTGTTAAGAAGACTAAGCTTGAGTACGTACTTCGCGATAATGTAGCCGACGATCATGGGAACGATTGTCATAACCGCTCCGTATATGAAGTAAATCGGTTTGAAATACTTAACGAAATTAGCTCCGCCAGCAACTCCCGCTCCGATAAGGAAAAGCATAAGTCCAAGCTCACGCAGATTTTCAAGCGTCTTTTTGGGAGGCATAATGTTTATTTTGCCGATTCTTGAAAAATGTCCGAAAACAAGCGCGGCAATCAGCGCTCCGCCGGTTGTCGTAAGCGAAAAGCAGGTGCCGGAAAGTCCGTTTGACGTAAGCGGAATTCTGATATTGCCTATTATAAGCCCTATGAATGCCGCCAGACCAAACACTCCGAGACCCATGGGGTCGATATCAATAAGCTTGCCGGTGTAGGTTTTGACAGTTCCCATATCCACACTTGAGAGTTTTTTGCGTTCCTCTTCCATGTTTGCTTTTGCAAACTTCGGAACAAGCTGGACAAAAAGCACCACTCCGACAACTCCGAAAAGGTATGCAATACCGTGGCCGACCGTAACCGCCGCCTCGCAAGCCGCCGCCATTTCGGGATCTCCCGCGTACATATTCTTAACGGTTTCCTTTGCAGCCGAGAAACCGGGCGTAGTTGTAAGAGAACCGGAAAGAAGTCCGTCGAGCATCGCAATAAATTCCTTCGGATTGTTCTCGGAGCCTTTGCCGATGTAATAACAAGCGACGCAGGTCAGCCCGCCCGCAAGGATTACCGATACTCCGAGCAGAATGTACGATTTAAAATTCTTTTTAAGATTTTTAAAGAATTTCGGCCCGGCGATAAAACCTACTGAGGTTACAAAGAACACAAGACCGACGTTTTCGACAATTTTCAGACCGCTTGACGTGATTTCGGCGGTTTTGAGCGCGTTTGTCAGATTATCGTAGAAAAGCGCACCGTACAGCAGCGCGATGATGAAAACGCCCGCTGTTCCGAGCGATACGCCCTTAATCGTGATTCTTCCGAGCAAATACCCAAACGCAATTATTACCATAATCGAGAGCATCAAAAACGATACTCCGGATATGTTTATTACTCCGTTAAATAAACTCATATCAACTGATTCCTTTACTCAAATGCCGCTCTTTTTGCAGCGATAGTCCGGAAGAAGCTTGGGAGAGACCGCGTCGGTCACAATTTGCGCCGCGTCGCGCTCTGCGTCAAATTTCGATATGTGCTCAAGCGTAAGCCTGCCGACAGATACGTCTTTGGCGCGCGCCGATGCATTCTGACCTGCGTTTCTGCCGAAAACTATGATATCGAGCAGCGAGTTGCCCATAAGTCTGTTCCTTCCGTGGATGCCTCCGACGGCTTCGCCTGCAACATACAGGTTTTCGACGTTCGTCGTCATTCCGTCGACGTTTATATCAAGACCGCCGTTTTGGTAGTGAAGCGTCGGATAGACAAGAATCGGTTCTTTGCGGATGTCTATACCGTAGCTCATGAACATACGCATCATGGCAGGTATGCGTTT
>JAQXSY010000142.1 GCA_029219205.1 Bacillota bacterium | reverse complement strand
ACGGTTTTCTGCTTCTTCAAATATTTCATTCGCATGCGCTTCAAACTGTTTTTCGGTTATTTCCTCTTCGCGATGCGCAGGCAGACAATGCAGAACAAGTGCCTCTTTTGCGGCAACCGCCATAACATTGTCATTAATCTGGTATCCCTTGAATGCGACGGCACGTTCTTTTGCTTCGGATTCCTGTCCCATACTTGCCCAAACGTCGGTGTAAACAGCGTCAGCTCCTTCGGCAGCTTCAAGAACGTTTTCTGTAAGAACAAAACGGTCGGGATATGATTCAGCAAATTTAAGCACGTCCGGATGAGGATGATATTCCGAGGGACAAGCAACAGATACGTTCATTCCGGCAAGAAGTCCGCCGACGATAAGCGAATTTGCCATATTGTTTCCGTCGCCTATGAAGCAGAGTTTTTTGTTTTCAAGGGATCCCTTGAATTCGCGGATCGTCATAAGATCGGCAATAACCTGACAAGGATGCGCGTAATCTGTCAGTCCGTTAATAACCGGTATGGACGAATACGCCGCAAGATCTTCAACTTCCTTCTGTTCAAATGTTCGGATCATAATACCGTCAAGATAACGCGAAAGAACGCGCGCCGTGTCCTGAACCGGTTCGCCGCGTCCGATCTGAAGATCCTTCGACGAAAGAAAAAGCGCATGTCCGCCGAGCTGGTACATACCGGCTTCAAAAGAAACCCGAGTGCGAGTCGAGGCTTTCTGAAATATCATTCCAAGCGTTTTTCCGGACAGAAGTTTATGTTCGATTCCGTTTTTACGTTCAAATTTCAACTGAGCCGCAAGATTAAGAATGTCGGTAAGCTCTGTTGATGTAAGATCTGACATCTTAAGTAAATCTTTTTTCATATATCGGATTGTCCTTTCAATTTAAAAATGAATTCGGGCGCCGAATAAACAAGAACAGCCCTCGGAGCGTTCACGCAACGAAGGCTGCGGAGTTTCACTGATTACATTATATCATGATTGTTTTTTTCTGTAAACTGTTTTGAAAACAATAAATGCAAGTACAACCGCCGCAACAGCGCATCCTGTTATTAATGCAGAGGTGTTTTTCGGTTCTGAGTCGTTTCCCGAATTTGTGTCGGCGGAAGTTGTTTTTTCAGTATCTGCAGCTGTCTGAGGAGAAGAGGTTTCTTCGCTTTCAAGCGGTGTGATTATTACTGTCGGAATATTTTCGGAAATTTTTGAAAGCCGTTCTTGATCTATAAGAGAAGAAATTGCTTCGGCAAGCGCGGCGTGTCCTTTAACAGTTGGGTGAGGATCGAAGTTGAACTGCATAAAGTCCGAATACGTCATTCCGTCGGCGTTCATCACGGTATAAAAATCCGCCACGTAAAAGTCCTTACGCTCGCCATGATATTCGTTTAGCACGTCGTTCATCATTTTGATGTAAACGTCTGAATATGCGCCGAAATCAAAGCCGCCGATTGTTTCACCGTAAAAAGGATTGTAAAAGTTGGTGAGTATGATCTCTGCATACGGATTCAGTTCGCGCAGCTTATCCATTATAAGCGGAAGATTCGTTTTGTACGTGTTTATGCCTTCAAGGAATGATTCATGCGCCTCTTTTGTCATTACCTGCTGAACCAGATAATCGAGAGAGTCCGAAGGTGAATATGAATCAAACGCTTCGGTAAACAGCATAATCAGTTTTGACAGCAAATCGTTTGAGCCAATGGTGACTGTAATAAGCGAAGCTGATCTCACCCTTTTTTCTGTTTCCTCCGCACCGCTTCCTTCAAGAGAATAAAGCGCGTCAAGCAGCTGTCCGGAAGTCATCCCCGACATTGCAAGATTGTTTGGCACGACACCGATATTTTTTCCGATAAGCGAAACAAAGCCGTCGTCCGGGTCGTCAAGACCGTATCCCGCAGCTATACTGTCCCCGAAAGCAGTGTATATTATTTTGTTTTCCGCAGCTGAAGATGATATAACAAAATTAATCAACATGAGAGCAATCAAAAACGTAAATAAACGCTTTTTCATAAAAACACCCCCTTATGAAAAGAAAAATATAAACTTATTATTACCGGCAAATATTAATTATATAAAATTTTATTTTGCCTGACAAAGAAATATTTTTATTTCATCGAGCTGTTTTTTTACGGCTTCAACCGAAGGCCCGCCGCATACTGCTCTGCCGTTTACACAATTTATTAGATCAATCGAAGGGAAAATATCGTTCTCAAACAAATCCGAAAAGCCTTTAAGCTCATCAACGGACATTTCTTCAAACGATTTATCATTTTCAAGACAGTATGCAACAAGTCTGCCTGTTATTTTGTACGCGTCACGGAACGGCATTCCTTTTCTGACAAGATAATCGGCGCAATCCGTTGCGTTTATAAAACCTTTTAGCGACGCTTTGCGCATATTTTCGTTTTTGAACCGGCAGGTTCTGAGCATATCTGCGAAAAGCTCAAGACAAAGCTTTGTATTGTCGATCGAATCGAAAATTGCTTCCTTGTCTTCCTGCATATCCTTGTTATATGCGAGAGGGAGTCCTTTCATAACGGTCAGGAGCGCGACAAGGTTACCGTTTACCCGCCCGGTTTTTCCGCGGACAAGCTCGGCAATATCGGGGTTTTTCTTTTGCGGCATTATTGACGAACCGGTTGAATATGCATCGTCAAGCTCACAGAAACCAAATTCTGACGAACACCACAAAATAATTTCTTCCGAGAATCTGCTTAGATGCGTCATTATAAGCGACAGCGCCGAAGCAAATTCAATAACAAAATCACGGTCGGATACTCCGTCCATGCTGTTTTGCGTTACGCCGCTGAACTCAAGAGTCTTTGCAACATATTCTCTGTCGAGCGGATAGGTGGTCCCGGCAAGCGCTCCCGAGCCGAGCGGGGAATAGTTCATCCTTTTCAGGCAATCGTCAAGTCTGCCGATGTCTCTGATCAGCATTTGTGCATATGCAAGAATATAATGCGCAAGAGTTACAGGCTGAGCTCTTTGAAGATGTGTATATCCCGGCATAACGGTGTTCATGTTGTTTTCCGCAATATTAACTATAACTTCAATCAGCCTGATAACAAGCTGTCTGACTTCGTTTAGCTCGTCACGCAGATAAAGCCGAATATCCAACGCAACCTGATCATTTCTTGAACGGCCCGTATGAAGGCGTTTGCCTGCGTCGCCGATGCGCAAAGTCAACTCCTCCTCAATAAACATATGGATGTCTTCCGCATCTGAATTTTCAAACGTAAGACGTCCGTTTTCGAGGTCGCTCAGTATTTCTTTCAGTCCGCGAATAATTTTAGCCGTGTCCGAAGCCTCTATTATACCCTGTCTGCCGAGCATATCCGCGTGAGCAATGCTCCCGCGGATATCCTGTTTGTACATACGGCAGTCGAAACTCAGGGAAGAGTTAAAATCATTGACACGTTTGTCGGTGTCTTTTTGAAAACGTCCTGCCCAGAGCTTCATATTTTTTTGAGTTTTTCGTCAAGCTTAGCTTTGACCGAAATCGGAAGACCGAAAAGATTAATAAAGCCTTTGGAATCATTCTGATCGTATACATCGTCCTCGCCGAATGTTGCGATATCCTCGTCATAGAGCGAATAAGGCGAAGTTACGGAAGACAGAATAATATTGCCCTTGTAAAGCTTCAGCTTCACGTCGCCGGTAACATTTTCCTGGGTTTTGTCAACAAACGCGCTGAGCGCCTCACGCGCCGGAGTGAACCATTGTCCGAAATAAACAAGATCGGCAAATTTTCCGGAAAGCATCTGCTTCAGATGCATAGTTTCCCGGTCAAGCGTAATTGTTTCAAGCGCATCGTGAGCTTTATAGAGAATTTCTCCTCCGGGCGTTTCATAGACGCCGCGGCTCTTCATACCGACAAGTCTGTTTTCAACCATGTCGAGGATTCCTATTCCGTTTTCACCGCCGAGTTTATTAAGCTTTTCAACAATTTCAATGCATCCAAGCTTTTCGCCGTCTACAGCATAGGGAACGCCTTTGTCAAACGAAATCGTTACGTATGTGTCCTTGTCCGGAGCTGCCTGAGGTGTAACTCCAAGCTCAAGAATTGAATCGTATTTCGGTTCGTTTGCAGGATCTTCAAGATCAAGACCCTCGTGCGAAAGATGCCAAAGGTTTTTGTCCTTGGAATAATTTGTTTCACGATTTATCTTAAGCGGAATGCCTTTTTCTTCCGCATATGCAATCTCATCTTCGCGGCTCTTGAATTCCCATGTTCTCCAGGGAGCAATGATTTCCATTTCCGGAGCAAATGCCTTGATCGTCAGTTCAAAACGAACCTGGTCGTTACCTTTTCCGGTGCAGCCGTGTGCAATCGCGTCAGCGCCTTCAGCCTTTGCAATTTCAACTATGCGCTTTGCAATAACAGGGCGGGCAAACGATGTTCCGAGAAGATATTGGTTCTCGTATTTTGCTCCGGCTTTAAGAGTCGGATATATATAATCTTTAATAAATTCCTCGCGAAGGTCTTCGATATATAGCTTTGAGGCTCCGGTTTTAATTGCCTTTTCCTCCAAGCCATCAAGCTCCGTTCCCTGGCCAACGTCAGCCGATACGGCTATAACTTCACATCCGGGATAATTGTCCTTAAGCCAAGGAATTATAATTGAAGTGTCAAGTCCGCCTGAATATGCAAGAACAATTTTCTTAATTTCTTTTTTCATGATATCATGATCTCCTTGTTCCAGTATGATTTATAATAATTATTTATTTTCAATAATTTTTTAAAATTAAATCGGCGTACGAGGCAACTAAAATGCGCCTTTTTTAATACATAAAATATTATAACACATATGAATTTACAAATCAACTGTTAATATGCACAATTATGTATAAATATGCAATGCCACTTCGACCATAAATTGCAGAGAGTAAAATGTCGGGGCGAGACAAAACTAAAGAACGCGGAAAAATCCGCGAATTTGATTTTGCGAAACATACTCCGCAGAATCAGAAAGGAAGGCTGATAAGATTGAAAAGAATATGTATGGCGATGGTTTTGATGATTTGCATTGTTATGAACGTCGGCACCGTTTCGGCAAGCGGCGGAGAAACACGTGGATTTGCGTGGTATTGCAAAAACAATACGACGCACACACAGCCTGAACTTCCGTCCGAGTTTTCGTTTATTCATGAAAGTGATGCCTACTATCTTAATCCAAACGTAAGCGACGATGATAAAGTAATATATCTGACGTTTGACGCAGGATATGAAAACGGGAACATTGAAAAAATACTTGATGCTATGAAAAGCCGCGGCGTAACCGGAGCGTTTTTTATTCTCGGTAATATTATTGAGAGAAACACGGATCTTGTTAAAAGGATGAAAGATGAAGGTCATCTTGTATGCAACCACACTTTTTCCCATAAAGACATGACCCGCGTAACCAGTGCTGACGTCTTTGGCACAGAACTTGAAAAACTTGAAAAATACTACAAAGAGATGACTGGAAACGAGCTTGACAAGTTCTACAGACCGCCTAAAGGTTGCTTTACCGAAAGTAATCTGAAAAATGCAAAGGCGCTTGGGTATAAAACAATATTCTGGAGCTATGCGTATGCCGACTGGGACAATGACAAACAGATGCCGGCCGAGAAAGCATATGAAAAGGTTATGAGTCACACTCATAACGGAGAAATAATATTGCTTCACCCAACGTCAGCAACAAACGCAGAAATTATCGGGCAGCTAATTGACGAGTGGAAAAAGCAGGGCTATAGATTCGGTTCACTGTACGAACTCGGCGTGGATAAGGGATCATGATCCGGATAAAGCTTGCTGCGTTCGTCACAGCGACAGCGGCATTGTTCGCCATTGTGTGCGGCGCCGTAAGCGAGCCGTTAAAGAAGGTCAATACAGATGAAATGCTTATAGCTCTTACTTTCGACGACGGTCCGCACCCGGTTTACACTCCGCAGATTCTTGACATTTTAAAAGAATACAATATAAGGGCAACTTTTTTTGTAGTCGGTGAAAATGTTGACGAAAACCCCGAGATTATCAGAAGGGAAATTGAAGAGGGGCACGAAGTCGGAACTCACACTTATACCCACCCGCTTGATTGCGAAAGTCTCGGTCCGGAAAAGCTTTCAGAAGAGCTGAAAAAGACCGAAACAGCGTTATTTAACGCGGCACAAATTAAACCGGCGCTCTTTCGTCCACCGTGCGGAAATTGCGGAGGCGTGGTAGCGTCGGTCAGCGGTAAATTCGGATATAAGATTGTATTGTGGTCTGTCGATACCAGAGACTGGACACATCCGGCTTCAGGAAAAATCGTGCAGTCGGTTTTAAAAAGCGTCTCGCCGGGCGCCGTGATTTTGTGTCACGATTATGTAACTCCAAAAAGCAATACTCCGCAGGCGCTCAGAACGATTATACCTGAACTTATTTCAAAAGGCTATAAGTTTGTTACAGTCTCTGAGTTGGCAAACGCTGAAAAGTAAAAATCGGTTATCCGGCATAAGCAACCGAATTTCCGTTTGAGTAAAACACAATCGAGCCGTTCTTGTCAGTTCTGTAAACAAAAATGTTAAGCTTTTGAAACAGGTTGAGTGTCTTGATGTGAGGATGACCATGTTCGTTATTAGCTCCGCAAGAGATAACTGCGAATTTGGGAGATACCGCCTGAATAAAAGCTTCGGTTGAAGACGATGAGGAACCATGATGTCCGGCGCAGAGAACATCTGCTTTGAATTCTTCGTTCGAAAAAACAGAAAGCATGCGTTCTTCAGACGCTTCGCCTGCGTCTCCGGTAAAAAGAAAGCCGGTTATTCCGAAATTGAGACGCAGTACAATACTGCATTCATTTAAGTCGTCGCGGTCAATTTGTAACGGACCGAGAATTTTGAAAGAGGCGCTTCCAAGTTTTGTTTCAGAACCGTAAGAAGCGGTTATTACGGCGCATTCTTCGGATTCAATAGAATCAAGAAGCACCGAAAACGTCGTTGTGTCGGAAATAATATCCGGCACAATGACGTTTTTTACTTCAAAATTTTTGAAGACTTCAGGAGCGCCGCCTATATGATCTTCGTGCGGATGAGTAAGCACAAAAAACTCAATGGTTTTAACTCCATATTTTCTTAAATAGTATACGAGATCCGATTTCGACTCATCTGTTCCGGAATCAATCAGCATAACGCTTCCTTCCGGCGTTTTGACAAGCGCGGCGTTCCCCTGACCGACATCAATATAGTGTACATAAAGCACTCCGTCAATCTCTTCAACCGTGTTTTCACTTAATTTGTCGATAAAATACTCGCCGATCCATGGGAACCTGTATGCAACAAGAAATACAGCGAGCGCTGTAAGGACGGCAAACAGAACGCCTCCAAAAGAAAACTTGGTTTTTTTAGCAAACATTGATTATTACCTATCGGATTTGCTTTTTTTACCGCTTATCAAGCTGACGATTCTGCATATTCCGAAAGCGGGAAAACACAAAATAAACCAAAAGAATGAATAAAGCGGACATATCTGACCTGAAATATTCAGAAATTTTTCGGAATAATCCCAGACATTAAGATGCAAAAGCTTGTTTACAATTATACCAACGACAAATTCTACCGATGTGATCACGAGACATCCGGTAATACATTTTCGCCAAAGCGGTTTATCGATATATTTTTTATCAATTGCATATACGCACGACAGACAGCATCCGCCCGTAAGAATCATCGACCAGTGCGTGAAACCGCGCCAAAGTATTTCGATTAAGCCGTAAAGCACTGCGCCAAGCGGGAAAACAATAAAGTAGTCCCGGTATTTTAATTTTTTTCCGCGAATAATTGTCACCCCTGAAATAGGGTGCACTTATAAACGGAAAAATATTCATAAATCAGCGTATAACCTCGCTGTTTTCGGCAATCCAAAGCTTGTTAAGACGCTTTTTCATAATAATTGAAAGAACGACAGCTCCTGCAAAAACGACAATTCCGCAGACAGATATTGTCAGACCCAGGACAAAGCATTCCGGCATATACCGGAAAACAACCTCATGTTCTCCCCCGGTTATCGGAACTGCAAGCAGCGAATCATATGTTTTGAGAAGTTCGGCTTTTTCGCCGTCAATCGTAACAGTCCAGCCTTCATCGTAGGGAATAGAAGTAAACAATGTCGTGTCGCCGCTTGAGACGTTGATGTTTCCTTTTATAAGAGTATCTGAAAATGAGGTCACATTAAGCTGAGAATCGCCTATGAGCGGCATATATTCTTCATAAACGTCATTATCAAGATAGTAGAAGAAATTGTATCCGGTCATTATATAAAGCGGGTCGTCCTTAAGAGTCAGAGCAACGACAACCTGCTGTTCTTCGTCATACTTGCCGAGAGAAATTATGCGGTCAGTTTCGTTGCCGAGGACGGTTCCGAAGGATTCTCCGTTTACAGACAAATCGGCTTCACGGGGATAGTCGGTAGGGAAGCATAAAAATGTTTCAACATTGGCCGGAACATTGAGAATATAAGTCATACGCGCTGTTTTGTTGCTGCTTGATTTTGAGTATTTTCTGTGTTCTGTCACAAAACTTATATCAACATTGTCAAGAGATGAGCTTTCGACGTCAATCTTCTTGAAAAGCTCAACAGGAGTTTCGGCGCCTGTCATAGCTGTGAAGGTTTCATTCATAAGGAGGAACGGTGAATCCTGTTCTTCAAATCCTATATCCAACACAGCGTCGTTAACACCGAAGGCAAGGGACAAGGCGTTGGGATTTTCCCAAGCTACATAGCCGGTCTCTTCGTCGGTATAAATCTTGTTACAGCTGTATAGTTCTGTCGAAGCGTCGGTTATTACATATTTTATTCCAAACAATGAATCAGACACGTTCGTTCCGCCAAGATATTTCGTCCAGTGAGACTTTGACGAATATCCGAACCTGTGAAGAAGCTTTATTACTGAGGCGTTCAGCGTTGAAGTTGAATTTGATATACCCATAAAATCGAGCATCATCGGATCGTTTGTCTTGCGGTGAATGGTTTTTTCCACTCTATAAAATTCGCTTTGATCATAGTTTTTTACATAATCTACGATTGGCTGAAGTTTGTTCATAAAGTTATTGTATGAGGTGCGTCGACTTATTACAACGTCAGCGTCAAGCGCCATTGTGTTGAAAAGTCCGGCGACAAAAAGTTCGAGCGAGACTGCAACGCATAGTATTGCCGAAATTGTTTCCTTGAGATAGCCTTTGTTTATAACATGGAGCAAAATTGTATAAATTGTTACGCAGGCAATGCTGAGCCATATGCATTTGAAGTCGTCGATATATTCATAGTCCTGCTTTTGTATTGCCATAAGGATAATGAAAAGAGCGCCGGACACAGTCGCAATAAATTTGAAATCAATTTTTTCGATTTCCGACAGCGCTTTAAACGCAAACACAACAAAAATAAATATCAGCATAAAGCTGTATCTGTAATTAAGCCAGTTCGGTTTCTGAAAACCGTGCCACACCATATCAATCGCCGATATGTTAAACGAAATCAGTAAAAACGAAATCAGCGCTATGCCGCACATTTTTTCACGTGCTTTGACGTTCTTTGCCGCAAAATAAACCGGCAAAAGAATAACAGCAAGTGTGCCGCAGTATAGGAAGGGAAGTCCCTCGGGACGGACAGTATCGTATGAACCCGGAAATAGTTTTGTAAACAGGTCAAGAAAATCAAATCGCTGTGTGAATGTAAATTTCGGATCAGAAAAGGTTGTTTTTCCGAACTGAAGCGAGTAATATGCGGGAAGCAGAATAACCGCCGCGATCGCAATCGCCGTCGCAGAGCTTACGGCAATCCGGGCAAAAGACTTCCAGAAATGATTTGATTCAAGGTAAAAATTATTTTCGTCATTTTCATTATGCGCAAAGTAATAATAAAAGAAATATGCAGCGACGAATATACATGTCATATATCCGATATAAAAACTTGTAAGCAGCGAAATTGAAAGCGCGGACATGAAAAGAATGCACTTGTGTTTTTTTATAAGCTGTTCGATGCCGAGCGCAACCAAAGGAAGCATTATCAGATTATCGATCCACATCGTGTTGTGAGCCTGAACAACGGCGTATGCGGAAAGCGCGTACATTGACGCGAAAATAACGATATAAAGCTTATTTATTTTTTTTGATATATTATGCAGATAAATTCCCATGGTAAGTCCCATGGAGCCGGTTTTGAGAAGAATGATGCAAAGGAGCGCTTCGGTTATGTGATCCTTCGGAAAGAGCGCGACAAGATATGAAAACGGGCTTGAGAGATAGTAGGCATATATACCCATGAACTCTCCGCCGAGCGTACGGCTCCAAGTATATAGCATACTTCCGCCTTCAAGTATTTTTTCCCTAAGCTCGGCAAAAAAATAAACATATTGTCCGTTTAGGTCAAGAACAAGAACAGAATTTGTTCCGAATGGATAAACCTCCATGGCAATGTATATCAGCCACATTATCATAAGAGGGAGAATGAATGCGTAGATCAGATATCCGTATTCATTTTGTGAAAGTCTGTTTTTTAGTTTAAGCGCAAAGTTTTTCAAAGCATTACCTCCGCCGCGCGGTTCATACGATGTCCGAACCGGCGGTTATCTGTTTGATATTTTTTTCGAGTTTAACACGAGGTACGGTTATATCTCTGCCGCAGCCGACGCATCTTATCCTTATATCCGAACCGACGCGCAGCACGTCGAAGCAGTACGATCCGCAAGGGTGCGGTTTTCGCATTGTAAGCCTGTCCCCAACTGTCAGACGAACAATTTTCAAATCAGTTCCCCCATCTTTGATAAAATAATGAAATAACTATGACTTTTGTTTGAATTTAAGGGTTTTCTTCGTCCATTATAACACAAAAACATCAGAAAGTAAACACAAATAAATTATACATGCCCAAATCAAAACAAACAATGCAAAACCGGGAAACCATACACGGATTCCCGGTTTTAGAATTTATTTTTGTGACGAAATTTATTCGTATAATGCGTATACTTTCTTCATGTAGCTATTATATGCTTTTCTTCTTCTGTCAACGCGTTTAAGAAGGTTGGTGTCGTTTTCTTCAATACTATATCTGAAAATATAGTACATATCAAGATCAAGTCCGAACATGGCGGAAATATCAAAGGACGCGCTTTCGTTTATCAAATCAACCATTTTCGCTGTCTGGGGATCTTCCGAATATCTGTTTTTAAGGGCTTCATCAAAGTATACGGGTAAAACATTATAATATGTATATTTTGCATATGCGTCCATAATAAGACTTACAAAATCGTACTCTTCAAGAGGCAGCGTCTTTCCGCAGAACCATTCGCTTAAGCCGTCAACAACAAGTGAATGATATCCGTCCTGCTCTGCGTCAAGCATAGGATAAGGAAGCATCCCGTATGCTGTTTTCATCTGCCGCATTGAAGTAAATGCAAGGTTGGTGTAACCGAAAAGGAACGTACTTTTTCCTGAAACAAATTCTCCGCCCGCATAATAATCTATATCGGAAAACGAACCGGTATTTTGATAGAAGATGTTACAAAGTTTCTCCAGTGCTCTGACATTTCTTTCATCGTCAACTTTAATAACAAATCCTCCCGCCGAGTCGATCGACAAAACGCTTCCGCCGCAGGATATGGGGAACGGATCGCATGCTATGCTTCTCGGGCAAAATACACCGTAAATATCTTCCGCATCGCGGTCTCCGGACTGGTTAGAATCTTTATACATGGGTTTGATTATTTCATCAAATTTGTCAAGATGCCACTCCATGTTGTAAACCATGTCATACACATCCTGAACCTGGTAACCGAAATCCTGCAGAAGATCCATGTTGAAAAATACAACCGAAAGATACTGAACAATCGACGCATCCATTGAACCGGCCAAACCGAAGATTTTGCCGTTTATGGTCTGCATATCGTTTATTTCGGGATACCACCATTCTTCACCGTACGAAATGTTTTCAAGCTGCATCAAATCTATCAGTACGTCCTGCATGAGGGGTATTGAAAACAGCCATACGTCTCCGCCTGAGATGTGATACAGAAAATCATTAGACTTCACATACTTAACAAAGTTATTGTGACCTGCGCGCGTGTCGCTGGTATCGACATTTGTTTTAATTGTTATTCCAAATCTTTCGGAAACTGCCAAGTCGCGTTTATAGCAGGCATAGCTTGTGATTTCTTTGGCTTCGTCTTTGTCAACTGCAAACTGTTTTTCATCAACTCCGCACAAATTAATAATAAAATCCTTACCGTTATAATTTACGTCTGGATAATCACTGAAAATGTCATCTTTGGGTGAAACTTCGCTGGTTGATGAATCCGAATCCTTTTCGTTAACTTTTCCATCGTTGTTTGCACAAGCAACGGTTGAAATAATCATAAAAACAACAAGCAGCGCGCTGATAATTCTTGCATAAAGTTTCATAATTCGTTTACGCCTCCCCTTATTCAGGCAGATTAATTGTTAATAATATTTTACTTCAAAAAGACCTGCTTGTTTAATTTTAACAAATCATTTTTTAATTGTCAATACCATAATACAAGATTTATTAGACTTTATTCTTGCTCATATGTTGGTATTGTATATTTTTCTCCCGGTAAAATTGTCAACTTGAACAAGCTCCGCTATATTGCATTATTATTTCCGATCCGTTCCCGATATAGGAAACATCCAAATCACCGGGAGGATTCAGCGCTATGATTCTGTATGTGTTTTTTTGCAGTGCGCCGCGTTTTGAAAGCGCGTCGCCGAGAGCCATTCCGGCGCCGCCGATGTAATTTCCTTCTTCGTAAAAAACAATATCGCATCCTTCGCAAATATATTTCAATATTTTTTCAACAA
>JAQXSY010000141.1 GCA_029219205.1 Bacillota bacterium | reverse complement strand
ATTTACTTCCATGATGAAGGACAATCTTGCAAGCGACAAGAGCATCGGATACGATATCTACTCGTACAACCAGATTCTTGACCCCGGATTCTACACTGTAATTCAGATGCAGAACGGCATGAAGTTCATCGGCAGATGCATCACCTCGGTTTACGCTGACGGCAATGCAGAAGCAGATTGGGGTATGTTCGCCGAAGTTGAAATGTATCCGTACGATTCCTCTTCTATGCTCCTCGTTGAAATAGGTACTGATTTCAAGCTCCATACCGTTCAGGCTGATTATCCCGTTGAAGGTCTTTACGGAATGGTATACGTTGCAAATGAAGATGATTACGGTTGGCTCGACAGCTTCACAAAGCGTATCTTTGTTGTTGATTGGATTGATTACGATATCAACTGATCTTCTTGACGGATTAAAATTATAAGAAATAATAAAAAGCCCCCGCGGATTTTTCGCGGGGGCTTTTTACTTTTCAGGTTTTTAGAATACGGCGTCAAAATTATAACAATAAACCGCACTTGAAAGAATAAACATGAAAATTCCCGCCAAACTGGATGAGCCTGTTTGGCGGGTGCGCGTTATTATTTTAAATCAAAAAGTATAGCCTTCAAGTCTGTTTGAAACGGAAACTGTTCGGCAGCTGTACACATTTACGTCTTCGTCGTAGGTGTCGGCGCTGAGAACAATGCCGAGATCAAACGATATGCAAAGCTCTTCTTTTGTGCCGAGATCGGAATATACATATTTCAGCCGGTAAATGTTGTGCTCGGCGGCACGGATAAAATCAATATGCAAATCAGTAACATAAGAGGAATTAAGCGCGGTCTTAAGTGACGGTATGCCGGTTTCTGACGATATGTCAAATGCTTCCGCCGAAGGAACTGTGTACGAACGGTCGGGAACGCCGTTTTTGTATTCGGTTATTGTAGTTGACGTGCCGCTTGAGAGGATGATCCGTTCGGTCCTGCCGTTGGGGTTTTCGGTCAGTATGCGGTATTTGCTGCCGCTTCGCCATACCGTAACATTTTTTGTTGACGAAATTTTACCGTCGCTTTGTGTGATTCGGTATTCAACGGTATATTCATGATTTGGAGAGATGTTTGAAATTAGGCTGTTCAGGTCATCGTCCCCAATGTCGTAAAACAGCAGTTCCCCTTCGCGCAGGGCATTCTTGTTGCCGTTCAGCGCTTCGTAAATCCGTCCGTCGTCTCCGGGAATAATTTCATATGCTCCGTCCCCGGAGAACAGCTTTGAAAGCGCCGGAGGAAGATCGATTACGCCGATTTTATACATTGCAAAATAAAAAACAACAATAAGCAAAGCGACTCCGAGAGCAAGCGAGCCGACTGACAATACCGAAAGAAGGCGCGCGCGGCGCGATTTTTCGGATTGAGTGTTCATTTTTCGTGTATCATCCTCCTTTTAATTCAGAATGGTATACCCGTAACGAGCGTTTTTTTGTAAAAAGAAGCAGAATATGAGTTTATAATGCGTCGGTTTGTTTTCAGACGGACTCTTTTAAAGGAGCAAATCTGACTGCGCGGCGCATTTTTTTTGTTTGAAGCGTGCCGCTGCGAGAGCTTTGAACCGTTTGATTACCGTTATATTTGTTTGTCTTATGTTCATGTTCGGCGGCTTCAAAAATGTCGGAAAAATCGGACGGTGCAGAAAAATTCCGTTTGCGGTGTCCGGTTGTGCCGGAGGCGCTCTTTAGCTCAAAAAAGTCATTCGCCGAACTTTTGTTTTTCGGAAGAAAAGAAGACTGGCCGTACGGCTGCTTGTCGGCTCCGACGTTTTTAGGATAAGGCTTTGCATGATTGGACGCCGCAAAATTTTCGCTTGAAAAATCAGTGGTTTTGGGCGCGCTTCGGACGGTTTGCATACGTTGGCTTTTTTGCGTATGCGTGCCGGCTGTTTTTGCGTTGTTTTCAAAAAACGGTTCGGAAATGCGTTCTCCGGGAAACTCTTGACCGGACGCAGAAAACTGTTGATCAGGCTTCTCTCCTTTGACGGGGCGCGCCGCCCTTCGGGGCTCTGCAGGCTTGGGAGACGTGCGCCGCGCAGGGCGTGACGTTGTTGAATTCAGTGAAGAGCTTGTTTCTCGCCGGTGACTGTCGTCCGAATCGGAAGCGTCGCTCTCGTCCTGCCCGGAATTTTTTTGTTCGCGAGGAGACTGTTTTTTTGAATTAGGCTTGTCCTTTACAGCGCCTGTCTGCTGTGAAACGGTCCGGCTTCGTTCCGAATGCGGAAACTCGGTTCCGCCGCGTATTGTCAAGTCGTTTTTTGAGGCTTCGTCAGGTACGGAGTCGGTCGAAAACGGTGCGCCGGCGGTTTCTTCATTTTCAGAGGTCGATTCCCATGTGTCGCCGTCTTCGCCGAACAAATCCACCTTGTTTGCGGAGGTTTTGTCCTCTGACAAGTCCAGTCCGGTGTATTTTCGTGCATCTTTATTATGGAATATTATATAATTGATTAAAAAGATTGTAAATCCGGCGACAATTACAATCGCAGCCTTTCCGAAGAATTCAAACGAAAGCAGAACTGCCGAAACTCCGAGAATTCCGCAGATGGCATACAAAATTCGTACGGTCTGCTTCTGATTGAAGCCCATATCAATAAGCCGGTGGTGAATATGTCCTCTGTCTGCCGAAAACGGACTTTTTCCGCGAAGAATACGCCGTAAAAATGCGAACGTTGTATCAAACAGCGGCAGTCCGAAAATCGACAGCGGAATAAGAAACGACATTATTGTGTGGAATTTGAAAAGTCCCTGGATTGAAAGCAAAGAAAGCGTGTACCCGAGAAACAGCGCGCCGGTGTCTCCCATGAAGGTTTTGGCCGGATTTGAGTTGAACGGCAGAAATCCAAGGCATGAACCGACGAGGGCGGCGGTTATGACCGCGCTTGCGGAGTCCCCTTTCAGGAGCATTATGGTCATGAGAGCCGTTGAACAGATTGCCGACACTCCGCAGGACAGTCCGTCAAGACCGTCGATAAGATTGATCGCATTGGTCAGGCCGACTATCCACAATATCGTTATCGGTATCGAAAAAATTCCGAAGGTATAATACTTTCCGAAAATCTGAATAAACTCAATAGTCATACCCTGCCACACAGCCAAAAGCGCCACCACAACCTGTGCAAGAAGTTTTATCAGCGGGTGCAGCGGATGAACGTCGTCAATAATGCCGGTGCAGACAATAATGAAGCCGCCTGCCCACATGGTGAAAAGCGTCGGCGTATAGTCGCAGAAAACGGCGGTTGCCAAAATAAACGCGATAAATATTCCGAGACCTCCCATGCGCGGGATCGGATGATCGTGCATCCGACGGTCGTCTCGCGGAACGTCAACCGCTCCTATCTTGAACGCGAAAACCCGTACAGCCGGCGATACCGTAAACGCGGCAAGACCCGCGAATATTATTGCCGCAATCGAGTATATCAGCACAGTATGATTCATAACGTTTTATTTCGGCTGCACAAAGCCGACCTTGCGGTAAACTTTGCTGAGTGTTTTTGAAGCTATATGCGACGCGCGCGCTGCGCCTTCCTTCATAATCGCTTCGAGCGAGGCTTTGTCCGACATAAGCTCTTTGAAGCGGCGCTGGAGCGGCTCAAGCGCGTCAGCCGTACATTCTCCGACTGCGGTTTTAAAATCGCCGTAGCCTTTGCCGTCAAATTCGCGTTCGATTTCGTCGAAGCTCTTGCCTGTAAAGCATGAATACACAGACATGAGATTATTTATGCCGTCCTTGCCTTCCGCGTAACGAACAACCGTCTCCGAATCGGTTACGGCACGCTTGAATTTGCGAATTATTGAGTCGCGGTCATCGAGCAGATCGACGAACGCGTTAACATTTTCGTCGGATTTGCTCATCTTTTTTGTCGGTTCGGCAAGCGACATGATCTTCATTCCCGTTTTGGGTATGAACGGTTCGGGAATTACAAATGTGCCGCTGTAAATGTTATTGAACCGCTCCGCAATGTCGCGGGCAAGTTCAACGTGCTGCTTCTGATCGATTCCGACCGGAACGCAGTCTGCCTGATAAAGCAGAATATCCGCAGCCATGAGTGTCGGATATGTGAAAAGACCGGCGTTGATGTTGTCGGCATGCTTTGCGCTTTTATCCTTAAACTGTGTCATGCGCGAAAGTTCTCCGAACATTGTGTAGCAGTTAAGCACCCATGCAAGTTCCGCATGCGCCGGGACGTGGCTCTGTACGAAAAGTATGTTTTTATCCGGATCGATGCCGGCGGCAATATAGAGCGCAAGCGTTTCGTAGGTGCGGCGGCGCAGCGTGGCAGGGTCCTGGCGCACGGTTATGGCGTGCATGTCAACGACGCAGAAAATGCAGTTGTAATCGTTCTGAAGCGAGACCCAGTTTTTCATTGCGCCGAGATAGTTGCCTATCGTGAGTATGCCTGATGGCTGTATGCCTGAGAAAATCACCGGCTTACGCTCAGCCGCCTGATTTTGTTGGTTCATGATTTAAAAATCCTTTCTGAAACAGTTAATGCTTGGGAAAATAAACCGATATAAATAGGTCTGTGTATCAGATTCCGAAATTTGCATGATTATAAAAGCTGTGCAAGAATTTTAATACCTTTTTCGATTTCATCGTCTGCCGGCATGGAATAATTCAAGCGGAAAGAGTGCGAAATTCCGTTCGGATCGCAGCAAAACGCGGTTCCGGGAACAACGAATACATTTTCGGCGGCAGCTTTTTTTACGTATAAATTCATGTCATCTTCTTTAGGAAGCGTGCACCACAGGAAAAGACCGCCTTCCGGACGGGTATATGTTACCTTCTTCGGCATATAATTGTCAAGGGCGTCCAGCATGAGCGACGCTTTGTGACGGTACAGGCTGCGTATATTTTCCAGGTGCCCTTCAAAATCATATTCGCTAATGAAACGATGGCAG
>JAQXSY010000140.1 GCA_029219205.1 Bacillota bacterium | reverse complement strand
AATTGCTGTCGCACCGGCAAGGATCAATTGTATACATACGAAAAAAGTGTGCATTTGTTGTCTTGCCATAGAGCAAGGCTTTTTTATTGTAAAAAATAAATCTGTTCGTTCTCTAAGGCGCGGCGCGGTTGCTGTCTTCAGTCCGCGCGTCATTTGCCTAAACGCGAATAAAGATACAGAGAGGATTGTTTAAAGAATGAAAAAATCGACTTCAACCCAAACGATCGGCTATTTGCCGAACGAGACGCCTAGCTTTTGGAAGCTTATTTTATATGCTGTCCAGCAGGTTATCGTAATGTTCCCGGCAACAATCACAGTTGCACTCATCACAGGATTTCAGGTTTCAACAACTATCTTCGCAAGCGGTCTTGCAACATTATGCTTCATTTTAATTACAGGCAGAAAAATTCCGCTTTATTACGGCTCGAGCTTCGCATATCTTACGGCAATTGCAAGCATGTGCGCCGCAAAGGGTTATGTAATGACCGACGGCATACTTCCGAAGATTGCGATCCAAGAGGCGCAGTTCGGAATAATTATGTCTGGTCTGGTATCAATTGCTGCCGGTTTGATTGTAAAATACGCCGGCTCCAAGGCTGTTGAAAAGCTTCTTCCCGCGTCAATAACCGGATCGGTTGCAATGATAATCGGTCTCACTCTTGCCGGAAATGCATTGGGCGACGCCATTCCTCAGCTTTCGGAAGGTGCTTCGGTACATTCTGCCGAACAGAACTGGTGGATTGCCGTTGCACTTATTACGCTTGTGTCTACTGTTCTTTATTCAAGATATCTCAAAGGACTGCTCGGACAGCTCCCGCTTCTGCTCGGAGCGCTTACAGGCTGCGCGGCCTCCGCGATTCTGTATTTTGCGGGCGGTATAAACCTTTTCCGCGAAGTTCCGGAAGCTGCGCTCGCGTCTTCGCTTTGGAAGCTCGGCGACGGTTCGATATTCGCTCTTCCCGCATTTACGCTTCCGAAATTCTCAATTGAAGCGCTTGTCGCTATCATGCCTATTGCAATAGCTACAATCCCCGAATCAACCGCGCATATCTATCAGCTTGATATATATGTAAACGATGTCGCTCAGAAAAAGGGCAAGGAAAAGTATGGAATTTCATCCCTTCTTCATAAAAACCTTATAGGAGACGGACTTTGCGATATGATCTCCGGTTTCATCGGAGGTCCTGCCGGAACCAACTACGGCGAAAATATCAGCACGATGGCAATAACAAAGGTATTTTCTGTTCCGGTTCTTATCGCGGCTGCAATAATAGCAATGGTCGTTTCCTGCTTTACGCCTCTCATCAAGATTATATACGGTATTCCGCTTGCTGTTATCGGCGGACTTGAAATCTATCTGTTCGGCGCTATCGCAGCTCAGGGTATCGCAATTATGATTGATAAGAAAGTCGATATGTTCGATTCCAAAAATATTGCGGTTATCGCGGCTATTATGGTAATCGGTATCGGCGGACAGTATGCTTTCGGAGGAAACATTCCTTTATTCGGTATTCAGGTGCCGTGCATAGCCGGCGCTGCAATATTCGGAATCCTGCTTAACCTTCTCCTTTCGATAGGCTCGAAGAAAAAGGCTGAGGACGCTCCCGAAAAAGCCGAAAACAACTGAAAAAAATAAAATATCCGTCCGGCAAAACGGATATAAGCTTCGGTCATCCGGAAAGGTGATATTCCGGAACAGACGGTAAAAAGCGCTAAACGAGAACCTAAAGGAAAGCGTGTTTTCCTTTAGGTTCTCTTTAGTTTTGCGTGATAGAATATTTTTGCAAAATGATGGTGAGGGAGGCAATGATTATGACAAAAAAATCTGCGTTGATATTAATCACAGCGGCGGTTGCGGCTTATATGCTCGGTTCCTGCGCCGCGCCGAAAGTTCCGGACAAAAATGATGCTTCGGATTCCGCTTCGTCTGTGTCCACAGGCAAAGAAACAAGCGGCGAAATTAGCGGAGAAGAAACAAAAATAAGCGAAGAGATTGAAATAAGCGATGAAATAATAAACGGAATATTTGAAACGCAAACCGAAAAACCCGATACCGAAGGAGCTGTCACGATAAATCTGTCTGACTGCACAGATAAGATTGAAGCAGACGGAATTAAAGCGTCAGCAGGTCTGATTTTAATTAACAAAGGAGGCAGCTATATTTTCAGCGGGAAATCGGATAATGTCAGGATCGTTGTCAACGCTCCCAAAGAGACTGTTATGCTGATTTTTGACGGCGCGGAAATTTCCTGTCCCGATAACTGCCCTGTGTATATTTACAAATCTGAAAAAACGGTTTTGTACCTGAACGAAAATACGGTTAACACTGTATCGGACGGAAGCCAATATTCTTTTTCCGATGATTATTCATCGGCGGAGGAAGAGGAGCCCAACGCCTGCATATATTCAAAATCCGATCTCGTTATTTTCGGAGGTGGAACGCTGGTTGTAAATGCGTCGTTTAAAAACGGAATAACGGGGAAGGATACGCTGCAGATCGAATCGTCTCAGATTGTCGTAAATTCCAAGAATCACGGTATAAACGGAAAGGATTACTTGGCGGCAAAGGACGCGTCGATCAGCGTGAACTGCGGGGGAGACGCTCTGCGTTCGACCGGAAACAGTGAAGGCACGCTCGGTTATATTGTGTTGGAAAACTGCAGTCTCTCTTTTGAATCCGGAGAAGACGGAATACATGCAAACACATGGCTGAAAATGTCCGGAGGAACGTGCGGCATTACATCTGGCGGCGGAAGCGGAATGAAAGTTGGTTCCGACGTAAGCGCAAAGGGAATCAAAGCTGGCGGTTTAATTTCAATAAGCAGCGGAATTTATCAGCTTAACTGCAGCGACGACGCGGTTCATTCGAACGAAAGCGTTTTGATCACAGGCGGCGAATTTGAAATATCATCAGGCGACGACGGTATTCACGCAGACAAGAACGTATGCGTGGAGGCCGGGACGATCGTTATAAACAAGTGTTACGAAGGAATTGAAGGATCTGTGATTGAAATTTCGGGCGGAGAAATCAGCATATGCTCCTCTGACGACGGACTGAACGCAGCCGGAGGCGCAGATCAGAGCGGATTTGGCGGAAAATGGAACATGTTCGGCGGTTCTTCCGATTCTTCTGATTATTATTTAAAAATAAGCGGAGGACGTATCTTTATCGACGCCTCCGGCGACGGAGCTGATTCAAACGGAGATTTCTTCGTATCGGGCGGCGAGCTATACATCAGCGGACCTTCAAGCAACGGCAATGGCGCGATAGATTACAACGGAAACGCTGAGATAAGCGGAGGCGTTGTTGTGGCAGCCGGAAGTTCGGGAATGTCTCAGAATTTCGGAAATAATTCAACACAGGGAAGCATAATGCTTAATTTGGGTTCGAATACAAGCGGTGAGATATCTCTTTCGGAATCGGACGGAAAAGTTCTTGTAAGCTTCGTTCCGACAAGAAATTACAGCAATGTTGTTATAAGCTGCCCCGAGCTTAAAATAGGCGGATCGTATACTGTCGCTGCTGGAAGTCAGACCGAAAGCATTACGCTGAGCAGTCTGATTTACGGCGGTTCGTCGGGTATGCCCGGCGGCGGCTGGCAAGGCGGAGGGTCAGGACGTAAGCCAGGCGGCAGACTGTAAGTAATTCCCGATTTAAATGAGGAAGACAAATTCGCCTTATAATTTGTATTAGAATTATATATTATATCGGTGAAAATTGCACTGTTTGCAAAAACAGTGCAATTTTTTATTACGGATACAATCAGCATAATTTCATTGAGTTACATAAAATAAAGTATAGCCGGTAAAATTTAAGTTTCAGGTTGATTTTCTAAAATAAATGTGTTATTATGTAACATATTAGAAAGATACTGCGGCGCTACGCTGTTTAAAGGAGTGAGAATATGGGTAAAGTGCTTGTAATATCCACAAGCTTAAGGAAAATCAGCAATTCCGAGATACTGGCCGAGGAATTTTGCCGGGGCGCGCGTGAGGCGGGCCACGAAACGGAAATTATTTCTCTGCGCGGAAAAAAGGTTGGATACTGTATAGGATGTCTTGCCTGCCAGCACACCGGAAAATGCATTATTAAAGACGACATGACAAGTTTAAATGAAAAAATACACGACTGCGATGTTCTTGCTTTTTCAACGCCGATTTATTATTACGAGATGAGCGGTCAGATGAAAACCTTGCTCGACCGCATAAATCCGCTTTTCGGCTCGGATTACCGTTTCCGTAAAGTATATATGCTTTCAACTGCGGCTGACGACGCTCCGGATACTCCGAAACGTGCGCTTGAAGGGCTGGAAGGCTGGATTGAATGTTTTGACCAGGCTGAATTTGCAGGCTCTGTTTTTGTCGGAAACGTAAACGATCCGGGTGAGATCATCGGCAGCGAAGGACTGAAAAGAGCGTTTAGGCTCGGAAGCCTTATAACTGTGTGAATCGGAGAATATCGGATTATGTCTTTGGAACGTGTTTGTAATTTTCTAAAGGATGCAGGGACATATTATCTTGCAACGGACGACGGCGGTCAGCCGAGAGTTAGACCGTTTGGTACGGCGCATATTTACGACGGCAGGTTGTATATACAAACCGGAAGAAAAAAGGATGTGTCGAAGCAGATCGCCGCAAATCCCAATGTTGAGATCTGCGCATTTAAAAACGGAGAATGGTTGCGCCTTTCCGGCGAACTTATCGAAGACGACAGACGCGAGGCGCGTGTGTCGATGCTCGATGCATATCCCGAGCTGAAGACGCTTTATGATCCCGATGACGGGAATACACAGGTTTTTTATTTCAAAAACGCGGTTGCGGTTTTTTCGTCCTTCGGTAATCCGCCGGAGACCGTAAATTGCTGAGTGACAATTCAGCACGGACCGTGTGAACATTTTTTAATTTTTATTTCCAAGCAATGGCGCCGGCGCATAAACAACGCCGGCTTTTTGCAGTACGGAATTTATTTTGCGGAAAAAGTCGATTTTTCGGATATTCCGTCAGCATCGCCGTTTGCCGGTCACGGCGTATTTGGGAAGGCTGTGTCGATGTTTTGCTGTTAATTGTCTTTTTTATTCAAAAAAACAATATACTTGAAAAAAATATGGGAATATGTTAAAATAAAATCGGATAATTTGTGTAGCAAAGGAATTTTTATATTTTAAACAAGCATATTATGTAATGAATATATAAAGGGAAAATTAATGAATATGACCGAAGATAAAATTGAAATCAGAGGCGTATATTTTGACAACCTGTCCATGGACGAAGCGCTTCAGGCCGCGCTTGAAATGATCGATGAGGGTGGTTGTCATGTTATACACACCCCTAACGCGGAGATTGTTCAGCTTTGCGTTGAAAAGCCGGAATATTACGAGGTTATTAATTCGTCGGATATGACTGTTCCGGACGGCGCGGGCGTGATACTGGCTTCAAAAATTTTGAAAAAGCCTCTGAAAAAAGGAAAGGTCGCGGGAGTTGAGCTTGGAGAAGCGCTGGCGAGGGAAGCTTCCGTACGTGGATTAAGGCTTTATCTGCTCGGCGGAAAACCGGGAATCGCGGAAGAGGCAAAACGCAGACTCTGCGAAAAATATCCCGGACTTGATATATGCGGCTGTTCCGACGGATATTTTACCGACGACGGTCCGGTTATACAAAAAATTAACGATTCCGGTGCTGACATTTTGTTTGTTTGTCTGGGCGTTCCTAAGCAGGAGCTCTGGATGAAAAAAAACCGCGGAGTTCTTAATGTTTCTCTCATGGCGGGTCTTGGAGGAAGTCTTGATGTTTATTCCGGAACTGTCAAACGGGCGCCCGAAATATTTATTCGGCTCGGACTTGAATGGCTTTATCGTCTTATCCGTGAGCCGCGCAGAATCGGACGTATGATGAAACTTCCGAAGTTTGTTGTCGGCACAATCGCGGCTTCATTTCGAAGAAAGAAAGCTTAAAACGGTTCTTTTTAGGTTCGAACGTCTGAAATGAGGAAATGTTATATGAAAAGTAAAATACGGTCAATTTTGATTTTTGCTGTTCGCATATTGCCGGTGTCCCTGTGTGCCGCGTTGATAATCCTCTATTTCCTGTTCGGCAGAAATATCGACGTTCAAACGGTTCTCAGTTATACGCCGGTAAGCAGACCGCTTGCCGCCGCATTTCTGATTGTGCTTTATGCTCTCAAAAGCATGAGCATTTTCTTCCCGATTGTGATTCTTTACTTTGCCGGCGGTTTTATTTTTCCGACTTGGGTTGCGATACTTGTAAACACGGCCGGAGCCGCTGTCGCTCTGGCGGTAGCATATGGGGTCGGACGCATTTCGGGCGGAAGTCTTGTGGAAAAATTTGAAGATAAGTATCCCAAGGTTGCGGATATTCTGTCGGCTTGGTCAGCAAATCCGACATTTGCGGCATTTTTTCTGAGAATTATTTCGTGTCTGCCGGGAGACGCAGTCAGCATGCTGCTTGGAGCAAGAAAAATGCCGTTCGGCAAATACATTACAGGGAGTATTCTCGGATATCTTCCCGGGCTTATTGCCTCGACGCTCGTCGGAGCAAGCATTACCGATCCGTCGTCTCCGATGTTTTTGGTATCGGTATCCATAACGGTTCTTATTTCGGCCGGATCAATGTTGTTTTATTATTTATGGAAAAGAAAAAGAAACTGAGGATAAAATAAAACAGGAGGATGTTTTATGAATCAAAAATGGTTCCGCGCACTTTTTCGCCGGAGAGCGCTTGCAGTATTACTGCTGCTTATTCAGGCGGCGACATATATATATTTTGTCGCAAGCAGCAGCTATGCGTCGGAAATAATACGCCAGGCGCTTACTGTCATAAGCGTTATCGTTTCATTAAGAATTTTATCTAAGAACGAAAAAAACGCCTATAAGATGACCTGGATTTTCCTGATACTGCTCCTTCCTGTATTCGGCGGTCTGATGTATCTGATGTTCAGCTTCCAGGTTTCAACCCGAAGATTTGCGGAAAAGGCAACTTCCACCGAAGCAAAATCACAAAAACTGATCGGTCTTCCGGAAAGCTGTTACGACGAGGCGCTGTCTGCGCTTCCCGATTACGCGCCGCAAATTTCATATCTTCAGAATTATGCCGGCTTCCCGGTTTATACCGGAACAAAAACAAAATACCTTTCGCCCGGGGAAGAGATGCTGAAATGTCTTCTCGAAGCGCTTAAAAAGGCTGAAAAATACATATTTCTTGAGTATTTTATTGTGCAGGAAGGCGTTATGTGGAATTCTGTGCTTGAGATACTGAAGAAAAAGGCTGCGGCAGGCGTAAAAGTTCGTCTTATTTACGATGACATGGGATGCTTTCTTCTTCTGCCGACCAACTATAAGGCAGAGCTTGAAAAATACGGGATAGAATGCCGTGTGTTTAATCCGTTCCGCCCGCTGCTCACCGTTAAACAAAACAACCGCGACCACAGAAAAATCGCTTCGATTGACGGCAAGGTCGCCTTCACCGGCGGAATAAACCTCGCTGACGAATATATAAACGAAATCGAGCGCTTCGGTCACTGGAAGGACGCGTCCGTCATGATTGACGGAAAGGCGGCGTGGAGTCTTACACTTATTTTTTTACAGATGTGGGAGCTTTGTTCAGGCGAAGACGAAGACTATTACCAGTATTATCCGTGGAAAAACGACAAATGCCCGGATTATGACGACGGATTTGTTCAGCCGTATTCTGACAGCCCTCTTGACAGTGAAAACGTCGGGGAACATGTGTATTTACATATAATACAGAATGCCAAAAAGTATGTTTATATAAACACTCCGTATCTTATAATTGACGAAGGCATGAGGTCTGCGTTATGCCTTGCCGCAAAAAGCGGCATTGACGTTCGCATTGTGACTCCGCACAAATGGGATAAATGGGCGGTTCACATGACTACACAGTCGTACTACAAAGAGCTGATAGACGCAGGCGTTAAAATATACGAATACAGCAGGGGCTTTATTCACTCCAAAACATTTGTTTCCGACGATGAAACGGCAACGGTCGGTACGACAAACCTTGATTTCAGGAGCCTTTATCTTCATTTTGAATGCGGAGTGCGTATGTACAGAAGCAAAGCTGTTACGGAGCTTCGCGATGACTTTCTGGGCATGCTCGACAGCTGTAAGCGCATCACCTCCGACGATTGCAAACGCAGCCTTCCCATACGTATGTTTCAGTGTTTGATCAGAGTTATTGCACCGCTTATGTGAGAATGTTTTTACAGCGTCCGTTTAAGCCGAATGTGTCAGTTAAAAAAAACAAAAGCCGCACGTAAGCCCGTTTTATCACAGGCGGCTCTGCGGCTTTTAAATTTTCCGGGTAATTATTCCTTAATTGTTCCGTCTGCGTTGAACAGAGGCAGTTTTTCCAGGAATATGATATCTTTTCGGTCGGCTGCGTCGCCTTCGGCAAGGATAGCCATTTTGCCGCAAATAACCGCTCCGGCACGGTTCGCAAGTTCTTCGATTGCGCGGAGTGATTCTCCCGTTGATATAACGTCGTCAACGAGCAGCACGCGCTTTCCTTTCATAAGCTCTGCGTCGGCGGAGTCGAGATAGAGCTTCTGGTCTTCGTCGGTGGTGATCGAGCGAACGTTGACCTCAAACACTCCGGTCATGTAAAGCTTGGGATGCTTTCTTGCAACAAAATAATAGCTGTCTCCGTGCTGACGGGCCATTTCGTGAATAAGCGGAATCCCTTTTGCCTCGGCAGTCAGAAGATAGTCGTATTCCGGAGCCTTTTTAAGCAATTCTCTTGCGCAGGCAACCGTGAGCGGAGCGTTTCCGAAAATAACAAAAGCTCCGATATAAAGATCGTCGTTGACGGGACAGAGCGGGAGCTGGTGATCAATTCCGGCGATATTCATTTTATAGTAATTCATTTATTTTATCCGCCTTTTGATAATAAAAATTTGATTTAAATTTTTAAATAATTATTTTATAAATAATTATAATCGTAAATCCGAAAAAGTCAATAATCAAATGGTATGAGTAATGCTGTGTTTACAGTATGGACAAAAAATTATAAATAATAGTTCATATATTCTGATAATTTTTATGGTATTCTATATAAAAAAATAATGCACTAATTATAAAAATATGTGCAAAAGAAAAGGAGTACTATCATGAAAAAAGTCGTGGCATTATTACTTACCTGTTATCTGCTGTTGATTGCAACCTCGTTTTTTGCATCATCCGAACAGCTGTCCGGCGACGTTTTTAACGGTACGCCGGAGATTGACGGAGTTCTCGATGAGATCTACCTTAAATCTGCGGCTTATGCGCTTGACTATTTCGGTATGTATAACTGGGGCGAAGGCACCTATACAACCGATACAACGGCTACCGCGTATTTTCTCTGGGACAGTGATTACCTGTACGTAGCGGTTGAAGTACATGACAGCACCCCATTGTCGCAGGACGGAACAAACGATGCGTGGAAAAACGACTCGGCGGAAAACTGGTTTATCGAAGACGGCTACTTTTATAAAATTGCAGCCTGTGCAGACGGAGGATTTCGTTTGGACAGCGACGGAGACGGATATTGCGAATGGACGTTTGAAGACGCGAAGCACGCTGCCAAATGGACAGATTTCGGATATGTCGTCGAAATGGCGCTTCCCATGAACGAAATGGCGGCGGGAAAAGAATTCTCTTATTCACTTCAGGTAAACGATATAATAAAGTCTGACGGATCCGTCGGAAGCGCGCACGGAGGAAAATCATGCGACGGCGATTTTGTCTGCGTCGCGGACAAAGCGACTTCCGAAACAACCGAACCCATAACCGAACCGGTTCCCGAAGACAAC
>JAQXSY010000139.1 GCA_029219205.1 Bacillota bacterium | reverse complement strand
CACGCCCGAGGAGCTTGCGGATGTAACAGGGTTAACGACAGATGCTGTGAATGAGGCTGCCGTTCAGCTCCGTCATATCAGATTGCTTGACGAAAACGAAAAAATACAGAAAGACGGTTATAAAAAGGAATACTGTGTACTGTATCCAAAAGATTTAATTTTTGCACTTGCAATTCTCCGCCTGGCTTACATTCATACATCAGACATGACGTATACCACATTGATGTATCGTGATGCCAATCACTGTTTAACTTATGATGGTGCTGGACTTTAATGTTTGACAAAAATACTATGTGAAGGTTCAAATCCGATCACAAAAACGCAGAATATCTTTTTTATAGTCGATAGACAAAAGCCTTGAATCTCTTAGAGATTCAAGGCTTTTTTGCTTTTTTCTCGCGTTTGGCTGTGTGCTTGGTTTTTGAATAAAAATCTACGAACCAAGAGGACAGAGAAAAATGGAGAAAAAGATGAGAATTATAATGAAGACAACGGAAAACGCCGCCGAGACCTTTGAAAGATTTCTGCTGACCAAGCGCACTGACGGAGCAAAAACCAAGACCATTGAGACGTATTCACAGCATTTTCACGCCATTTCCAAGCACCTTGACACAAACAGAGCAGTTGCGGAAATGACCGCCGATGATCTCAGAGAAATGATTGCTTCCATGCAGGAAAGCGGACTTTCTCCGAACTCCATCAAGAGTTATACCATCACGCTGAAAGCCTTTCTGTCATGGTGCAACCAAGAGGAAATCACCACACTGAACATGGCAAAGTACAAGGGTGAAGAAACCATCAAGGAAACATACACAGATGAAGAACTCACCGTATTGCTCCAAAAGCCGAACACCAAGCAATGCTCATTTTCGGAATACCGCAGTTGGGTGATTGTCAATCTGCTTGTGAACTGCGGTTGCCGTGCCGCCACGATACGCAACATAGAAAACCGTGACGTGGATTTGCCGAACCATGTGATATACGCAAGACACACGAAAAACCGCAAAGCGTTGGTTATCCCTCTCTGTTCGCAGATGGTGACAATTCTGAGGGAATACATGAGAATCCGTGGCGGGGACGATGAAGAATACCTATTTTGCAACGAACACGGCGAATTTATGACCGAGAGTGCGTTACGGAACAGCATAGAACGCTACAACACACGGAGAGGGATAAAGAAAACCAGTATTCACCTGTTTCGGCACACGTTTGCCCGCAAATATCTTGTCGATTGCGGAGGCAATGCCTTTACGCTCCAAAAGCTACTCGGACACAGCACCCTTGACATGACAAAGCATTACTGTGCGATCTTTGACGCAGATATTGCAAAAAACTTTGATTCCTTTTCACCTCTTGAAAAGATGAAACCCAAGAGCACAAAAATCAAAATTAACGGGAAACGAAAATAAACGAACACAAACGGAAAAAGCGGGAGATTTACGTCTCCCGCTTCTGTTATGTTATATCGTTCAAGATGGATTTCACATCTATTTTCCTATTATCAAACTTGTGCCAATCATCCTCTTTTGGAATCTGCGTGTTGAGTATCGGCTAATACTTGCGGATGAACTCCCCCTCTTTCTATCCGATTTCCGCAAGTTTGTCCGCATAGCGCGTACTTTGGGCGTAATACAAAACATCAAAATTGATATTGTGTCCTCTACGCCGTGCTTCAGCTAAAACAGCATATTTCTTTTCCGTCTGCCGCTGAATCCCTGCGTAATGCTATGCGATACGCCGTAGCATATTTCCGCTTTTTCCGATGTAGACAATGGTTTCGTCCACCTTGATACAGTAGATTCCCGCAAACTCATACTTTGCCGCAAGCCCTCTCCGTTTGAGCCAGTTATGCATATTTTCCGCGTAGTTTGCCATTAAAACTCAAACGCCGCCTGTCTCACTTGTTCGATAGGTTTCGGGCGGCTTCTTCCCTCGGCTGTTGGCGGCTTGATGGTGATTTCTCTCACTTGCGGCTTTTGGATGATTACGGCTTCTTCATTCGCTGAATTATTTGTTTCTGCGTTATTTGTTGCATTATCCGTATTATTTATTTCTGTATTCTCTGCCAATACAGATTGACCGCCAAAGGCTTCCTGTTCATCGTGGCGCGGACTTTCTTCAAAATCCAATCTGTCAGCCGACAATTCATTTTGTGTCTGCGTGGCGGCTTGTGGTACTTCGTAGAACTCAAAGGTATTGCCGTGAGAGGGAACTAAATATCCCCTGTCAACAAGTTTATGAAATTGATCGTGATAAGTGGAACGCGCCATGCCGATTGCCTGTCTGACCGCCGCAGGGGACAGCGCAACGGTGTAGTTGTTCGCGTTGGATGCGAGGTATAGATAAAGCATTAAAGCGTGTGCGCCGAGGTCACGGCTTGCGGCTTGCCAGTTTTCATTTTTGATACCGAGGAAATCCGTTTTCACGGACTCCCTGTGTATCTTTACCATTCTCTGATTTGGGAAAGTTGTCGGCATTTCATTTACCTCCCTAAATCGTCAATGGCTTTTTTCAAACTTTTGATTTCTTCGATTGCGCCATCTTTTTCCAATTTGATAGATAAAGCATTTAAAACATTATCCGTGACGCGCTTTTCTATTTCCTTGTCGTGTTCACGTACTGCGTCACGCAAATATATTGCTCTGCGCTGTAACTGAAAACTTGTATTAATATCGGGGTTTTCCATGTAAATGGTTAGGGCGCGAAGAAACTATTCAATCTGTAAATCTAAATGATTCATACTTTGATCTCCTTGAATTTTATTTCCGAAAGTGTTCTTTTTTCACTTTCTATAAATATTATACAATATTTTTTTATGATTATCAAATAAGACCGCCACACGTTCAGCGCAAGCCTTTAAGCGGAGAGGGGGGATATTTCGGGAAGAAAAAAGCGCGTTTCCCCGATTCTTGTTATGCGAGGCACGGATTCCCACGAAATGCGGTGAAATTTCGCCGTCACCGTTGTGAATGATGCGTTTTGAACGAAAACGAATGAATTCCGATCGATTTTACGAAAATTCGTTTGATTGTGTTTCAAAACGCAAGAAAACGGAACAAATCTGACGAATTTCACTTGTTTTTCAACATATTTCTTCTGTTTCTGTTGGATTTCAGAAGAATTCAAAAAATTTGAAGAAATTTCATAAAACCCCTTGACAATATATATATATATATATATATAATTGTATGTGCGATTTGTCGAAACACGGCGGATTTGCACATTTTTTATTGTTTTAGAGGAAAAACGCATGAGAATCATTCTTGACACGGATAAAAAGACTATCACTGTTCCGTGGAACTACGCACAGAAAATTGATGAAATGAACCGCATTGTAACAGAAGCGGGCGGCGATAACGCAAAGAAATGGGATTTCAAAAACTACATTGAATCCATTTGGGCTTATTGTATTAAAAACTCCGATACATGTTTGAAAGTTGCCGACAAACCCGCAAAGAAAGACCCCAAGAATAAGTAATATGGGCGCACCGAGAGTAACTCCCGAAGAAATCGTTGAAATGCTCCGCTTATATCCAAAACTCGGTACATACGCGGCTGTTGGACGTGAGATTGGGCGTAGTGCGGCAACCGTTGCCCGTTATGTGAAAATGGAAAATGTACCGCAGAATTTGCGGCTTGCAGTTGAGAATTTGATGAAGGTGGCAAAGGAATAAACTTATGAAAAAAACTTTCCCTTTCATCATCATTGCTCTCCTGCTCGTTGTAATATCTGTTATGGCATTCGTATTGGTTAAACAATTACAAGAGCCTAAAGTAGAACATAACGGTATTGTGTATGAGCCGAATGTTTCAACAGGGATTCCAGTACAAGCCGGAACAGATTTACCCGGAATAGCAATTCCCGGATGGACTACAATAAAACTTCCGTCTAACGCAACAGAAGCAGAAGTATCCCTTCATAATCCCACAGATAACGATGGATATTATGATTTGTCGTTTACGCTAAAATTACGCGATTCGGGTGAAATAATTTTTTCAACAGGACATATTGAACCCGGATATAAATGCAGTAAAGTAACCCTATCAAGAAAACTTGAAAAAGGAGAGTTTCCTGCGGTATTGGTTGTTCAGCCATATTTACGGGATGACTCTCAAAAGCCTACGAATAATGCAGAATTAGATATTCTGTTAATTGTCGAATAAAAGGAGATTTATTATGAAAAAATTATTACCATTTCTTTTGATTTCAATTATGATTCTATCCACCGCAATCTGCGTAGTTGCCGCTGATATCGAAAACAGAGAAACAATTGTCAGCTTAACTCTTGATGAAACTATGGAGAGTTATACCTTGATAATCCCCTCGACTGTGACGATTGACCCCTCAACCAAAAGCGGAACTCTTGCTGTTGAACTGAAAGATGTTAACCTTGTTTGGAATGACTTTCTCACTGTGTATGCAACATCCGCTAATCCTGACACTGAAGAATATGGTGCGTTTTTGGTGAACACAGAGGATTCATCAAAAAAAATTCACTACCAATTAGAATCTCATTTTGGTGAACAATATGATTCTCCGAGCGAATTTATGGTTGCATTCTTTAATAAAGCACATGAT
>JAQXSY010000138.1 GCA_029219205.1 Bacillota bacterium | reverse complement strand
GGTTATCAGAAAAAGAACGCTATCCTTACCGATCACGAAAAGCTGGTTGTGGCATATCACGAAATCGGCCACGCGCTTGTTGCGGCAAAACAGACAAATTCCGCTCCGGTACAGAAGATTACCATTGTTCCGCGTACTTCCGGCGCGCTGGGATACACCATGCAGGTGGATGAAGGAAATCACTATCTGATGACAAAAGAAGAGCTGGAAAATAAAATTGCAACATATACAGGCGGACGTGCGGCAGAGGAGCTGATATTCCGTTCGATGAGTACCGGCGCTTCAAACGATATCGAACAGGCGACAAAGCTGGCTCGTGCAATGCTTACCCGGTACGGCATGAGCGACGAATTCGGCATGGTGGCTTTGGAAACCGTATCAAACCAGTATCTCGGAGGCGACGCGTCGCTTGCCTGCTCCGCCGAGCTTCAGGCAAAAATTGATTATCAGGTAATAGAGCTTGTAAAAAATCAGCACGAAAAGGCGCTGAATATTCTGACCGAAAGCCGCGCAAAGCTTGACGAGCTGGCAAAGTTCCTGTATGAAAAAGAAACCATCACAGGCGAAGATTTTATGCAGATTTTAAATTCTTAATTCAGGCTTTCCCCATAAAACATCATGGAATCCGGCTTCGGATTGTTTTCCCCATCGTATTTATTGACAAACGAATGCGGTGGGGATTATTTCGGGATTTTCCCAAAGAGTCGGATGCCCTGATTTTTGATATTTTTGAAAATAAGCAATAAAACTGCGCAGGAAAAAGACCAATAAACAGAATTTGAATATCAATTTCGAGAGGAAACTCAGATGAAAATTACAGTATATCTTGGTTCAAGCGAAGGAAATGATCCGTCTCTGAAAAAGGCGGTCAAAGAGCTTGGCGCGTGGATTGGCGAGAGCGGCAGCACGCTTGTTTACGGAGGCTCAAAAAACGGGCTGATGGGAGAAATTGCAAAAAGTGTTCTGGATGCGGGAGGAAAGGTGATTGGAGTCGAAGCACAGCTTTTTTTTGATGAAGACCTTCAGTATGAAGGCTTGACCGAGCTTGTTGTGGCAAAAAATATTCCGGAACGAAAAACCAGGATGATTGAACTGGGCGACGCATTTATCGCTTTTCCGGGAGGAACCGGAACTTTGGAAGAGATTTCGGAGGTTATATCCATGGTATCCTTGAAACAGCTTGACGCGCCCTGCATTATTTACAATCTAAACGGCTATTATAATGCCTTGAAGGCCTTGCTTGAACATATGATCGAAAAAGGCCTTTCTTCGGAGGAAAAACTTCAGGGAATTTTTTTTGCCGACAGCCTTGAACGGATTAAGGAAATCCTCAATAAAGATCCGGAGATTCCACGCAATGAATAAACATGAGATCTATGATTTTTTAAAAAGCAAGAATATCCGGTTTGAGATTACGGAGCATGAAGCGGTTTTTAATATGGACGAGGTGTCCGAGCTGAATTTTCCGCATCCGGAATGCGTTGCGAAAAACCTGTTTGTGCGGGATGATAAAAAGCATAATTACTATTTGATTACCGTAAAAGGTGATAAAAAAGTGGATTTGAAAAAAATCCGGACAGAAAATCAAATTCGTCCGCTGAGCTTTGCTTCAGAAAACGATCTGATGGAATATTTGGGCCTGACCGCAGGTTCTGTTACTCCGCTCGGAATAATGAACGACAAAGAACATAGAGTAATTGTGTTTATTGACAAGGATTTTTTAAGTCCTCCCGGAATAATCGGCGTTCATCCGAACGATAATACCGCAACGGTTTGGATGAAAACGGAAGATTTGATGGGATTAATTTGTGAACACCGAAATGAAATAAAGCTGATACAGATCTGACCGGCGATGAGCTTTTACATAATGAAAAACCACCTGTACTCAAAATGAAGTACAGGCGGTTTTTGTTTTTTGCCATATATCCGCTAAAAAAATAAAAATATTTTCCAAAATATAACAATATTTGCAAAAGCTGCAGCATATAATGATGTTATAGTTATCTGAAAGGAGAACGATATGCAGCCGCTTATATTGTTAAAGCAATATTCAATGTATATGATTTCATTGATCGTATCGCTTGCTGTCAGTCTGTGTTCCAAGGGAACCGCCTTTGCTGTTCCGTCGGTTATGAGTCCTTCGAAAGCAAATCCGCCGTGCATGTGCGAAGCGCCGGAAATATTTGAAACCGAGGAGGCGAAGATCAGAGATTTTCCGGTGTCGCCTCAGATAAACCTGCGCGAATATGACGTTCCTCTTGATGTTCTTCAAAAGGATGCTGCGGTGTCCGCCGCTGAGGAATTCGGTATTCCGCCGGAACTTGCGTTTGGTGTTATGTATGCGGAAAGCCGCTATACGCCGTCAGTTATTTCGGACGACGGAAAGAATTACGGAATAATGCAGATAAATGAGATAAACTTCGAATGGCTTAATGAAAAATTCGGATTCAGCGATTTTCTTGACTACTATCAGAACATGCGCAGCGGAATATATATTCTTTCATTATTTTATGAAAAATATGAAGGCGATATAGACAAGGTGCTTATGTGTTACCGTTTTGGTGAATTTGGAGCGCAAAAGCAATGGAAGAAGGGGGTATTAACCGACGGATATTGCGAAAAGGTCAGGGCGGAGATGGAACGTATTTCATCCGGAAATGAATCCGGTTTTTTCCTGAAATAAAAAAGTTATCGGCTTCGCGCTTGACACAAAAATATCATGGATACTTCGGAAAGGAACTCGGGTTATGGATAAAATCAAAATCGCGGTTATGGGATACGGCAATGTCGGACGCGGAGTTGAGCTTGCCGCCGGAGTCTCCGACGACATGGAGCTTTGCGCGGTTCTGACGCGCCGCGATCCTTCATCCGTGAAGATAATCGGAGACACAGAAGTTATGCGCGCGGAAGATTTCGCGGTTCTTAAAGGAAAGATCGACGTAATGATTCTTTGCGGAGGAAGCGCGACCGACCTTCCGGTTCAGGGACCGGAATATGCAAGGCATTTTTGTACGGTAGACAGCTTCGACACTCACGCGAAGATTCCCGTATATTATAAAGCCGTTGACGGCGCTGCAAAAGCCGGTGGAAACGTATCGATTATTTCTGCGGGCTGGGATCCGGGAGTGTTTTCTCTCAATCGCCTCTATTTCGAAGCAATACTTCCGAAAGGAGTCAGCTATACATTCTGGGGCAGAGGCGTCAGCCAGGGTCATTCTGACGCAATACGCCGGATAAAAGGAGTTGCTGACGCCCGTCAGTATACCGTTCCGATTGAGAGTGCGGTTGCCGAGGTCAGAAACGGTTTGTGTCCCAAGCTTAACGCAAGACAAAAACATCTTCGCGAGTGCTACGTCGTTGCGTGCGAAGGTGCCGATCACGAACGTATACGCAGTGAAATCGTTAATATGCCGGATTATTTTGCCGATTACGACACGACCGTTTTTTTCATTACGGAAGAAGAAATGAAGCGAGATCACAGCGGAATGCCGCACGGCGGTTTTGTTATCCGTAACGGCAATACGGCCGGAGGAGCCGGACATACCATTGAATATTCGCTTAAGCTCGGATCAAATCCGGAATTTACCGGAAGCGTTCTCTGTGCCTGCGCCAGAGCTGCGGTACGAATGAAAAGGGAGGGTATGTGCGGCGCGCGTACGATGCTTGACATTCCGCCAGTCTACCTTTCAGATAAACCCCCGGAGGAGCTTTATTTTTCGCTTCTGTGATTATAATTAAACATAAAAATAAACCCTCGTAAACAAAAAAACGTCCTGCGCATATGATGAAACTGAGACATTTCATTCAAACGCAAGGCGTTTTATTCTTTTTATCTTATCTGAAAGGCGAAAAAATATGGCTTATAAAATATTCATTGACCAGGGACATAATCCACAAAACCCTAACGCGGGAGCGGAAGGAAACGGCTTGAGGGAACAGGATCTTGTATATGTTATCGGAATTCTTGCGGGCGAGCTGCTTTCGGCGAGTCCTGATTTTGAGGTAAAATACTCACGCGAAACTCCAGACCAGATACTCGGCACGTCGGTTGCCACAAGTCTGAAAGCGCGGGTTGATATGGCAAACGAATGGGGAGCGGATTTTTTCATAAGTCTTCATGCAAATGCTTCGAATATTTCTCAGGCGAGCGGCAGTGAAGGCTTTGCTTACAGCCGGCAGTCTGCCGGATATGCTATGGGCGAAGATATTTTGACCGAGCTTAACTTGTCGACCGGTTTGCAGAACCGCGGCATGTCGGTTCGTCCGAGCCTTTACGTGCTTCGCAAGACGCAAATGCCGGCTGTACTGATTGAGCTTGGATTTATAACCAATGAATACGACGCGGCGCTTATGAGAGATGAACCGGGCATTTTCGCGGAAGGAATATATAACGGCGTACTGAGGTATTATAATTTATAACAGCCTTATTCGGTCCAGCCCTGAGGATATTCGAAGTTGATTATTTCACAAAACAGGCGCTTACTGCTTTCATATCGTTTCTGAGCGCTTTTCTGACCTGCTACGAGCGAACCTATGCCGACGCGGCGTATGCACAGTATCGTATCGTCCGGAAGTACGTCGAAAGCTGAAAAAAACTTGCCGAACGCTGTATCCTTCAGGTAGATGCCGTAGTCGTCGAAGGCTCCCTCAACTTCTTTTCCGACAACTTCCTTAAGCGGCGTCAGGCCATCGTTTGAAATCAGTTTATCATACCAGTACCGGTCGAGAAGGCATATAACGGATTCTCCTGCCAGCACTTCCTGAGAGAAGCTTTGAGTAACTTGCTCAAGCGAATAGGAATTTATTATAATGGTACGGCCTTCCTCCTCGGCTGCTTTCATTGCCTCTTCCGCCTGCTCCGGGGTAAACGCCGGCATATCTTGTATAACGACGGTCTTTTTGCCGTCATTATTGTTATCCTCTTTTAAAACCGAGGATAAAGCGTTTTGCATGGAAAGCTTTTCTTCTTTTATGAAAATATGCGGACCAGTATAGAGAACGGTTATGTCGTAGGTTTCCTTTGTCGCCATCTGCACTATACATATTGTCAGTATGACTGCAAACGACACAACGATAATTGTCGTCCATTTGTAGTGATACCAGTAATTATCAAGCCACTTGTACATTTTTTTGAACATGATTTTATTCCCTTTGCCACAATAAAGAATCGCATATCGCGTATATTATTGTATCATCTGTGCTCCTGATTGTCAATAACGCAAAAACCGTCTTCGTTTGACCGAAGACGGTTTTTGCGGTTTATAGTTTACAGCTTTGAAATTTCGTCCATCATGGGCGTGAATAAGGTTTCGGTAATCTCTTTTTCCGATTCCGGGCAGAGCGGGAGGAAAGGCTCTCTGCATTTGCCGTAATCTCCGAAGCGCAGCGAAATGAGCTTTTTGCAACCCTCGTTTACGCCGAATTTAAGCAGCTTCTGTATATAACGGTTGGCTATGCTCTGAACAGCGAGCGCTTTTTTGCAGTCTCCGCTGTTAAACAGCTCAAATATACGCAGATAAAATTCAGGCATGAAATTGTATGTCGAGCCGATGCCGCCGTCTGCTCCCGCGGCAAGACCTGAAAGAAGGTCTTCGTCAAACCCGTTATAAATAACGGCTTCGGGAAAGTCTGCGCGGATTCTTTCGAGAATGAAAAAGTCTGTGCAGGTAAATTTCATTCCTCCTACGCCATCTATGCTCATAATCTCGCAAAGCTGATCGTATCCGAGTGAAACTCCTGTAAGCAGGGGGATGTTGTAAATAATAACCGGAACTTCAACAGAGTCGCAGAGACGCTGGTAATAGGTTTTGATTTCTTTGAAGCTGTACTTAAAGTAAAAAGGCGTTACCGACGAAATTGCGTCGGCGCCTGCTTTGTCCGCGTGTTTTGCAAGCTCAATAGCTTCTCTTGTTCCGGGGCATCCGATGTGCGCGATTACTTTGCATTTTTTATTGTTCTCTTCAAGCACGTCTTCAAGCAGCTGCTTTCTTTCGTCAAGCGTGCAGAGAAGCATTTCTCCAGTCGATCCGCCTACGTAAAATCCATGTACGCCGATGTCCTTCATCTGCGCGACGTGCTGTTTGATCCGTTTATCGTTCAGGCCGTCTTCTGTAAATGATGTCATAAGTGCGGGGAATATTCCGCCAAACTGCTTTTTATTCATTTTATCAAGCCAATCCTTTTTTATATATGAGCATTTTTATCTTTCAAAAAATTATAACATACGATAAAAGCATATGTCAATGTTCATAATGAATTTATATTTTGTTTTTTAACCTATATCGGAACAAACTTGCCTCGCCGAATATTGACAATAACGTGCAAATATGTTATACTGTTTTATTAAATTCAGGAAAGGACAAACAACGGTATGATACAGAAGCCTCGCGGGACAATGGACATTCTTCCCGAAGAGATACCATATTGGCAATATATTGAAAAAACAGCGAAAGAGACCGCCGCGCGCTACGGATTTTCGGAAATCAGGATTCCAACATTTGAAGCGACGGAGCTTTTTCTGCGCGGAGTCGGTGACACGACCGACGTTGTTCAGAAAGAGATGTATACTTTCACGGATCGCGAGGATCGTTCATATACGCTTCGTCCGGAGGGAACTGCAGGCATCGCGAGGGCGGTGCTCGAAAACGGCAAACTCAGCGACGCGCTTCCGCTCAGGCTTTATTATCTTATAAACTGCTTCCGTTATGAAAAACCACAGGCAGGACGAAGCAGAGAATTTTTCCAGTTCGGAGTTGAAATGTTCGGAGCCGGTTCTGCCGCTGCCGACGCGAGCGTTATTTCGCTTGCCGACGCGATAATTAAGAAGATCGGACTTAAGGACGTTAATCTCAGCATAAACAGTATAGGTTGTCCGGAATGCCGGCCGAAGTACCATGCGGCACTGGTCGAGTACTTTAAGGCAAACGAGGACAAGCTTTGTCCGACCTGCCGTGAGAGACTTAAAACAAATCCCCTGCGCATACTCGACTGTAAGAATCCCGAATGTATAGAACTTGCGGCGGATGCTCCGAAAACGATCGACAATCTCTGCGAAGAGTGCGAAACGCATTTTAATCAGCTGAAGCTTTCGCTTGAAAGCATGGGCATAGCTTATACGGTTAATCCGAGAATAGTCCGCGGACTTGATTATTACACAAGAACCGTATTTGAATTTATTTGCGATACCATAGGCGCACAGAGTACCGTTTGCGGAGGCGGACGCTACGACGGGCTGATAAATCAGCTTGGCGGACCGAAAACGCCGGGGATCGGCTTTGCTATGGGTATTACGCGTCTTATTCTTGCAATGAAGGCATGCGGAGTAGATATAGGCGAGCCCGAAAAGCCGCTGCTCTATATTGCTCCGATGGGCGGGGAAGCCTCCGTCGCCGCGCTTGGCATAACGGAAAAACTTCGTTTGTCCGGAGTTTACGCCGACTGCGACGTCTGCGGAAGATCGCTTAAGGCTCAGATGAAATACGCCGATAAGATCGGCGCGAAATATACGCTTATTATCGGCTCGAGCGAGCTTGAGAGCGGCAGGGCGCAGCTCAAAAAAATGAGCGACAGTACCCAGACTGAAGTGAGCATATATGACATTGACGCACTGCGCCTGGTTCTCGGCGCGTAACAAATTGGGAACGGCGGCGGTACATTTTAAAATGAATTTAAAGGAATGATACAATATTATGTCGGAACTTCTGACTGCTAATGATAAAAGAACAAAATACTGCGGCGAGTTTACATCCGCAGACGCAGGCAAGCGCGTATGCGTAATGGGCTGGGCGCAGCGTCAGCGCGACCTCGGTTCGCTGATTTTTATTGACCTTCGCGACAGAAGCGGAATTTTACAGCTTGCTTTTGACGAAAATACCAACAAAGCCGTTTTTGACACCGCGTTTGGAGTCCGTGCAGAGTATGTGCTTTGCGCAAAGGGCGTCGTGAGGATGCGTTCGTCGGTAAACAAGAATATTCCTACCGGTGAAGTTGAGCTTTATGTTGACGAACTTAAAGTGCTTTCCTCCGCGCAGACGCCTCCGTTTGAGATTGTCGAAAACAGCTCAGTCAAGCCGGAGCTTCGCCTTAAGCACCGTTACCTTGATCTGCGGCGTCCGGATCTGAGCCGCAATATCATGGCTCGTTCAAAAATTTCAAAGATAGCTCGCGATTATTTTTGCGGCGAGCAGGGATTTATGGATATTGAAACGCCCTGCCTGATTCGTCCAACGCCGGAGGGCGCACGTGACTATCTTGTCCCTTCAAGAGTTCATCCCGGAAATTTCTACGCGCTCCCGCAGTCGCCGCAGCTTTATAAGCAGCTGCTCATGCTTTCGGGATTTGATAGGTATTTTCAGATTGCGCGCTGCTTCCGCGACGAAGACCTCCGTGCGGACAGACAGCCTGAATTTACACAGATCGACCTTGAAATGTCGTTTGTAACTCAGGACGACGTTATCTCGGTTGTGGAAGGATTCCTCAAAAAGGTATTTTGGGAGTTTAAGGGCATTGATATAGAGATGCCGCTTATGAGGATGACTTATGCGGAAGCTATGGACCGTTTCGGTTCGGACAAGCCCGACCTTCGCTTCGGTTTTGAGCTCAAGGATTTGACTGAGATTGCACGGGGTTGCTCTTTTAAGGTGTTCAGCGGTGCGGTTGAGAACGGCGGAAACGTCCGTGGTATAAAAATTGACGGCGGAGCGTCTGCATTTTCCCGCAAGGATATTGATTCGCTGACCGAATATGTGAAATCATACCGTGCAAAGGGGCTTGCATGGTACAAGGTTCAGAACGGAGAGGTTTCGTCTTCCTATGCAAAGTTCCTGTCGCAGGAGGAAAACGAAGCTGTTGTCAGGACGCTTGAAATCGGCGACGGAGACATCGCGTTTATCGTCGCGGACAAGCCTCAGGTTGTGTTCGATTCTCTCGGCGCGCTTCGCTGTGAAATTGCGCGGCGGCTTGGGCTTACCAAAAATGCAGGCTATAAGCTTCTTTGGGTAACTGACTTTCCGCTGCTTGAGTACAGCGAAGAGGACGGACGCTATTATGCAAAGCATCATCCTTTCACTATGCCTAATCCAGACGATTTACCGCTGCTTGAAACCGCACCCGAAAAAGTCCGTTCAATTGCCTACGATATTGTAATAAACGGCACGGAGGCGGGCGGAGGATCTATCCGTATTCATACTCCGGATATACAGAACCGTATGTTCAGGGCGCTCGGTATCGGCGAAGAAGAAGCTCAGAACAAGTTCGGATTCCTTCTTGAAGCTTTCAAGTACGGAACGCCTCCGCACGGCGGGCTTGCGTTCGGTCTTGACCGTCTTACCGCGCTGCTTCTCGGAATCGACGATATACGCGACGTTATTGCTTTTCCGAAGGTGCAGAATGCATCCGAGCTTATGACGAAATGTCCCGCTCCAGCCGATGAGAAGGCTCTTGAAGAGCTGTCAATCGCCGTTACAAAAACAGAGGAAGAGGTCTGAATCAAAAGAAAGGACGCATATAACTCGTTTTGCCGGATATGACGTATATTCCAGAAAGAAACAATCGCGCCGCGGTGGTAATAATCTCGGTTTTGTTTGCAGTTGCCGCCGGATGTTTTGTTGCAACCGGATTTCTGACGCCGAAGGCGGTATATCAGATTTGTTTGATTGTGTGTCTGACACTCGGTATTCAGCTTACGCAAAGGTATCTGCTTACAAGCTACGAATACATGCTGAACGATGAAAACGAGCTTGCCGAACATAACGATATTGTCGTAATTAAAAAGCAGGGAAAGAAGAGCACGGTTTTGTGCAATCTTTCGCTGAATTATGCGGTGCTCGTATCGCGCGACGCATCGGTTAAGGAGCTTGAAAGCAAATACGGGCCCATCGGAGTCAGGTTCAGCTTTTGCCCGGATTTGTTTCCCAAAAAACCGTACGGTCTGCTCATCGGATTTGACGGTAAAAAAGCGTGGCTTAAGCTCCAGTGCGACGAAAAATTCGCCGGGGAAATATCCCGCAGAATCGGATTATTTAAAGAAGAATTCTAAATAACGGCAAACCGCCGTTCGCTTAGTCCTTTGGGACTCGTGAACGGCGGATTTTTTTATTTTTTAAGTACCGGCTATGCCTTTATTACGGACTTAATAATGTTTTTAAGCTTGGGAGATGTTCCGTAGAGAAGAACTCCGACGCGGTAGATTTTGGCGGAAAGTATACCTATAAATACGACCGAACCCGCAAGTATCGCAACCGAGATTGCAATGCCGTATGCCGGTACAGTACTCATTGCAATTCTTGTGAACATCGCCATTGGCGAGGTGAACGGGATGTACGAGCAGACGGTCATGAGTGCGCCGTCTATGTTTCCTCCCGCCATGGACGTTATGACTATGACAAAACCTATGACAAAGAGCATTGTTATGGGCATGACGGAAGTATTTATATCTTCGAGCTTGGTTGCGGTGGATCCGACGGCGCCGAACATGAATGCATACATGAAAAATCCGAGTACAAAGAAAAGCAGCATGTAGAGAAGAAGGTCAAGCGGCATGTTGAAAATCGAATTGATTATCATATTGCCGTCCCAGTAGGACTTGTTCAGGTTGAAGAACAGAATCGACGTTCCGAAGATCGCAACAAGCTGAATGAAGCCTGCAAGACATGCCGCAAGTACTTTTCCGAACATCATTGATACCGGATTTGCGCTTGTTATAAGCAGCTCCATTGCACGGGAGCTTTTTTCTGTTGCGACATTTGTCGCAACCATTTGTCCGTAAAGCAGGATGACCATATAGAGCGCAAAAATCATTATGTATGTGTAGAAAAAGTTCTGAATCTGATCTTTGCCCAGGTTTTCGGTTTTGTGTGTAATCTCCGAAGAAATAATTATATCCGCTGCCTTTTCAACCGGCACGCCGCTTTCGGTAATGACGCTCATCTGATAAAGGTTTTTCAGCAGTTCGTCGGCTGCTGTTGTGTTTACGTCGTACATGGAAAGGTTGTTTACGTAATATGTGTAGGATGTGAGTGAAGAAACGCAAAATGCGCAGTCTGCTTCGCCGGAGGCAATGGTTTCGAGGATTTCGTCGGTACTATTTGTGAGCTGTACGTTATAGCCGGGAAAAGACATCGCAAAGAGATCTCGCAGACGTTCGGCCTGACCTGCGCCGGTATCGGGAAACAACGCGCCGAGCACGCCGTCGACGGATTTTGACGAACAGATTTCAGAGTCGAAATAAACGAGCATGACCGACTTCTCATCGTCCGACGGATTTTCGTTGTTTTTAAAAAATCCGGTTATACGCGGCAGGAACATTACTACCGCTATCAGTGCTGCGAGAAATACCGTTACGCCGACAAATATTTTGTTTTTTAGGTAATTTTTCAGCTCAAAGGAGAATATCGTTCCGAATTGTTTCATTTTTTCGCCTCCTCAAATTTTGTCGCCTGCGTAATCAACGAAAATATCGTTAAGAGTGGGCTCAAAAACCTTAATTTCATCGATGTCGTATTTTTCCGCAAGCATAGTCATGACCGATTGTTTGTCTTCCGGGCTTTTAAGCTTAAAAATCAGGCCGTCTCCGTCCCCTGCGGCGCTGCAGCCTTCGTTTTCGACGGCTATTTTCCCGGACTGAGCGGAACGTACATACAGCATGTCCCTTGAGTAACTTCGCTTTATTTCGCGCAGGCTTCCGGACAAAGCGACCGATCCGCCGCATAGAATCGCGATATTGTCGCAGAATTCTTCAATATAATTCATCTGATGGCTCGAGAACAGGACGATCTTTCCTCTTGAAATCTCCTCCTTGACTACGTCCTTAAGCAGCATTGCGTTGACCGGATCCAGACCTGAAAACGGCTCGTCCAGAATAATGATGCCGGGATCGTGTGCGAGCGCTGTTATAAGCTGAATTTTCTGCTGGTTTCCCTTTGAAAGGGTGTCAAGCCGCTTGTTTCTGTATTCGGTCATTCCCAGACGCTCAAGCCAACGGTCAATCGACAAAACGGCGTCGTGGGTATTCATCCCCTTAAGACGCGCAAAATATATGAGCTGATCGATAATTTTCTTTTTGGGGTAAAGACCGCGTTCCTCAGGCAGATAACCGATTTTTTCTTTTTTATAATCAATCGGCGAGCCGTTCAGGAGCACTTCTCCGCCGTCTGCCGGGAAAACGTTCATAAGAATACGCAAAGACGTTGTTTTTCCGGCACCGTTGCGTCCGAGGAAGCCGAACGCTTTTCCGCTTTCAACCGAGAAGGAAACGCCTTTTAGGACCTGCTTCTCGCCGAAGCTCTTTGTGATGTTTTTAAATTCAAGATTCATATATATGTATTCTCCCCATCAGAGTTTTTCACTTTTGTACATTGGTCGGCACGGCATAGGTGGAAAATTTGACGTCAAGTTCCGTATTGAAATTGTCTATTGCCTTGATAAGCCCTATGCAGCCGACCTGAAACAGATCGTCGGGGTTTTCTCCGCGTCCCGAAAATCTTCGGATTATACTTAAAACAAGTCTGAGATTCCCGTGAATCAGCCGGCTGCGAGCATTTTCGTCTCCGGCCTTCGTCTTTTCAAGAAGCTCGCGCTTTTCCTGCGCGGACATTGTTTCAAGCTGCGAAGTGTCTACCCCGCAGATCTCAACCTTATTGTAATACATAAAGTTTTCCTCCGCATCTGGATGTTGCTGTTATGATTATTGCCGCCGGGCAGTATTGCGTATACAAGCCAAAAAAAGGAAGCGGGGCGCGGCAGAAAACTACGCCCCGCTTTCTGTGTTATACGTTCATTATTACAGGAAGTATCATCGGTTTGCGGTGGGTTTTTGTATAAAGATATTTTGTGAGATCGTCCTTGACGCGCATTTTTATCTGCGCCCAGTCGGTTATATTTGAATCGAAGCAGTCTTCGATTGCGTCGCGGGCAATTTCTTTTGATTTGTCCATAAGCTCTTCCGATTCGCGTACGTATACAAAGCCGCGCGAGACTATATCGGGACCGGAAATAATTGAACGGTAGTCGAGGTCAACCGTTGCGACAACGACGATCAGCCCGTCCTGCGAAAGATGACGCCGGTCGCGCAGAACGATATTTCCGACGTCTCCGACTCCGTAGCCGTCGACAAGTACGATTCCCGAATTGACCGAGCCGTTGAAACGGGCCCCGTCGTGGTCGATTTCAAGCACCTTTCCGAGATCCGAAATGAAAATGTTCGTTTCCGGAATGCCCATGTAGAGCGCAAGGTTCTTATTGCTTACAAGATGCTTGTATTCGCCGTGTATGGGCATAAAATATTTCGGTTTTGTCAGCGCCATCATGAGCTTAAGCTCCTCCTGGCAGGCATGACCGGAAACGTGTACTTCGACCAGCGCGTCCTTGAACACCGTAACTCCGTTTTTGAACAGTTCGTTGATAATCTTATCCACGGTTTTTTCATTTCCGGGTATGGCGTTTGCGCTGATGATAACTAGGTCGTTCGGGCCAAGCTGTACTTTGTCATGAGAGCCGAACGCCATGCGGTAGAGCGCGGACATCGGTTCTCCCTGGCTTCCGGTCGAAACTATCGTGACCTGCTCCTGAGGGAATTTTTTTATCTCGTTTATGTCGATAAGCACTTTGTCCGGAACCTGCATATATCCCAGTTCGACAGCCGCGTTTACAATATTTATCATACTGCGTCCTGTTATGGCAACTTTTCTGCCGTATTGAACGCTTGTGTTTATTATTTGCTGCACACGGTGGACGTTTGAAGAGAATGTCGCGATAACAATTCGTTTGTCGCGGTTGCGCATGAAAATGTTATCGAGCGACTGACCGACTTTTTTCTCTGACGGAGTAAATCCCGGACGCTCTGCGTTCGTTGATTCGCACATCAGAAGAAGCACGCCTTCGTTGCCAAGCTCTCCGAGACGTGTTATATTCATCATTTCGCCTTCGATTGGGGTTATGTCGAGCTTGAAATCTCCCGTATGGATAATCGTGCCTATCGGAGTTTTTATGGCAAGGCATACCGCGTCGGCGATTGAGTGGTTGACTCTTATAAATTCAATATTAAACGCTCCGAGCGTGATTGTTTCGCCTGCTTCAACCGTGATCAGCTGAGGATTATGGTCAAGTTTTTCTTCCGACAGTTTGTTTTCAAGTATTCCGAGCGTGAGACGCGTTCCGTAAACCGGTATGTCGAGCGATTTGAGCGCGTACGGGACCGCTCCGATATGATCCTCGTGACCGTGCGTCAGAATTATTCCGCGAATATTTTCTTTGTTTTTTTCAAGATAGCTTATATCAGGCATGACGAGATCGATGCCGAGCATATCGTCGTCCGGGAAACCAAGCCC
>JAQXSY010000137.1 GCA_029219205.1 Bacillota bacterium | reverse complement strand
GAAATTATTAGCTACATTTGTCTCGTATAAATGTACAAAAAAAGTATATATTTTTCTACGAAACAATCCTAAAATTTTACTTTACTTTTAAGTAGAAATCTGCTATACTACATAATGTTAGCTCAAATGCGTCGGTACCATATATTGAGTTTATCTTACTGCGGAGGGCGCAAATATGACGATAAACGGATTTCAAAAAACAACGCTTCTTGATTATCCGGGGAAGGTCGCGTGTACGGTCTTTACCGGCGGATGTAACCTTAGGTGCCCGTTTTGTCACAATTCCGGACTTGTTTTATGCAGTAAAAGCGAAGCAGTTGACGAAGAGGATTTCTTCAGTTTCCTGAAAAAACGAAAAGGTATTCTCGACGGAGTCGTTATAACAGGCGGAGAGCCCTTGCTTCATCCCGAGCTGTTTGACTTTTTGCATAAAATACGTGATCTCGGTTTTTTAATCAAGCTTGATACCAACGGAACAAAACCCGATATGCTCAGACGAATTGTTGAAGAAGGTCTTGCCGACAGGATCGCTATGGATATCAAAAACTCTCCGGAAGGTTATTTTGCGGCGGTCGGAATTAATGACTTTTGCATTTCGGATGTTGAAGCGTCAAAGAACTTTTTGATGAGCTGCGGGATTGAATACGAATTCAGAACGACCGTTGTTAAAGGAATCCACACAAAAGAAAGCCTTGTCGGCGCTGCAAAATGGATTAACGGTGCAGAAGAGTATTATTTGCAGCAATTCAAGGACTCTGGTAATCTCATAAAAGCGGAAGGACTCGGCACATTCAGCGCCGAAGAGATTAGTGAGTTTGCAGAAGAAATTAAACCGTATGTAAAAAAAGTAAAAATAAGAGGAATATAAAAGGAATATAAAAGGAGAGAAAACAAAAATGTATCAAATAATTAAAAGAGACGGAAAAATCGTTGAATTTGATATCGCCAAAATCGCAAATGCGATGAAGCAGGCGTTTATTGCAACCGATACAGATTATACGGATAATATTATAGATTTTCTTGCCTTAAAAGTTACGGCGGACTTTCTCCCGAAGGTTAAGGATGGATATATTTCCGTTGAAGACGTACAGGACAGCGTTGAAACCGTACTGATAAAGGGCGGTTACGATGGAGTCGCGAAGGCGTATATCCTCTACCGCAAGCAGAGAGAAAAGCTGCGCAATCTGAAAAATCCTTATCTTGACTACAAAGAAACGGTTGATAAATATCTAAAATCGATCGACTGGCGCGTTAAAGAAAATTCAACTGTCACATATTCTGTCGGCGGTCTTATACTCTCAAACTCCGGTGCGATTACGGCAAATTACTGGCTTTCGGAAATATACGACGAAGAAATCAGTTCGGCACACAAAAACTGCGATATTCACCTGCACGATCTTTCGATGCTGACCGGATATTGCGCAGGATGGAGTCTGAAGCAGCTTATAAAGGAAGGCCTCGGAGGAATTCCCGGAAAAATCTCGTCCTCCCCGGCAAGCCATCTTTCAACGCTCTGCAATCAGATGGTTAATTTTCTTGGCATAATGCAGAACGAATGGGCGGGCGCACAGGCATTTTCTTCTTTTGATACCTATCTTGCTCCGTTTGTTAAGGTTGACAATCTGACCTATAAGGAAGTTAAGCAGTGTATTCAGTCGTTTATTTACGGCGTTAATACGCCGTCGAGATGGGGTACGCAGGCACCGTTTTCAAATATAACGCTTGACTGGACCGTTCCGGCGGACCTGAAGGACCTTCCGGCTATTGTCGGCGGAAAGGAAAGGGAATTTACATACGGCGACTGTGTGGATGAAATGCGTCTGATTAACAAAGCATTCATAGAAATAATGATTGAAGGAGACGCACACGGACGCGGATTCCAGTATCCCATCCCGACCTATTCAATTACAAAAGATTTTGACTGGTCACCGACAGAAAACAACAAGCTTCTTTTTGAGATGACTTCAAAATACGGAACGCCGTATTTTTCAAACTATATAAACAGCGATATGGAGCCGAGCGACGTCAGGTCAATGTGCTGCCGTCTGCGTCTTGACCTGCGCGAACTGCGCAAAAAGTCCGGAGGATTTTTCGGTTCCGGAGAAAGCACCGGATCGGTTGGCGTTGTAACAATTAATATGCCGAGAATTGCTTATCTTGCTGAGAATGAAGAGGATTTTTACAAGCGTCTTGACCGTATGATGGATATAGCGGCGCGTTCGCTGAAGACTAAGAGAACAGTTATAACAAAGCTGCTTGACGAGGGACTTTATCCCTATACAAAGCGTTATCTCGGCACGTTTGCCAACCACTTTTCAACGATCGGACTTGTCGGCATGAACGAAGCAGGTCTGAATGCAAAGTGGGTTCGCGCAGATATGACCGATCCTAAGTGTCAGAATTTCACAATCGACGTGCTGAATCATATGAGAGAGCGTCTTTCCGATTATCAGGAGGAGTATGGCGATCTTTACAATCTTGAAGCGACGCCGGCGGAATCGACATCTTACCGTCTTGCAAAGCATGACGTTGAACAGTATCCTGATATAATTACGGCGGCCGAAGCCGGCGGAACGCCTTACTACACCAACAGCAGCCATCTGCCGGTCGGATACACGGACGATATATTCTCGGCGCTTGATATTCAGGACGAGCTTCAGACATTGTATACTTCCGGTACGGTATTTCATGCGTTTTTGGGAGAAAAAATGCCGGACTGGGAATCTGCGGCAAATCTTGTGCGTAAAATCGCCGAAAACTACAAGCTGCCTTACTACACAATTTCTCCCACGTATTCGGTTTGCAAAAATCACGGATACCTTAACGGCGAACAGTTCGAGTGTCCGTTCTGCGGCGAGCCAACAGAAGTGTACAGCCGCATAACGGGATATTACAGACCTGTTCAGAACTGGAACGCCGGAAAGACGCAGGAATATAAGGAGCGTCTTGAATACAACATCGAAACCAGCGTTCTTACTCACAATGGCGTTTTAAAAGATAAAGAAGAAACCGCAGAAGCTTCGGATAAGCAAAACGGACTGTCGGACGGAATTTATCTGTTTACGTCAGCAACCTGCCCGAACTGCAAGATTGCCTGCGCGATGCTTGATAAAGCCGGAGTTGAGTACGAAAAGCTTCTTGCGCTCGAAAATATCGAGCTTGCCAACGATCTTGGGGTTAAACAGGCTCCGACGCTTGTTGTTTCCTCGGAAGGAAACATTGAAAAATATGCCGGAGTAGGCGTAATTAAGAAATATTTAGAGGGTAAAAATTGAGGAAACTGTAAATATGTACGATATTATTGTGATCGGCGGTGGTCCTGCGGGGCTTACCGCCGCCCTCTATGCGCGGAGGGCGAACAAAAGCGTTCTTGTGATTGAAAAATCATCATTCGGAGGACAAATTACATTTTCACCCAAGGTTGAAAATATACCGGGCTTTTTGTCAGTTTCGGGAAACGAATTTGCGGAAAAGCTTGTCGGACAGGCAATGGAACAGGGCGCGGAATTTGAGTTCGCAGAAGTCTCGGGACTTAAGAACGGTGAAATAAAAACGGTTTATACGGATAGCGGCGAATTTGAGGCAAAGGCCGTGATTATTGCAACAGGCGCAAAGCACCGGCTTCTCGGACTTGAAAGGGAAGAGGAATTTATCGGATGCGGAATATCGTTTTGCGCGGTATGCGATGGCGCATTCTACAAAGACAAAACCGTTGCGGTAATCGGAGGAGGAAACTCCGCGCTCCAGGAGGCGCTTTTGCTGTCGGATTTGTCTGAAAAGGTTTATGTAATCCAGAATCTGCCTTTTCTTACCGGAGAAGCAAAACTTGCTGAACTTGTAAACGATAAAAATAACATTGAAGTTATTACCGGAACGACTGTAAAAAGTCTGATTGGCGACAGTCAATTTGAAGGAATAGTTATTGCGTCTGAAAATGAGGCGGATTTTAAAACACTTACGCTTGACGGTATGTTTATTGCCATCGGCCTTGAGCCGCAAAACGCGGCATTCTCCGAAGTCATCGAACTCGATTCAAACGGATATGCAAAATCCGGAGAGGATTGCACGACTCGCACGGAAGGAATTTTTGTTGCCGGCGACTGCCGTACAAAACGCGTACGCCAGGTTACAACAGCGGTTTCGGACGGTTCAGCGGCAGCCGTTGCCGCCTGTGCGTATATTGACCGATAAAAGGCGAAAAATTATAAAAAAGGAAAGCACCCCGGATACCGGCGTTTGACCGGCGTTAACGGGGTGTTTTATATTCCTTCCATTATATGCATATTACGCAGATTCGTGTCTTTTATATTTTTACTGATTGAAGCGGCGTGAAGTTCAAGCTGGGATGAAGGAGAATCGGATATATTCTGCTCAATGAAACGCTCGGATATGGTGTGCGATATTTCTTCCATTGTTTTGAGTTTAAACTCAACTTCCGAAGGGGAATTGGCGAGCGTTGTCAGCCTGACAAGAGGATGCTCAAACATTGAATAACCGACAAACCCGCGCATTCCGCGGTACGCCCATTTGTAGAACGGTTCGTACGCGTTGTTCAGCAGGTAAATGACGGATATTGTATGTCTGACAAATTCGTGAACCGCGAGCTGCGCTGCGCCTGCCTCTCCGCGGCGTACGCATCTTTCGTAATTGTATAATCCGGACTGCGCCATTAAGGCTGTGTGTGCGGCAAGCTTTTTAAGCCGTACGTCCTCCGGATATCCTTTTTTTAATTTTTCCCGTATTCCCGAAAATTCACCGTTATCGTCGCGGAACACTTTTCCGTTTGACGCACATGCCAAAGAATGAGAAGGAATATACAGCCAATGCATCAAAGACTCGGGCGCTTGCGAAGACCCGAGGAAACGGCTGTAAAAACCGTCCGTTGTAAATACGCCCCGGCGTTTTCCTCCCGAGGGATTAAGCGAATTTCTTCTGAAACCGATATAGTCCTTTGGCAGTCTTGCGTACGCACGTTCAAGCTGAAATCCGAACGATTCGTAGTCGCTGTGGGAAATCCAGATACAAAACCCGGGATCAAAATCATGATCTGTGGATATATCGTCGTCATAGCCGAAACATTCAGATCCTTCGCCGACAAGACCTACGGCAATTCTTCCGGAATATTCAGAAAATTCCGACTCGATCATTGGCTTGCCAAAATCGAGATAAAATTTTTCAGAAAGCTCAAGACCCTGCATAGATTTTTTCAGACCGTTCTCTCAGCTCGGCAGCAAAAATGAAAAAACCGAAATAGTCAAACGACGGTGCGCACTTACTGCAAACATAAGCATAATATGAATCGCGAATTATTTCGGGTTTGTTTAGTATTGCTTCCGCTTCATTAAGACATTCAACAGATTTTTCTTCTGAATTTTCAAACCAGATATCGTAAAGATGCGCCATATTTACGTACGTAACGGCAAGATCGGCAAGACCGCCTTTAGCTTTACTCATTATACCGAGAGCTGCTTTGTAACAGCTTTCAGCTTCCTCATACCTGCCCAAATCTACGAGCGCAAGCGCTTTATTGTTATAAAAACCGCCCATTTTCGGATCGTTTTCCGGAAGATTTTCAGAATAAACCGCATAAGCCCGGTTATAAAGCTCCATTGCTTCATCGGCTTTTCCGAAGGCTTTAAGCGTGGTTGCGGCGTTAAGGATTACTGTGGCTCCCGAGACCTCGTGCTCTGTTTTCAAAATCCCGACAAGTTCGAGACTTCGGGAAACGGCTTCAAGTCCGTTCTGCCGGTCTCCGATTTTTCTGTAATATCCGAGCTGCTCGTTAACAACGGTAAGTTCACCGGAAAGATCGCCGGCGGCTTTTGCCTCGTTTAGCCAGTACAAAAGGTGTTCGCCCGCTCCGCTCATATCGTTTACCGAAAAAAATGAGTCGAGCTTGTTGATAACTCGTGAAACTGGAATATGCGAGCTTTGATTAGCTTTGCAGCAGCGGTCAAAATCAATTTTGTTCATCGGACATAAACCTTTCCGGACCGTCTTCAAGAAGTTCTTCGACAATTAATGCAGCTTCGCGAACAATCTCTTTGCACGGACGCAACGAATAATATTTTTCAGTACGGTCTTCCGGGACATATGACTTGTCTTTTTCGGAGGCGCCTATAAGATTACGGCATATAATTGAGCCCATTTTTTCTTTAAATCTGGCGGCGATAGTTTGAATAAGTTTGTAATGAGCGGCTTTGGCGGCTTTGTCTTCCGAAGCGCTGTATCCGTAAATGAGTCCAGCAATCATAAATGACGCGCTCAGCGCGCCGCAGACCTCCCGGAGTCTTCCCATCCCGCCTCCAAAAGAAGATGCAAGCTTTAAAGCCGTATCCATGTCCATTTTGCAATCGCCGCAAAACGCACCCAAAACAGCCTGGCTGCAGTTATGGCCTTTACAAAACAGTTCAACCGCAAAGTCAGCCTTTTTGCCCATTTTTTTCTCCAATCACTACAGTAATCTGAATTAAAATTAATTATATCATAAAAACGCGCCTTTTTCAACTCTGTTAAGAATAAAAGGCAGGCTTTTGTGAACTGCCAAAAGAGTTAATTACACAAAGTCAGATAATATAGTCCGTCCCGGAACCGTCTTTCATCAGATCGGCTATTGTAATGCCGTCAAAAAAATCATTCGTAAGCTTATAGAAACGTTTCCACATGTCGATCGTTCGGCATTCCGATGCACGGTCACATGGTTCGTTACCGTTTGAAAGGCATGCCACGGGAGCCAGATCTCCTTCTGTCAGCCTCAGTATATCACCTACGCGGCAGTCACGCGGATCGCATGAGAGACGATATCCGCCGCCTTTTCCGTGCGCTCCTTCAATGAATCCTTCTTTTGTAAGCAAAGGCGTAATTTTTTCGATATATTTTAATGATATGTTCTGACGTTCGGCGACTTCCTTCATCGGAATATAAAACCCGTTTCGGTGTTCTGCAAGATCAACAAGCACTCTTAAGGCGTACCTTCCACGTGTTGAAATCATTTCGGTAAGCTTCCTTTCTATGATTGGTTGATAAACATTACGGCAAAACGCTTTGGGCAGCGCCGAAAGCGCTTCGCCGCAGTTGTTATATGCAATTAAAAACCGCTTATTCAAAGAGAGGTGTGGACAGATATCTGTCTCCGGTATCCGGAAGAAGGACGACAATATTCTTACCTTCGTTTTCGTGACGTTTGGCAAGCTCAATTGCCGCGCTCAGTGCCGCTCCGGAAGAGATTCCGACAAGAACTCCCTCAAGCTTTCCGATAAGACGGCCGGTTTTGAATGCATCGTCGTTGGAAACGGTAATTATCTCATCGTAAACGGTTTTATCCAGAACATCCGGAATAAACCCTGCGCCGATTCCCTGAATTTTATGAGGACCGCTGATTCCGGTTGACAAAACCGCTGAAGAAGCCGGTTCGACCGCAACAATCTTGACCGATGGCTTCATTTGCTTTAAATATCTTCCGACTCCGGTTATTGTACCTCCCGTTCCGACTCCGGCAACAAAAAAGTCTATGTTACCGTCCGTGTCGTCGAAAATCTCGGGTCCGGTATGTTCATAATGAGCCTTTGGATTTGCGGGATTTACAAACTGTCCGGGTATAAATGCGCCGGGAATCTCTTTTGCAAGTTCATTTGCTCTTTCAATCGCTCCCTTCATTCCTTTTGAGCCGTCGGTGAGCACAAGTTCTGCTCCGTAGGCTTTCATGAGCTGACGCCGCTCAATAGACATGGTTTCGGGCATAACGATAATTATTCTGTAACCTCTTGCCGCCGCAACGGAAGCGAGTCCTATACCGGTGTTGCCGGAGGTGGGCTCAATTATGACGGAATCCTTGTTCAGCAGTCCCTTTTCTTCGGCGTCGTCGATCATGGCTTTTGCAACACGGTCCTTTACAGAGCCGGCGGGATTGAAATATTCAAGTTTTGCGATAACCTTGGCTTTCAGATTTAAATTTTTTTCAATATTGGTTAGCTCAAGAAGCGGGGTTTTTCCGATCAGTTGATCTGCGGATGTATAAACAGCGGACATAAGAAAGCTCCTTATAGGTATAGTTTTGTCGGTGGAACATTTACCCACCAATATAGTATGTTAGTATTGTAATACAATATCTGAAGTTTGTCAATACAAAAATTAAAAGCGCATGAGCGGCGTAAACCGCTCATGCGGAAAAATGCTGTTTATTTACTTTGAGAAATAAGTCCGGCGGCTTCCGTGAGGCTGATTCCTTTGTCTTTGGCGATTCCGGCTATATCTTCGTATTCATATTTTTCCTTTATGACATTGAAACCTTCGGAACGTTTAATACGAACGCTGCCGAAATCAGTCGATATATTCTTTATGCTTCGAGAAAGAGTATACCTTTTCATGGCGTTTTCACGAATTCCCAGCGTAGACGTATGCCTGAAAATCAGATTCAGCATCTGACTGCGCTGCTGCTCGGTGCACAGGACGCAGAGAAGCGTTCCGGGACGAGATTTTTTCATACCGACGGGAACAGTATATACATCGAGCGCGCCGGCCTCAAAAAGACGCTCTGAAGCAAATCCGATACCTTCGGGCGTCATGTCGTCAAGATTACAGAAAAGTTCGATTATTTTTTCAGACTTCTGCTCGTTTGATTCTCCGATCATCGCTCTGACACAGTTTACGGCGTCAAAATCCTTTTTGCCCATTCCGTATCCGATGCGTTCCACGGTCATTAAAGGCATTTCGCCGAATTCATTTACAAAATGCTTAAGCAGCGCCGCTCCGGTCGGAGTACAAAGTTCGCCGTTGACGCTGCCGCCGTATATGGGAATATTTCGAAGCAGGTAGACCGTCGCAGGAGCCGGAACCGGAAGGATCCCATGCGCGCACCGTACATGTCCGCAGCCCACGTGAACCGGAGACGCTGCGATTCGCTCAGCCCCGAGCATGTTTATCAGCATACAAACGGACACAATATCTGCAATTGCGTCGGCCGTTCCGACTTCATGAAAATGTATATCGGATACAGGCACGCCGTGCATACGGCTTTCGGCGTCTGCAATGAGCTTGTATACGGCGGAGGCGTTTTCCGCAACGGTATTCGGAACATTAAGTCCATGTATAATATTCTCAATTTCGGAAAGGCTGCTGTGTGTGTGTTCGTGTTCATGCGAGTGCTCATGAACGTGCGTATGCTCGTGTTCATGGTCATGCGAGTGTTCATGTTCATGAGAATGATTGTGACTGTGTTCATGATCAGGTGTGATATCCGTTTCCTCGGCTCCTTTGATAAGGACTCTCATGTGCGTACCTGTTATACCGCATTTTACAGCTGTCTCCGGAAAAAATTCAACGTCCGGTAATCCGAGTAAATTTATTTGATTTATGAATTTCTTTCTGCTGTTTTCGTCAAGCAGTTCATAAAGAGCTGCAGAGAGCATATCTCCTGCCGCTCCCATACCGCAATCTAAATATATTGTTTTCATAATAATTCTCCCGGTGGTAAATTTTTTTGAGAGCGCTACGGCGCGAAGGTATACAATCGAGTTTATTGTTTGAGACTGAGAATCCGGTCTTTTTTTGTTAATGCTGTTTTAAAGGCGTTACACAGACGGCTCCGGCAATGTCTAAAGACGAAACCTGAACGCCTTTTTTGTCAATATATGAAAGTCCGCCTTCTGCCTGATGGGCAATCAGGAAGCCGTTATTAACATTTCTGAAATCGCGCGGTATTTTACCTGGGGTTTTAATATAATCACGGAAGCACACCGAGCCGTCGCTGTTTTTTTCAAAAACTGCCAGACTGTCGTGACCGCGATTTGAAACATAAATGAATTTTTCGTCCATCCGAATTTCTGCTGCAGTATTTTTTTTGCCGAATTCTTCCGGAGCGGTACGTAAATTCTGGCGCAAAGCCCAATCTGTTCCGTTATATTCGTAAAATGACAGCCAGCCTTGAAGCTCACCTGCAACGTAAATCCGGTTTTGTCCGTCGAATACAAGATGCCTCGGGCCGGTTCCGGAAGGTGCGGCTATTTCGTGCGAGTGATTAAGCAATCCGTTTCCAAGACGCTCATATATAATGATTTTGTCAAGTCCGAGCTCGCAAACAAACATTTCATTTGTTTCGGGGCGGAACAGTATCTGATGCGCGTGAGGTCCCGCCTGATCAACAGGATCCGTTCCGTGTCCTTCGTGACGTATGAACTGACATTTCGGATAAATTTTTGCGCGGTCTATCGGAAATACAACGACCGAGCCGTCGACATAATTTGTTGCGTAAAGATGTTCCTCGTTTTCGTCAAGTTCAAGAAAGCAGCAGGACGCGCCACCTGTTTCACGCACCGAAACAAGCTCCGGTCCGTTTTCGGTTATTTTAAACGCGGCAACTGCGGAACGGCGGTTTTCGTCAAGCGTGCATGAAGTATATATTACCTCCCCAGACTTTGAAGGCTTAATCCAGGTTACATTGTCAACCGTGCAGGACGTGCAGATAAGGCTGAGGGTTTCGTTTTCAAAATTAACGAGTGCAATGCCAGGTCCTTTGATTTTTGTTGTATAGGTTCCGACAGCGTAGATCATATTATCCTCACCAAAACTCAGTCGGCATTAAAACGGAGCGTTTCGGATTTGCCGCCATAAATTATTTCAACGGTGACCGGCACGTTCGTTTTGACGGAAATTACCGGTTTTTCGTCCGAGCTGCCTCTTGCTTCACAGATCAGATCGAGAACAGCGTCATTGCCCAGAGGATAATTTTTAACGCCGTGCTTTTCCGTACGGTTTATATACCATGTTATTTTATTCTCCGCCGCATTAGGCTTTATTCCGAACACAAATTCAAACAGAATAGTAATAGGGAAGAGACCGGACCAACCGACAAAATCTCCCTTGGATTCATTGCCTCGTTCCGCAAAATCTGGCGCATAGTTTTCCCAAAGCGTGCCTGTTTTGTTGAAAACGGCAACGACATTTTTTATGTTCGAGCAAGCGATATCATATGCCGTTTGGTTGAAGCCGTATTTTTCAAGGCCGCGCAGCACCATGTACGTTGTGGGAGCCCATACGGAACCGCACCAGTAACTTCCGTGCGGATCGTAATGAGGATTGTCGGCGGAGAGAGTCGGAGGACGGTGAGAGCGATTGAACTCATCTTTATTTTCAAGATGTGCGACGAAACTGTCTGCACGGTCTTTCGGTACAACGCCCGCAAGCAACGCCCAGTATGCGCCTACCGATTTAACCATATTCAGATCGCCGTTTTTCCAAAGGTCATAATAGAAACAGGTATTATTGTCCCACAGCTTTTCGTTGACGGTTTTTTTGAGATTTTCCTGCTCTTCGTCAAGGAACTCAGTGTCTTTTTCTCGTCCGAGAAGTTTTCCCATTTTTATGAGTATTTCTCCGCTCAGAAGCATCTGGAAGCAAGCGTCTGCCCAAACCATGTGACCGTTTGAAAACATTACGTTATAACCGGGCATCATCCGCGGCTGATTGTCCATTCCGCATCCCCAACCGGACGACCAGTATGTTCCGTCCGTCCAAGTGTGGTTGTCCTTAAGCCATTTGTGGTATGCAAGAAGCACGGGAAATACCTCGCTGACACGTTTTATGTCGCCGGTGTTGAGATAGTACTCCCATTCGCACCAGGGCATGACGTTCGGACCGGTTGAAGCTGGGTCGAAGCGGGTAAACTTTTCGGAGCCGTCTTCTTCGCATATTTCACGGCTTATAAAACCGTCGCTGTGCTGGCGTGCATAGAAATTGTTTAATGTGTTCTGAAAATTAAAAACGCGCGCGCCGTATTTTCCGAACATAAGAATAAAAGAAGAGTCCCACATGAAAGTACAGCCGTTGAAAGCGGTGTCGATAAGATTGTTTACAAATCCGCTTCCGGCGCACGGCTTTCTGAGATTCCCGAAAGCTATTTCCCAAGCTTTGTTATAGCAGGCAATAACGTCATCGTGTCCGTCCCAGACCGGAACCGGAAGCTGATTTTTGATTTTGCTGTATAAAGGCAGCGGCGCATCCTCCGGCTCTCTTCCGATGAACGTGTTTTCCTTTACGTACGGAGAGTTGATATAGGTTATTTCATCGTTCGGAAAAAATCTTGGTGACATATATTTAATCCTTTCTGAGAGCTTATTTTCAGATATTATATTTGTTATTATATCTGTAATTTATTTAAAAGTCAATAGATATTCAAACTCATGAATTTTCGTGCGCAGTATTTTTATAAAAAGACAATTTGTGCATATAACGGATAAAAACGGACAAGTATACATAATATACATCGCGTAAAAACACAATATGTGCGATTTTTGTGAGAACAAATATTACAAATAGTATTGAAAAAAAGTTTTAAACATGATATAATAACTTACACGCCAAGGTTTTAAGTATATGCATTCCTGAATAAGTCAGTAAAAAGTATGCATAAATAAAAGAACTGGAGAGTTAAAAATGAAAAGAATCCGAATAATAATGAGTCTGCTGATGTTGACAGTAGTCTTTTTATCTGCGGTACCGATTCAGACTAACGCTCTTCGCTCAGATTATGTCATTTACAACAATGTCAGATATCCTGTCGTGGATCTAAAGCTTGACGGTAACATAATACTTGAAAAAAGCGCGCTTCTTGTTGATGGGGTGACGATGGTTCCGTTCAGAGCCATCTGTAACGCATTCGATCAGGAAAATGGTTCCGTTACATGGTATGAAAAGACAAGCAAAGCGATTTATATGTCAAAATATCTGAAGATTACTGCGGTCAAGGGCAGAAACTACATTGAGGCGAACGGGCGGTGTCTTTACAACACCGAAGAAGTAAAAATTATTAACAACACAATGTATGTACCCATACGATCGGTTGCATTGGCGTTTGGAGCAAAGATCGAATGGGACGGACAGACAAGATCTGCAAATCTTGTAACTTCCGGGAAGGTTATTCTACCGGGATCATCGTTTTATAATCAGGACGATTTATATTGGCTGTCGCGCATTATAAATGCGGAAAGCAAATACGAGCCTCTGCTCGGAAAAATTGCTGTTGCAAATGTTGTGCTTAACCGCGTCGACAGTGCTTATTTCCCGAATAATGTTTACGATGTCGTGTTCGACAGCAGGTACGGCATGGTTCAGTTCCATCCGGCAGAAACTCCTGCCATCCATGAAACCCCGATCGAGGAAGCGGTCGCAGCAGCGAAGATTGCTCTCGAGGGTTATCGTCTCTCGGATGAGATTCTGTATTTCTGTAACGTAAAATTGTCCACAAATACATGGATTATTGACAACTGCAAATTCCAGATGCAAATCGGAAATCACAGCTTTTATTCTTAATTAAAAATTTTAAACCTCCTGCGGCAAAATTACGCTTCCGCAGGAGGTTTTTGTTTTATCAATCAGTGAATAAAGAATAGAAAACGTCAGTCAATTTAAAGTAACGGAATAAAAACTTTTATTGTTGTCGTTGACTTAAAGCTATTGTAATTTTTGCAGAATATTGGTATAATATAATGTAATTGATGTTGAAACCGAAAGGAACGAAAAAAATTATGAAAATCGGAATGATCGGATGCGGCTCCATGGGACGCACACATTCTTTTGCGGTTGAAGCGCTTAGATTTTTTTACAAGCCGCTCGGGTTTGAACCTGAAATAGCCGCTGTTTCTGCAGCACATTATGAGAGCGCGATGGCTGCGGCTGAAGAACTGCATATAAAAAGAGCGGCAGCAAGTGAGGATGAGCTTATTTCTGATCCGGATATCGATATAATCGATATATGCACTCCGAATATTTATCACTACGCCACCCTGAAAAAAGCGATCGGCGCAGGCAAACATGTTTATTGTGAGAAGCCGCTGTGCGTGACATACAAACAGGCAAAAGAAATCGCGGAGCTGGCGGCTGAAAAGGGAGTGACCGCGCAAATTGTGTTCAACAACAGGTTTATGGCTCCGATTATGCGTGCAAAGGAGATCATTTCGGAAGGAAGAATCGGAAATATAGTTTCGTTTAATGTTTCATATCTCCATTCAAGCGCAACCGACATAAACAAAACCGGCTGGAAACAGGACCGTGATATTTGTGGGGGAGGAGTGCTTTTTGATCTCGGATCGCATATTATCGATCTGATTTACTATCTTTGCGGTGAATTTGAAACGGTATCCGGGCGCTCTCAGATATATCATAAAGTCAGAAAAGGACTTAACGGCAGCGACTGGAACACAAATGCCGACGAAGCGTTTTATCTGACAGCGGAACTTTGCGGCGGTGCGGTCGGTACGATCGAAGCAAGCAAACTTAACGTCGGGACAAATGACGACCTGAGACTTGAAATATACGGAGAGCGCGGCGCTTTAAAATTTGACCTCATGGAGCCGAACTGGCTGTGGTTTTACGACGGAAGCCGCTGCGGCGGAGATATGGGTGGAGACCGCGGATTTACAAAAATTGAGTGCGTGGGACGATATCCGGCTCCGGGCGGGATTTTTCCGGGAGTTAAAGCTCCGGTCGGCTGGCTGAGAGGGCATATCGGAAGTATGTATTCATTTCTTGAGTGTGTTGCGGAAGGAAAAAAGCCGTGTCCATCTTTCGACGACGGTGCCTATATCCAGAAGGTTATGGAGCGTGCCTATGAGTCTGCTGATAACAACAGCATAATTATGAAGGTGTAAAATGATTGTTATAGGCATAACCGGAAGAAGCGGCAGCGGAAAAGGGTATGTGTGTGAAATATTCAGCCGGAAAGGCATTCCTTCAATAGATACCGATGCGGTAACACGTCTCGTTTACGAGCCGGGACAGGCATGCTACCAGGAGCTTGTCCGGGAATTTGGCGGCGAAATACTGAAAAGCGACGGAGAAATTGACCGTGCGGCTCTTTTCAAAAAGGCTTTCTCAGACAAAGAATCGTACAGCGCGCTGAATTCCATAGCGCACAGGCATGTTCTCGATTATTGCAGGAAATGGCTGAAAGAAAAGTCTGACGCCGGATTTGACGCGGCAATTGTTGACGCTCCGCTGCTTTTTGAAAGCGGCTTCGATCGCGAATGCGACGTTACGGTTGCGGTTGTGTCTGATGATAAAACAAGGCGAAAAAGACTTTTAAAACGCGATTCAGTTACAGAATCCGACATCGAAAAACGGCTCTCGAAACAGCGAGTCGACTCCTTCTATCTTGAAAAATGCACATACATAGTGTATAATATGGAAGGTCAGAACGATCTTGACGAACAAGTTGATAAAATTATAAATTGCATAAAAAATATATAAAATATATAAAGGAGAAAAATATGGAAAACGCAGCTGAACTCAAAGATAAACTGTTCAATAAAAAGGAAAGCATATTCAACAATATAAGCGATGAAGAACTTGACCGCTCTGCGGCGTATGCGGAGACGTATAAGGTATTTATGGACTATTCCAAGACCGAACGAGAAGCAGTCAGATATTCCGTAATGCTTTGCGAAGAGAACGGATATGTTCAGTACAACTTCGGAGATAAACTTGAGGTTGGCGGAAAATACTATTACAACAACCGCGGCAAAGAACTGATTGTTTTCAAAATCGGGGAAGAGTCGCCGGAAAACGGAATATTCATATCAGCGGCGCATATTGACTCGCCTCGTCTTGATATAAAACCGACACCGCTTTACGAGGACAGCGGCATGGGATTTCTCAAAACCCACTATTACGGAGGAATTAAAAAGTATCAGTGGACGACAATTCCGCTTGCGCTGCACGGCGTTGTTATAAAGAAAGACGGAGAAACGGTCGACATCTGTATAGGAGAGGACGAGGACGATCCGGTATTCTACGTCGACGACCTGCTTATTCATCTTTCAAAGGATCAGATGCAGAAGCCGCTCGGCGAAGCCATTCCGGCAGAAAGTCTTAACATCCTTATCGGTTCAGAACCGTATCACTCAGAAAAAACGGATGAAGCGATTAAACTTAATCTTCTAAAAATACTTGATTCAAAATACGGCATATGCGAAGCAGATTTTCTCAGTGCAGAGCTTACCGCAGTGCCTGCATATAAAGCTCGTGATATCGGACTTGACAGAAGTTTCATAGGTGCCTACGGTCATGACGACAGAGTCTGCGCTTATCCCGCCATTACGGCGCTCTTCGATTCAACAAACGAAAATAAAACCGTTATGGTTATTCTCGCCGACAAAGAAGAGGTCGGAAGCGGAGGCGTCTCCGGAATGCAGAGCAAAATTTTCACCGATCTGATTGATGAAATTGCTGCTGCCAGAAATGCAAATCCCAGAAAAGTAAGAAGCGCCTCAAAGTGCCTTTCTGCCGATGTTACAGCAGCGTTCGATCCCAACTTTGCCGAAGTATATGAAAAGCGCAACAGCTCTATGGTTAACTGCGGCGCAGCTCTTTGCAAGTATACCGGATCGCGCGGAAAATCCGGCACTTCGGACGCTTCGGCTGAAACTGTGGCATATGTAAGAAAACTTCTTGACGACGCAGGAGTCGTATGGCAGCTTGCGGAACTAGGAAAAACCGATCAGGGCGGAGGCGGAACGGTTGCGATATATATTGCCAACCAGAACATTGAAACAATAGATATCGGAGTACCGGTTCTGTCCATGCATGCGCCGTATGAGGTTGTTTCAAAACTGGATCTGTATATGACATATAAAGCGTTCCTCGCCTTTAACAACTGAGTAATCAATTCAGGGAGAAAACAAATAAAGGATATGTTTGAAAAGCTCAGAGAAGCGGCGGACAGATTTGATAAGATCAACGACGATCTTTCTGATCCGGCGACGGCAAACAACTTTGAAAAATACAAAAATCTGATGCGCGAACGGAAAGCGCTTGCGCCGATTGTGGAAAAGTACCGTGAATATCTTTCGGACTGCAGCAAAATCACGGAAGCCGAGACGATCATATCAGATCAATCCGCCGACCATGAGCTTAAAGAGCTCGCGGATGAAGAACTGAGGGAAGCCAAGGAAATGCGTGACAAACACGCGGAAGAGCTTAAAATTCTTCTTATTCCCAAAGATGAAAACGATGACCGCAGCGTTGTAATGGAAATACGAGGCGGCGCGGGCGGGGAAGAAGCTGCGCTTTTTGCATATACGCTTTACCGTATGTACACTATGTATGCCGCGAAAGCAGGGTTCAGGACTGAGATTATTAATGAAAATCCAACGGAACTGGGCGGCTTCAAAGAAGTATCGTTTCTAATTGAGGGTGAGGGCGTTTATTCCAAGCTAAAGTACGAAAGCGGTGTTCATCGGGTGCAGCGTGTTCCCGAAACGGAAACGCAGGGCAGGATACACACCTCTACAGTTACGGTCGCAGTGCTTCCGGAGGCGGAGGAAATTGAAGTTGAAATAAATCCGGCCGATATAAAGATTGAGACAATAAAAAGCAGCGGCGCAGGTGGACAGCACATTAACAAAACCGAATCAGCCGTAAGACTTGTTCATATACCGACGGGCATCGTTATTGAATGTCAGGACGAAAGAAGTCAGCTCAGGAATCGCGATAAGGCAATGAGGCTGCTCCGTACTCGTCTTTACGATATGAAA
>JAQXSY010000136.1 GCA_029219205.1 Bacillota bacterium | reverse complement strand
CGGATCAAGAGTTTCCGGACGGTTGGTTGCGGCCAGTATAATGACGCCGCTGTTGTCTTCAAAACCGTCCATTTCGGTCAAAAGCTGATTCAAGGTCTGTTCACGTTCATCGTTTCCGCCTATTCCGCCGGTATTTCGTTTCTGACCGATTGCGTCGATCTCATCTATGAAGACAATACAGGGCGCTTTTTCCTTTGCCTGTCTGAACAAATCACGGACTTTGCTTGCTCCCATACCGACGAACATTTCAACAAATTCCGAGCCGCTCATTGAGAAGAAAGGCACGTTTGATTCACCCGCAACTGCTTTTGCCAGCATGGTTTTACCGGTTCCGGGAGGGCCCACAAGGAGAATGCCTTTGGGCATGGACGCGCCGATTTCCCTGTATTTTTCAGGATTGTGCAGATAATCCACAATCTCCTTAAGATTATCCTTCGCTTCATCCTCTCCGGCAACATCAGAAAACTTGATACCGTCAGAGGATTTTACATAGACCTTGGCGTTGCTCTTGCCCATGTTGAACATCATGGTGTTGGGTCCGCCGCCCTCTTTGTTCATCAGTCTTTTTGTCATAAACTGTCCGATCGCAAAGAATATAATCAGAGGCAGAACCCATGTCAGCAGTATTGACAAAAACGGCGACGCTTCCTCGATAATCTCGCCGGAGAACTCGGCGCCGGACGCTTTCAGACGGTTAACAAGGTCAGGATCATTCAAAAGACCGGTCTTATATATAGTTTTTTCATCCTTGTCGGTAAAGACAATCTGGTTATCCTGAACCTGAACACGCCCGATTTGCTGCTCTTCGGCCATTGTCATAAAGGTTCCGTAATCTGTTTCAATAATCTGACGCTCCAGCAGTCTCGGCATTGCGAGAAAGTTGAACAGCATAATAACCAGCAACACAATACCCCAATAATACAGGAGCGGTTTTTTAGGTTTTTTTACTTCATTCATAATTTTTCCTCCAACTTAACAAACTTTTAATAAATGGGCCTGTCTTTCTTTGATGTCCTTTTGATCATCTGATAGACGACCACATACATAACCGCAACAAATACATAGAAAATAATATTTGCAATCTGAGAACCGCTCATTGCGCAGGCGTCGTAAAAGCCGTGAAGGAAAACAGCGGATAAATAACCCAATATCAGATTAACTGTTTTTCCCGACTTATTCCCGCGGTTTTCGCAGAGTTTTGCACGTCCGTAGAACACACCCATAAATACGGAAAAGCCGAGATGCCCCGGAATCGCAAACAAAGCGCGCGGCAGAACCACCGACAATCCGTAGGAAAAGACATACTTAATGTTTTCAAAAGCGGCAAATCCGAGAGAAACAAACACGGAATACACAACTCCGTCGTACAGATGGGAAAAATTCAAGTCATACCATGTACGCCGTTTTAAGAAAAAGAACTTGCATCCTTCTTCGGCAACCGCGACCACAAGAAAAGCAAGCACCAGAATATAATACGGACTTTCCTTGGTCAGCGTATTGTCAAGGATCAAATTTCCGATCCACTCCAGCACAATGGCACAGAGCGCAGCGAGAACGCCGCACACAATTAAGGTCAGCAGCAGACCGGGCGGCTCCTTTTCGATCTTGTCCTGCTTGTATACATACCTTAAAAGAAATACGGCAGGTATTATTGCCGCAAGGATATATATGACAATTATATAGTTAAGCGTCATTGGAAGAAAGAAAAACATAGCCGAACCTCTTAAAAATGACTGTATTTAATTATTATAATTGATTTATGCCGGATTTGCAACATTCAGTTAAATAAAAATATCGAAAATAAAACTGCGGGACCGGAATATCGGTAAAAATAGTCATAACAATGTGTTATAATTTAAAAGAAACCAGAAATTCTCACTTTGAGAGACTGATTTTCGGTTTGCGGGCTGTTTTTTTCATTGACTTTTTTGTAGAATGGGATTGAAAATAAAATTCATCAGGAGGATTTTTATATGGCAAAGAATTCAATCGGACAATTTATTGCCGCATTAAGAAAAGCAAGCGGTATGACGCAGCAGGAGGTTGCCGACCGCCTGAACGTATCAAATAAGGCGGTCAGCCGTTGGGAGCGTGACGAGTGCGCACCTGATCTGTCCGTAATTCCGGCTTTGGCAGAGATGTTTGGCGTTACCTGCGATGAGCTTTTGAAAGGTGAGCGCATATTGGAATCGAATTCCGAAGAAAAGAAGGAACCGCGAGTGGAAAAGCAGGTTAAGTGCCTCATAAATCAAACTCTTTTTGTTTTCAAGACTTTGATCTGGATATCTCTGGCTGCGGCGGCAGTAGGACTGATTTGTATGTTCGGAATCTCCTATGGCTTCTATCGGCCGGTTATCGGCTTTGCCGTGATGTCCTTATTTGAGGCGTGCGCGATGGTAATTGCCGTCCTCGCAGTAAGCAGAACGAAGGATGTTAAGGATAAAAACGAGCTGTTTGAACCGGCTGACAATTCATTGAAATCCAGATTTTACAACACATTGGGTACAATGTCTTTTGCGGCATTTTTCGTAATACTTGCAGTCGTTCTTTTGTCCTTGCCGCTGATATTGAACACATCCGATTATATAAACAGTGTAATTACTCCGTACGGCTACTTCAGATTTTACTTTGGCGGAATCGTTCTGATACTTGCACTTGTTTATTTGATGTGCAAAAAGCCGTATATTAACCGGATTGCTCATGATGAGGTTTTGCAGAGCACAAGCGCGCCTGATGAAAAAAGCAAAAGAACAATGAACGGGTTACAGCTCGCTCTGACAATACTTGCCGGATTGATTTTTTTGTTTGCTCCTTACCTTGAAAAGCCAAATGAAGGTTTCGCTCTGTTTGATGCTGCCATTATCGTTGCCCTGCTTTGTTTTGCCGCAAGCATTGCAGTCTTTGTTGTATTTTTAATCAAAAACAAGGGAGACCGAAAAGATTTTATATTACCCGGCTCACGTAATTTATTGATGATGCTTCCTCTGCTCCTTTTACCGCATGCTCACAGCGTTGGTTGGGATTATTTTTGCGATAAAGCGGTTTCGGGATCAGAAGGATCAGAGTCAATTATATACGAACGATATGACATTTGGAATATCGAATTCATCTGGTATACTGCTGCGCTCTGCCTGGTTATTTTCTTGGTATTCAAATTGATTGATGCACTGATAAAAAGAAAATCGAAATAGTGCTTTCCGAATAATTATAAAAAATTATTCTTACGGTGATTTTCCAAATTCATAACGTTTTTACATCACTCGCTAATTTGTCTGTAATAGTCAACCTTGCCGTCCTTGGTACCGATGCAAAGGTCAATCTCCCTTAAAACCTGCTCTGTAATCAGTTCTGTTGCAGCTCTTGTATAGAACGGTGAAAAAAACTCGAAAAATTTCGAAAAAAGTATTGCCAAATTGTAAATCCTTTGATATAATGTTTGTATAATTTTTTAAAAAACAGAATATCTATACGATCCTTGCAGGAGAAAACTGTAAGGGGATAGAACTTTGGAGAATCCCATTAAATTGGGTGCCGAAGGGGCAAGCAAAAAGCGAAACTCTCAGGCAAAAGGACAAAGAGGAATTTTTATGAATCTTTTGATTTTTGCAGACCGCTCGCTTTTTGTGAGCGGTCTGTTTGAGTTGAAAGGGGTTTTTGATTTTGAACGCATTTTTAGAGAAAGTAACCGAGATAAACGACGCGGTTAACACCTGGATCTGGACAGACTTCGGACTGTATTTACTGCTGGCCGCCGGCGTTGTAATGACAATCGTGACCGGCGTGTTTCAGATCGCGCATCTGAAACATTGGTGGAAGAATACGATCGCATCTGTATTCAAAAAAGATAATTCCGCCACAAAAAAGACCGACAGAAAATCAATTTCTCAGTTTCAGGCGCTCTGCACTGCTCTTGCCGCCACGGTAGGCACAGGCAATATCGCCGGTGTGGCAGCGGCCATTTGCATCGGCGGTCCCGGCGCGGTGCTTTGGATGTGGATTGCCGCTTTCCTCGGGATGATCACAAACTTTTCCTAAAACGTGGTGGGAATCTTCTTCCGCCGAAAGAAAAAAAACGGCGAGTGGTCCGGCGGTGCGATGTATTACTTAAAAGACGGCGTCGGAAAAATTAAGGGAATGAAGTGGCCCGCCGCCATTCTTGCCGTTCTTTTTGCCATCTTTGCAATTCTTGCCTCATTCGGAATCGGAAACATGGGTCAGATTAATAAGATTACCCTGAATATGGAGTCCGCTTTCTTCTCCAACGTTGAATGGACGGTCGGCGGAATAAACATGATCAATCTGATCATCGGTTTGGTGCTACTGATCCTTGGCGCCCTGATAATAATCGGCGGTCTTCAGAGAATCGCAGCCGTTGCCGAACGTGTTGTTCCTTTTATGGCAGTGGCATATATCGTGTTTGGTCTGATTGCCGTAGGCATTCATTATGATCTGATTATCCCCGCATTTAAATCAATCTTTACACATGCCTTCGGCGTGAAAGCTTTGGCCGGCGGCGTTACTGGCGCGGCTCTGAAACTGGTTGTTGTACAGGGCTGTAAGCGCGGCGTCTTTTCAAATGAGGCCGGTCTCGGTTCCTCCGTAATGGTACATTCCTCTTCCAATGTAAAGGAACCGGTTAAACAGGGAATGTGGGGAATCTTTGAGGTGTTCTTTGATACAATGGTTGTCTGCACCATGACAGCCTTGATTGCTCTTACCTCCGGAATGATCAATCTTGATACCGGAGTAGTAAACGAAGGCGTCAGCGACGCCACGCTGATCAGCAAGGCTTTCGGCGGCGTCTTCGGACAGGTCGGCGAATGGTTTGTTGCAATCGCCATGCTGCTATTTGCCTTTACCACCGTGCTGGGCTGGTCTCAGTACGGCTCCAAGGCGGTTGAATATCTCTTCGGCGTCAAGGGAGTTAAGGTATATAAAGTCATATTTGTACTGATGATTGTGTCCGGAGCGCTGATGACTTCTTCCTTGGCGTGGGATATCTCGGATACCTTCAACGGACTGATGATGGTTCCCAACCTGATCGCCGTTCTGATTCTGAGTCCGCTGGTGTTCAAAATCACCCGCAACTATATTAACCGAAAGATCAAAGGCAAGGATGAGAAGCCTATGTACTCCTTCGATCCCGAAATCCAGGCCGCTGCTGAAGCCAGCAACAGCGATGACATAATCGAATAAAAAATATCCTGTTTTCTGTGATAATCCAAACAGATAATTGTATACCGAGTATAACCGGAAGGCATTTTTGCCTTCCGGTTATTGCTTTATAAGCGGTTTTTAAGGTAGGTTTGCAAATGACATTAACGGCGGGCATTCCGTTTTGTCCGTGAAGCCGGAACACATTTCGGATTCCGGGCGGATTACCTTCCGGACGGGATTTGTCAAAGCGGTTAATAAAACTTATTTTAAAAAAACAAAACCGAAAGCGTTTTTTTCGCCTTCAGTTTTGTTTTTTAACAGTCATTTAATTGTTTTTAATACAAAATCAAGATCGGGAAAATACTTTTTAAGCGCAATCGGCGTTCCGTCTTTATTTATAAAACAATGAACAGATGTTGCGGTCGCCACTAATACGTCATTCGCTCTATTCTTCATTACATA
>JAQXSY010000135.1 GCA_029219205.1 Bacillota bacterium | reverse complement strand
AACTTATACACCAAATTTCTTGACCCATAAATCTATGGTAAACAATAGAACTATTCGGCAATACTATGTTGAAAATTCCCATCCCGCAATCGTTGACAAGGAAACCTGGAAACTGGTGCAAAAGAAAATTACAGCCGAGCACAAAAGGAAAACTGGTGCATAAATGGCGCGCCGCACGGCAAAATGAAAGTTCAAAAAGCCATGACGGGTACTATTTGATGTATCATAGGTGACGTCATAAGACAAAAAAATATCCCACGGATATGCCGTGGGATTTTTTTGACCATTATTCTGCGTGTGCTGAGGGTCGAGGCCTTTTACTTGTCAAAAAGGCAAATGGTTCAGGCAAAACTGAACCATGGCGCAGAGTTCAGCCTAGGTCACCGGCACAAAACCCAGTCACAGAAATCTGCAATTAAATAATTTCTTGATTTTAAGGCTTTTTGTGCTATAATAGCTATAATAAAATATAAAAAAATAAAATGAGGATACAGATTATGAACGTAACAATTACACCCGAGCGCATGACGGATACTCCCATAAGCCCGCTTCTATGTGGGAACTTCATTGAGTACGGCTACGGCGTACAGACGGAACCGATGAGCGCCGAGCTTCTTTTTAACCGTAGCTTTGAAATAATTCCGCCGTACACATATCAGAATAACTGCTGGTTTGGACTGTATGATCCGGAATTATGGAAAATACCGGAAATGCGTGCTAAGAGCTGTGCAACGGATTGGAGTAAATTTGACTGGTATCATCCGGGCTACGAGCATAACGCATGGTTTGCGGCTCCTGCACCTACAAAGAAAACTCCCATTTCGACTGAATCGGACTACCTTTGCGCTACGACTCCTTACAGGAAAATGAAACTCAGCTATGAAAACGGCGGTGTTCATGGCAGAACGCATCTTTTGATTGAGTCTATGGAAAAGAATAAGCCTTGCGGTCTTGCGCAGAGAGGCAAATGGATCAGAAAAGGCGTAAAGTACATAATTGAAGGCTGGGTAAAGCGTATTTCGGGAGACGGCGAGATAAGATTTTCACTTGTGCCGGAAGGCGAATGGGATAATCCCGTAATTGAGTTCAGGACGATTGTTGAAGGAAGTGACTTTGTTAAGCTTCACTTTGAGGGCGAGTCTCCTTATACGGGTTGGTGCACATTTGTAATGTGGCTCGAACGTGAGGGAAAAGTAGCGTGCGACGCATTTTCACTTTTTGAAGGCGACGCAATCGGGTACTGGAGAAAGGACGTTATTGAAACTGTCAGGGATAAATTGAAGCCTTCTGTCATTCGCTGGCCGGGCGGCTGTTTTGCTTCATTTTATAATTTCAGGTATGGAATTGGTCCAAGGGATGAACGTAAGCCCGTTCCGTCATACTATTGGGGCGGTCTTGCAGATAATGATGCGGGATCCATTGAATTTGCATCTTTCTGCGAAGCAGTGGGAGCGGAATCCATGGTTTGCGTAAATATGTTCCACCCGAAAAAAGAACACTATAATGAAAACAACTACATCATACCAACGACGCTCGACAATAAGCTCGTGTTCCTCCCGAGAAAAGAAAATGAAAATGAACGCAACTTCGCATTTTACAAAGAGGATTTTGCAAACACAGAATTTACTGATGAAAAAGAAGGTTTAAGGCACGTTAAGGAGTGGGTAGAATACCTGAATGGTTCTGTTGATACTCCGTTTGGCAAAAAACGTGCCGAGGACGGGCATCCTGAGCCTTTCGGAATAAAATTCTTTGAACTCGAAAATGAGGTTTATCGTTGGTTTAAACCGACAGAATATGCAGAAGCCTGCGTAAAGTATGCGGATGCCATTAAATCAGTTGATCCTAATGCAAAAGTAGGCATAGTGTCGTATAGTACTATGAGCGAAAATCTTAGGGAAATTCTTGATATCTGCGGAACACACGTTGATTTCCTCGCCGACAGAAACGGTGAAGAGTATAATCTCAAATATCAGCTCGGCATCATGCGTGAATTTAACAGAACGCATTCAAATAAACTTTTCTACATTAATCCGGAGTGGATACCTTTTGTACTCGAAAAGACGACGGATGCATACAACATGACAACTGAAAATCAGACGTACTGGTTTTCCAAATGGATATATGCGATGAATATATTCAGAGAAATGATGATGTGGCAAAGGGAAGGCTCTGATGTAAAGTTTATCTGTTTTAACAACCTGGCGAACACTCACGCTCAGAATACTATGGAAACCCCGCCTGACAAAGTATATCTTAGTGCGGCAGGCAAAGCAATGGGATTTATGGCGCAAACACAAGCTTCTTTTCCTCTTGTGCTTGAGGGCTTTGAACCCGGACTTTATCAGGCGATCCAGGCACAGGCGGCATGGGATAAAGATGAAAAAAGGCTTGTGCTATACGGATATAATTTGACTGATTCAGAACAGGAAATAGTCTTTTCTACGGAAAAAGTAGGTAAATTCAGCAAAGCCTCGGTAAGAGTGATCTCTGCACCCGATGTTGATTCGATGAACAGGCAGGAACGCGATGATGTGTTTGTCGATGCCTTTGAAGATGAATGCGCAGAAGATCATTACAGAATGGTCCTTCCTCCGCTAAGCTTTACCGAAACTGTACTTGATAAATAAACGATAACAGGAGTATTTTGCCGGTGTGCGGTTTTTTATCGTGCGTCCAACCGAAAGTTGGAAAAAATGCGTACTCATCAAACTGATCCGTTATTGTTTTTTAAACAGCATATCCGTATAATATAATTGCAGCTGCAAGAAATCAAAAATGAGGTGCTTATATGACTGCAATTAAAATCAACGAACAAATCGCTTTTTTCCGGAAGCGGAAATGTCTAACCCAGGAAGAACTCGCCAATGCGCTTGGCGTAACCAACCAAGCCGTATCCAAATGGGAATCGGCGCAATGTTGTCCGGATCTCCAGCTCCTTCCGGATATTGCGGCTTTTTTCGGCGTGTCGCTGGATGATTTGTTTGGATATTCGAAAGAAAATACAAAGCCGTCCGATTTACCGTGTTCTTCAAAAAACGTCTCACTGTTTGAAGAAGCAGTTGAGCTTGCAAAAAATAACGGCTGCATATATGCTTCGCTTTTACAGAGGAAACTGAATATCGGTTATAAGGAAAGCTTGAAACTGATCAGTGAAATGGAAAGCTTTGGATACATCCAAAAAGACAGAGAATCTCATAAATATTGCTTTTGCAAACAGGAATGAGTGCTGTTTGACAGCGTCTTTTCTGCTGAATTTTGACAAACAGTATAAAACCGAACCTTCTCACGGATGAAGACAGGTTCGGTTTTTGTTTTTATAAAATTTCCAAACTTAAACAGTCAAACGAAAGCGTCAAAATACGGCTGAAGGCGGCAATATTTCAGCTGATGGTTCCGTAGCTTCAGGTTCCGCTCAGGAATTTCATTTTTCATCACCAATAGTAAAAAATCATTAAATAACTTTAAAATTTGACAGATTAATGGTATACTGTTTAGAACAGCAAAAAAGGCGCTTGTCATGGCTGAAACAGAAGGCCGCAGCCGCTTTATGCAAAAGATAATCAAATATCCCTGCATCAGCAGAGAGGAAGTTTAAAGGAGACGTAAATGATGATCGGACTAAAGCGCGGAACTGTTCAGCTGTTCGAACACGAAAAGGAATGGGAAACTGAAGCGCAAAATACCATTGCGCGTCTGAAAAGTATATTGGGCGATGTCATAAAGGATATTCAGCATATCGGAAGTACGTCCATTCTCACGATAAAAGCAAAGCCTATCATTGATATTGCGCTTGCGGTTGATGATTTTGATGATATATTAGCCTGCGAAAATGAGCTTAAATGCGCCGGCTTTTATTATCGTCCCGATGCGCAGGCATCTGTTAAAGGCCAGCTGTTGTTTGCTTGCGGGAACTTTTATGACGGTTCCGGAGATTTGCAGACGCATTTTATTCACGTCGTTTTAACCGACAGTACGGACTGGTTCAATTACATAAACTTCAGAGATTACCTTAACGGAAATCCGTCAGCCGCAAAAGATTATGAAGATTTGAAGGTATCCCTTGCACTGCAAGCTACTCTTGACAGCGGCAGAGAATATTACCTTAAAGGTAAGAATGACTTTATCGTTTATACACTGCGAAAGGCGCTGGTCAAATCGTATCTCGGGAAAACGGTGAATATTTCGATTGACAGACCAATGGGAAGCGTTCACCCGAAACATGATGATATCGTATATCCAGTTAACTATGGATTTATTCCAAATGTGCTCGGCGGTGACGGCGAGGAGCTTGACGTTTATTTACTTGGTGCAGATGCTCCGGTAACTGAATATACCGCGCGGATTATCGGTATTATACACAGACGAAACGATATCGAAGACAAACTCGTTGCCGCACCGGAAGGAATGAGCTTTACCGCCGAAGAAATCAAAGAGGCGGTTGAATTTCAAGAGCAGTATTTTGACAGCGAAATTGAAATTGCGTAAATAAACAGAATAACATTTTCGGAGGTGAGATAATGATAATCAGCGCAAGCCGCAGAACGGACATTCCGGCCTTTTATTCAGAGTGGTTTTTTAACAGGCTCAAAGCCGGATACGCTTATGTCCGCAATCCTATGAATCCCCGCCGGATCAGCGAAGTGTCATTGGCTCCCGACGTGATAGACGGAATTGTTTTCTGGACCAAGAATCCAACACCGATGCTGAATCGTTTGCACGAACTGCGTGACTATACGTTCTACTTTCAGTTCACGCTGACTCCGTATGGAACGGATATTGAGAAGAACGTCCCGCCGAAGAATAACGTTATCATACCGGCATTTAAAAAGCTCTCTTCCATGATCGGAAAAGAGCGAGTAGTGTGGAGATATGACCCAATACTGCTAAACGATAAATATACGATGCAGTACCATATAAAATATTTCCGTGTGCTTTGCGGCATGCTCGCGGACTACACTGAAAAATGCACCGTAAGCTTCCTCGATCTATATAAGAGCATCAAACGAAGTATCGCTCCTCTCGGAATTCGTCCATTGACTACGGAGCAAGCTGAGGAACTGGCCGGATATTTCGGTGAGATTGCAAAGGAGCACGGCATCTGTATCGACACCTGCGCTGAGGATATTGATCTCAGCAGGTACGGAATAGGGCATGCCGGCTGTATAGACCGGCACCGTCTGGAGCGCATCGGAAATTGTAAGCTTGATGTCGAGAGAGATAAAAACCAGCGTGCCGCGTGCGGATGTGTTTCCGGCATAGATCTCGGCGCATACAACACCTGCAGAAATGGCTGCGTTTATTGCTATGCAAACTTCAATCAAACGCTCGTCAACGACTGCTGCTGCAAGCATGTGCCAACCTCGCCCTTGCTGTATGGAGAGGTATCCGCAGACGACATTGTCAAGCCGAGGGAGATGAAGTCTTTTCGGATCGGCAAATGAATTTTCAACTTAAGTCGGCAGCATAAGCTCTGCGCCCCGAAAGGGTTCCCCGCCGATTTCGGCATTTCGGTTTATTCAATCGTTTTCACTTATCTTTTCACAGCTTCTCATTGCAAGAATCGTCTTGTATATCAGGTCATCCAAGGTCCATCCAAGCATATCTGCTCCGCGCTCAATCACTTCCCTTGAGCACCCCGCAGCAAAATTCAGATTTTTGTATTTCTTTTTCACTGATTTCACCTCCAAATCGGAAACACTTTTGGATGGCCGCATAATTGCCACAGCTCCTATAAGACCTGTAAGCTCATCAACCGCATAGAGCACCTTTTCCATCTGATGTTCAGGCTTTATATCGACCGTCAGGGCATAGCCGTGACTGGCTGCAGCGTGAATAATACGCTCGTCGATTCCTTTTTCCCGAAGTATTTCCTGTTCCTTTATACAATGCAGGTCAGGATACTTTTCAAAATCAAGGTCGTGAAGAATTCCTACGACTTCCCAAAAATCGGCCTCGCCGCCGTATCCCAGCTCCTGTGCAAACCAATGCATAACACCGCCGACGGTTTTTCCGTGATTCAGGTGAAATTCGCCGCTGTTATATTCTTTAAGTAACTCAAATGCTTTTTCGGGTGTAGGTATCATTTTTATCCTCCTGAATTTCAGTTTCCGTGTATCCGAATGTGCCGCGATCGGCTTTTTTTATCAGTGCTTCTTCTTCGTCTGGCAGCGTTAAAAAATCAATATCCGTAATCCGTATGGGGATCACATTTTCAGCACCGGAAAGCTGTTTATATTTTAACGAACGGAAAACAAGCCTATACTTCATAAACATCACAGCCTGATGTCCGTACCCGTGCAGACGCATTAAATTCACAAAACCTATTTATTTAATAAGTTATATTATATGTTTTTATTACCGTTTTGTCAAGAGCAGCCGGTGAAATCAAATTATTAAAAATTTTTTGCTGATAAGTCTTGACAGAACAAAAGAAAGGTGCTATAATAATGCCTATAAAACTGATAGGTTTAATAAGATAATAAATGAGGCTTGTTTATGAAACAAATACATATATGGTTTCGATGTTGACGCATTTTGCTTTTTTAACGGCCCGAAATGAAAATAACATAAACAAAAAATAAAATAAACAATAATTATAATGGGGAGCGATATAACATGAAAACGTATGAAAGAATTACTGATTTGATCGGAAAGACACCGCTTTTGAAGCTCAATAATTACGGCAAGCTGAAAGAACTCGGCGCAACAATTTACGGCAAGCTTGAATATTTCAATCCCGCAGGCAGCGTTAAAGACAGAATTGCAAAGGCTATGATCGATGAAGCGGAAGCAAAGGGCGCATTGAAGCCGGATTCCGTAATCATTGAGCCGACCAGCGGCAATACGGGCATCGGGCTTGCGGCTGTGGCCGCTTCACGCGGATATAAAATTATTCTTACCATGCCCGAAACCATGAGCATTGAACGCCGCAATCTTTTGAAGGCTTACGGAGCGGAACTGGTCCTCACCGAAGGGGCAAAGGGAATGAAGGGCGCAATCGCAAAGGCGCAGGAGCTTGCTGCGGAGACGCCGAACAGCTTTATTCCCAGCCAGTTTACCAATGCTGCCAATCCTACGGCTCACCGTAATACGACTGGTCCGGAAATCTGGGAAGACACCGACGGTAAGGTTGATATATTTGTTGCCGGCGTTGGTACAGGCGGTACAGTTTCGGGTGTAGGTGAATACTTAAAGAGCCAAAACCCGAATGTCAAGGTTGTCGCGGTAGAACCAGCAGGCTCTCCCGTACTTTCCAAGGGTACACCCGGTCCGCATAAGATTCAGGGAATCGGAGCAGGCTTCGTTCCGGATACGCTCAATACCGGGATTTATGATGAAATAATTACCGTAGAAAACGAAGACGCATTTGAGACAGGAAGAACCCTTGCAAGAAAAGAAGGTCTGCTTGTAGGTATTTCCTCCGGCGCGGCCGTATGGGCAGCAACCGAGCTTGCAAAGCGTCCCGAAAACAAAGGCAAAATCATCGTGGCGCTTCTTCCGGATACCGGCGAAAGATACCTGTCTACTCCTATGTTCTCCGAATAATTAGGATAATAATAAAGCGAAAATATTGCCAAATTAAAAGCTCCGCCTGTTCTCACGCCTTTCCTGTATGTGGAAAGCAAAGAGAAGACAGGCGGAGTTTTTGAGTTTTTCGGAAACAGCAGGGGCGTTTGCTCTTGCTTTTCAGATTCTAAATCATATAATCATTTGAATACCGTGCCCTTTGCTGATCGAGTATATCCTGCAAGGTAATACTGTCAAGATATTCGCTTATTACCCGATTCAGTCCCTGCCAAACGGGAAGCGTTGCGCATATTCCGCTTCGTTCACATTCAATCGGATCTTGATTAAGGCAGTCCACCGGCGCAAGGCTTCCTTCCGTTAAACGAAGGATCTCTCCGACTGTATATTTGTCGGGAGATCTTGACAACATATATCCTCCCTGTGAGCCGCGGGTGGTTTTCAGAATATCTGATTTATTGAAAATCGGAATAATTTGCTCCAAATATTTTTTTGAAATATTCTGACGGTCTGCAATATCTTTCAGAGCAACGAAACCGCAGTTCTGATGCTCAGCCAAATCAACCAGCATACGCAAGGCATAGCGTCCCTTTGTGGAAATTTTCATTCGTTTTCACCTCTTGATTTCTTATAACTCTATAATAACATATATATAGTAGGTTTTCAAGAGAGAGGAGCAAAAAATTCATCCGCCGTACGGTTATTTTTTTATAAATTGATTTGTAATCACACATCCATTTTAAACAGCAGAGCATTCGTCTTACGTTCAGTAGATTATTTTTTAGATAAAATGTCCGAATGAAACGTATTAAGGTCAGGCTAATTTTTTGTTTCAATCATTTTCTATGAAAAAAATAATTGTTAAAAAAAGGGAACTGTG
>JAQXSY010000134.1 GCA_029219205.1 Bacillota bacterium | reverse complement strand
CCGCTGCCAAGTACATTGCCGCGTCTATGCAGGAGATTCTGCGAGACTGCGCGGTTTATACCGTAAAGGCGGTTACTATCGTCGAAATAATGGGACGCGATGCCGGCTGGCTTACGGCGGCTGCGGCGCTGCCCGGGCTGTTTTGCAAAACGGCTCCGGATCTTGTTTACCTTCCAGAGCGGACCTTTGATTACGACGAGTTTTTCGAGGACGTATCGTCGGCTCTTGACAGGCACCCGAACGTTGTTATAGCTGTTTCCGAGGGAGTTCGCTGTGCGGACGGAAAATATGTCGGCGAATCTGCGCAGAGCGGAGCTGCGGATGCGTTCGGGCATAAGTATCTTTCCGGAACCGGAAAGGCGCTCGAGATCGCGGTCAAGGAAAGGCTCGGCTGCAAGGTTCGTTCCGTTGAACTGAATATACTTCAGCGCTGCGCTTCGCATATCGCATCGAAATGCGACATAACCGAGTCGGTTTGCGTAGGCAAAGCGGCAGTTGAAGCCGCTGTGTCCGGCGTGTCCGGCAAGATGATGACATTCAAGCGTCTGCCGGGCGCCGATTATAAAGTCGAACCGTCGTATGAGGATATCGCCAAAATAGCAAACAAAGTGCGCCGGGTTCCGGACGAATTCATTAACGAGCGCGGCAACAATGTTACAAAGGCCTGCCTTGAATATATTGCTCCGCTTATCGAGGGCGAGACTGCGCCGCTTTACAGAAACGGCATACCTGTTCACTTTACAATTGAAAAATAAAATTCCGCTGTGCAGGCGGTAATATTCAGAGCCTCCCGTAAATACAATATAGCACAAAAAGCTGTATAGTATACGGGAGGTTTAATTTATGAACGGTATCCAATATCTGCCCGAGGGCTATCTGACGGGCACGGCTGCGAATGCGGCGTATCTTTCGGACATGGCGGGACTTGTAAGAGCCGCAGAAGATGGCGCTGTTGTCGAGGCAACTGCGGTTAAGTGCGACGCTAACATGAATCTGACAGTGCCGCTCGGTGAAATTGACGGGATTATTGAACGCAGCGAGCTTATGCTTACTGAAGGAGACCGTGAAGTGCGCGACATTGCCGCAATTACAAGAGTCGGAAAGGCAGTTTGCTTCAAGATCAAAAAGTTTACGCAGAGGGGAAAGAAAACGGTTGCCCTGCTTTCACGGCGCGACGCTCAGATTGAATGCCGCGAAAAATACCTTTCAAAGCTTCGTCCGGGAGACGTTATTGAGGCAAAGGTAACTCATCTTGAACCGTTCGGCGCGTTTGTTGACATAGGCTGCGGAGTTGTGTCGCTGCTCAGCATAGACTGTATTTCGGTTTCGAGAATATCGCATTCGTCCGACCGGTTCAAGCCGGGCGACAGAATAAAGGTCGTCGTAAAAAGCATAGGACGCGACGGAGAAGCGCCGGGGCGTATATATGTAACCCGGAAGGAGCTGCTGGGTACATGGGAGGAAAACGCAGCGGCTTTCAGAGCCGGACAGACGGTTGCCGGAATTGTCAGAAGCGTTGAAAGCTACGGTATTTTTGTTGAGCTTGCGCCGAATCTGGCGGGTCTTGCGGAGTATCGCGACGGTATTGAGCCGGGTCAGACTGCCGCGGTTTACATAAAAAGCATCATACCGGAGCGAATGAAGGTTAAATTGGTTCTGATTGATACTTTCAGAGGGGAAACTGCGCTGAGCAGACCGCTTCCCGAGCTTCCCGATCCCGGAAATCATATAAGCGTGTGGAGATATTCTCCCGAATGCGCTCCGAAATTGATTGAAACGAGATTTGATTGAAATAATTGAAAATACTGTTGCAATATGAAAAAAATAATGATATAATCTCATTTAACAATTCGTATGCGGCACAGGACGCGGCGATTCTAAAACCTTGTAGGAGGAAAATCTAAATGGCGGAAAATACAAAGACAGAGACACTAAAGCCGGATGATATTCACCTGGCTGAAGGTCATACAACTCACCCCGACGCGCAATGGTTTCCTGAAGCAAAGCTCGGAGCGTTCTTTCACTGGGGTATAAGCACGATCGGTGAAGACGTTGATATTTCGTGGGGAATGTTCAAGGATTTTGAATATTGTCCTAAAAAAGTTACTCCGGAAGAGTATTTCGGCTATGCCAAGAGCTTTAATCCGAAGAAGTACGATCCCGAAAAATGGATTAAGGCGATTAAGGAGGCCGGATTCAAGTATGCGGTTCTGACGACGCGTCATCATGACAGTTTTGCTCTTTGGCCTTCGAATTACGGAAGCTTTAATACAAATAACTACATGGACGGACGCGATCTTGTCGGAGAATATGTTAACGCGTGCCGCAAATATGGAATAAAAGTCGGTTTTTATTACTCGCCGCCGGATTTTTACACCGAACGCGAATATCTTTCCTTCGGAGGCTGGCACAGCGGCGGACTTGTCGGACAGCCTGTGCCTTCATATATTAGAGACTATCAGCGGGCAATCGTTCGCGGTCAGCTGTATGAGCTGTTTACGCGCTACGGAAAGATTGATGTGATTTGGTTTGACGGCGAAGGTCTCGACTTTATGTCCCGCGAGGAAATTTATCAGTATCAGCCGGGCATAGTTATCGGACGCGGAGGTATGACTGACTTCCGTTCAACCGAATGCCAGATCCCGGATGAAAACTATTACCACGAAAAGCTTGAAGGTCATTGGTGGGAATGCTGTCACGAATGGTGCAGCTGCTGGGGTTATATTTCCGACGAGTACTATAAGCCCACTGAGACGATCATTGGCTGGTATAACACCGTTGTCAAGCAGATGCACGGCAACCTGCTTATCAACTTCGGTCCGAACAAGGACGGCGAGCTTCCTCCTCCCGCATACGAGCGGCTTAAAGAGTTCGGCGCATGGCTGAAGGAAAACGGCTGATAACAATCATCTGAAATTATTTAAAATAAAAACAACGGCGCGGCTCGTTTGGAGCCTGCGCCGCTGTTTTTTTATTCTGTTTTTAAAGCGGTGAGCGTCTGCGTCCGCTTATATATCTTCAAGCGTGATCCCATGAGGAAGCGTTACGGCAGGGGGAAGTCCTTTGCGCGCGCGCACGGATATAAGTCCGTGCGGAGTCGGAATACGGATATCCATGCTTTCAAGTCCGCAGAGATCCGGGGAAAGAGCAATCTTTCTCATACCCGGCTCAAGTATTTCAAGTCCGGAAAGACGGCAGGGAAGCTGATATGCAGGCGTTCCGCCCCATGCGTGGCTGTAATCGCCGCCGAAGCTTGAAAATCCTTCGGCAAGTCCTTTGCGAGAACGGTCAAGCATGTCGCTCCACAGCTTCATAAGCTCGAGTCCGTACGTCTTGAACAGCCCGACTTTGTGAAGGGCTTCAAAAACATAGTGCATAAAGTACGGCTGAATTCCGATGCCGTCGGGCAGGTCGTTTTCGGCGACGCGGCGCATAAGCGTGACCGCGCGCTCTCCTTCGCAAAGACCGTAGAGGACCGCAAGCGTGTTCGACTGGCGTGAATGATATATGCGTCCGGCGTTTTCGGGCAGCCAGGTGTTTGTCTCTGTTTTTCCGGTATGTCCGTCACAGTACAGTCCGGCGGATTCATCCCAAAATTCCTCAAAATCGGCTTTGAGGAGCTTTGCAGCTTCGGTATATTCGCTTCCTCCGATGCCGGCTTCATTAAACAGGTATGCCGCGGCGTTGAGCGCTCCGTGAAGAAACGCGCAGAGCGCCGTCTGACCAAGTACACGCGGCGGATGATGCATCGTGAAGCCGTCCACTCCTATCCAGTCTATAAACATGTAGTTCGGAGCGCTGCAGAGCAGTTTCCCGTAACGCGCAAACCTTGAAAGCAGAATGCGTACTGCATCGGCGCATTCGGTAATAATGGATTTGTCGCCGGTGTAGAGATAGTAGTCGCGCATCATCATGACCCATATCAGGCTGTATGACGTATGGAACATCATTCCGTCGTGCATACGGAGCAGGTCGGCGGTGCGTACGATGTCAAGCCTGGTCAGACGCGGATCGCCGAACGTCATATAGTTCATAAGTGATTCAATCGCATAATCTCCCGTGCAGCCGAGGGTTTCCTGGTGCAGAGGACTGTCGAGATGCAGCGTTTGGCGGCATATTTTGAGAGTGTGGCGGCAGAGATTATAAATATCGTTGAGCAGGCTGTCGGAGCAGGAAAAATCGCCGCATTTGTCGGCCGGTTTGACCGGATAGTGACAGGAAACAAAACCGATCCCTTTTATATGAGCCGCTTTGTCCGAACGGTTTTCGACTGAGAGCCAGTACTCGCCGGCGCTCTGCATACGAAGTCCGCGGTACGATACCGGCTTTGATGTTGTTACATATTCATTGCCGTGAACGCTGCCGGTTTCGCTGAGTCCAATATTAACAAAGCACTCTCCCGAGCAGGAAATGTCGAACACAACATATCCGGCGTATATCATAGGAAAACTAACCAAAAGCGCTTCCTTTGAGTGCGGAGGAATGTCGAGAGTTTTCTGACCTGTCGGACGAATTAATTCGTAAGTCAGCTCGGGAAGCGGGCTCTTTACGAGATTCCAGCTGCCTTCTGCCGTGACGGCGGCTTTCCACGGCTCGGGCTCGATTGTGTAATCGGTTTCGACAGCGGTCTTATACGCAGGATTTATCCTGCATTCCCAGCTTTCGTCGGTTCCGACTGACGTTTTCTCTCCGTCATCAAGCTCGATTTCGGCGCTCAGCCAGAAACACGGAGTTCCGGTTGAGTAATCTGTCATTACGGCCGGAGGCATGAAAACCTTTGCTTCAAATTCAAGGCTGCTTCCGCGCAGCCTGCCGGCACCGATTTTGATTGTGTTGTAGTATTGTTTGGGCATCGGATCTATGTTTGCGTAATCTCCTCCGGCTGCAACCGGACCGTCTCCAATAAATTTGCCGTTTACGTAAAGACGGTATTTAACATCTCCGAAAACATGAATAACCGCGCTCCGTACGTCTTTTTTGAAATCATAGGTCTTCTTGAATTCGCAGAGGGAAAACGGACATTCTCTTTGGTCGAATATTGTTGTCTTTGTTTTTTGTCCTTTTTCACACCAAATAAATTTTGCCATTGTATCAAGATCCTTTATAAAATGATATTCATATATTATTATGCATTATATCAAATTATTACCTGTTTTTCAATGTATAATCTGAAAATTTAAAGTGAACGGCGCGCATCTGTCTTTACAAAAACGACTTGCTATGTTATACTTATATATATGTAACAAATCGCTTTACAGAGCAAAGAAGGGAGACCGGGAATGGAAAACAACCGGAATTCAAACAAAAAGGCGGCTGTGATTGTGGCAGTGTCCCTCGGCGCGGCGTTTGTACTGTTGCTGCTGCTGCAGATTGTTATAAATATTCTTCCGGACTCTTTTTCCGGCGGAAAAAACACGGTTAACAACAGTTACAGGTTTGAAGCCGCAGACTATAAAGCAGACATTATGCAGGATCCCGAATATCTCTCTCTTGACAGGTATATCCGGTATACGGACGGGGCAATATCATCTGTTCTGACCGAGCGCAGCGAGATAGAGGCGGAGGGCAGACAGCTTATCATGTTCGCCGATCTGTTCGATTCGATAATCGCCGGCGATTGTGATGCGTATAATTCGTTTTTTACCGACGATTATTTAAAAAAATACGGCAAAAAAGACCGCTTTACAATGCAGCAGGTATATAACATAACCATTGAGCTGATAAGCGTTCGGGACATTGAAGAAGAAGGAGAGACAAAAATAAAGCGATACGAGTACAAGGTCGGCTACATGATTCACAAAAACAACGGCACGTTCCGCTCCGATGTCGGAAGCGATATGTCTCTGCCGCAAAGCTTTATAGTTCTTGAATATGTCGGGACCGGAGAGATCAAAATAAATGATACGGTGAATTACCGATATTAAGAAAAAAGGAATGTGAAGTTTTGTCTTTTGCGGCTTTTACGGGATGCGTTTGGGTATTGATCTCGGCGCTGTCTTTTGTGCGCAAAACGTACATTCTGACGCTGCCTGCGCTTGCGGCTCTGATCGGCACTTTGGCGGGAGCGAGCGCGTGGTGTCAGGCGGTGATGTTTTTTGCACTTGTGTGCGTGTGCAGAAGTTTAATTAAAATAATTTATATATATAAGGATGAAAAAAATGTTAAAGGTTGCAGTAATAATGGGAAGCGACAGTGATTTTCCCGTTGTATCCGGCGCCGTTAAGGTGCTTAATGATTTCGGGGTGGAATATGAGGCGCATATTATGTCTGCGCACCGTACTCCGGACGAGGCGGCGGATTTTGCAAAGAATGCTTCAGACAACGGATTCGGCGTTATAATTGCCGCTGCCGGAAAGGCGGCTCATCTTGCGGGAGTGCTCGCCTCGCATACTTGTCTTCCGGTTATCGGTATACCGATGAAGTCTTCGACTCTTGACGGACTTGATTCCCTGCTTTCGACGGTACAGATGCCGTCGGGTATCCCGGTTGCGACGGTAGCCGTTGACGGTGCTGCGAACGCCGCTTTGCTTGCAGTGCAGATTCTTGCGCTGTCGGACGCCGGTTTGATGTCGAAATTTGCCGCATACAAGAAGAAGATGGCGTCCGACGTAAAAAAGAAGGACGAAAAGCTTGCCGATTTGCTTAAGGAGACGCTGTGATAAAAGAAAAAAATATAGCCGTGCTCGTATCCGGTGGAGGAACAAATCTTCAGGCACTTATTGATGCGGTAAATGACGGACGCATTAAAAACGGACGGATATCGCTTGTCTTATCCAGTAATCCGGACGCGTACGCTCTTACACGGGCCCGCAAAAACAATATTCCCGTACTTGTTGTTCCGCGCTCGGATTATGATTGCAGAGCGTCGTTTACCGAAGCCATCGTAAACGCGCTTTCGGAATACAACACTGACCTGATCGTTCTCGCCGGATTTATGTACATATTGGATTCTTCATTTGTCAAAAAATATGAAAACCGCATTATGAACGTTCATCCCGCACTTATTCCGAGCTTCTGCGGAGAGGGAATGTATGGTCTGCGCCCTCACAAGGCGGCGCTTGAGCGCGGAGTAAAAATTACGGGAGCGACGGTACATTTTGTAAACGAGGTTGCCGACGGCGGGCGCATTATCCTTCAAAAAGCGGTTGCCGTTGAAGAAGGAGACACGCCCGAAACGCTTCAGAAACGAGTTATGGAGCAGGCAGAATGGGAGATACTTCCCGAGGCGGTCAATCTTTTCTGCTGTGATAAATTATGAAAAACAATCCAATTATATTTGACGGCGCATTCGGAACATATTATGCAAGCTTGCGTCCGGAACGTAACGGCGAACCGGAGCTGGCGGTTATAAACGACCGCGAAACTGTGCAGAAAATCGCACGTGAGTACGTTGAAGCCGGCGCAACGGCGTTGAAAACGGATACTTTCGGACTGAATACCTTTCAGTTTGACTCTGATACGGTCGATAAATGCACAAAAGCGGCGTGGGAAATTGCATCCGAGGCTGCGGGAGATTCGGCGGAGGTGTTTGCCGATATCGGTCCGTGTCCGACTGAAAATCCGGACGAAGAATACGTTTCTGCGGTAAAACGCTTTGCCGCGCTCGGCGCCAAAAATTTTCTTTTTGAAACATTAAACGACACAGAACACCATATAAAAGCGTTTGAATATATCAGAAAAAATATTGCCGGTGCGGTGATAATTGCGTCGTTTGCGGTCACGCAGGACGGATATACTTCGGGCGGATCCTTATGCACTTCGCTTTTTGACCGGGCGCTTTGCGCCGGCGCCGACTTTGTCGGACTGAACTGCGTCTGCGGACCGGCGCATATGCGTACGCTTGTGTCCCGCATCGATACTTCAAAATATCCGCTGAGCGTGATGCCGAATGCGGGTTATCCGTCTGTTGTTTCAGGAAGAACCGTTTATGTTGACAATCCGGTTTATTTTGCGGATAAAGTCGCGGATATGTATATGCTCGGCGCGAGGATCGTGGGAGGCTGCTGCGGTACGACGCCGGAACACATACGAAAGCTTGTTGAACGAATTAAGTCTCTTCCGCCGGAAAAGGAACAGAAAAGCAGTAATGTTTCGGGGTTCCCTGTCAGACATGGCGTGGCTCCGGTTCCAAGACGTTGGTTCGGAGCCGAAAAACCGGCAATAGCGGTTGAGCTTGGCGCGCTTACAGACACAAAGACCGAGCGGCTGCTTGATTCCGCCGCATATATCAGAGACTGCGGCGCTGACTACATTACCATACCGGACTCCCCTCTTGCAAAGGCAAAAGCGAACAGCTTTATGACAGCCTCTCTTGTGCAGCGTACCACGGGTATGCCGGTTATACCGCATCTCGGCTGCCGTGACCGTAATCAGATTGCGATTAAGGGAGATCTGATTTCCGGAAATGTTGACGGTATACGCTATGTTGTCGCAGTGACCGGAGATCCGCTCAGAAAATGCGACAGGGGCGGTATAAAAAATGTGTTCGGATTTAATTCGTACGATCTGATCCGCTATATAGCTTCGCTTAACGAGGATATTTTCAGTGAAACGCCTTACAGCGTAATTGCCGCACTCAACATTAATGCCGGGAATTTTGACGCTGAGCTTTTGCGCGCCGAGAAAAAGATCAAATGCGGAGCCACCGCATTCTTTTCGCAGCCCGTTTTTTCACCTGAAAGCGCGAAAAACTATCTCCGTGCGGCAGCAGAGCTGAGCGTACCGGTCGCCGCGGGAATAATGCCGGTTGCCGGTTATAAAAACGCTCTATTTTTGAACAACGAGGTGTCCGGCATATCCATTCCGGACGATGTGCTTGATAAACTCAAAAACTGCAGCCCGGAGGAGACTGCCGAAGTAAGTCTCGGTTATGCGAAGACGCTGATAGATTCAGTTTTTGCCGGAGGCGGAGGATTCTATATTATGACTCCGTTGGGTAAAGCGGAGCTTTCGGGCGCGCTTGTAAAATATATTCGTGAAAGGATTTCGGGAAATGATAATAATAGGTGAAAAACTGAACAGCTCCATACCGTCAACGCTCGAGGCAATGCGAGATCCCGACGGAACGAGACTCAAGGAGCTTATTCTGCGGCAGGCGGAATGCGGCGCCGAATACATAGACATAAACACAGCCCTTCTCAAAGAACAGGAGCTTGAAAAGCAAAAGGAGTTTATAGAGCTTGTTATCGGACTTACGGAATGCAAAATTATGCTTGATTCTCCCGATCCGGATGTGCTTGAAGCCGCGTTGGGATATGTCGGCGGAAGAAGAAAAGTCATAATCAACTCAATTAACTGCGACGGCTGCGGCGGCAGTCTTGCCGGATTTGCTGCAGAAAACGGCGCAGGAGTTGTGCTTATGCCTATGAAAAACGGCGAGATTCCTCAAAGCGCAGAAGAGCGTCTTAAAAATGCTGAATTCGGAGTGGGCAAGCTGATTGAGTCGGGGCTGAAGCCGTCGAATATTTATGTTGACGCAATCGTACAGACTGCGGCGGCCGAGCCGGAGGCGCCGAAGGTTACGCTTGAAACGATACGTCTGATAAAAGAAAATCTTCCTTCTGTAAATATAATTGCCGGTCTGTCGAATGTGTCTTTCGGACTTCCGAAGCGGGCGAATATGAACGCGGCGTTTTTCTGTATGGCGGCGTACGCCGGTCTCAGTGCTGTAATTTGCGACCCGGTAAATCCGCTTTTGCGCCTCTCAGCCGCCGCTTCCGATGCAATCCTCGGAGAGGACGAATTCTGTATCGGTTATATCGGCACTGTCCGGGATATGGATTTAATTTGACTCTTACCGGTAAAGTCCTCGCCAATGCGGACTTTACCGGTTTTTTGTTTTATAGATGAATTAGAGTATTTACGGCTTATTGATTTCCGGATTGAAAGGAAAAGGAGCGGCGCTTTATAAACAAAAAAGATGCGGCTGAGTGCTGACATACGGTTACACCGCGTCATACACGTCACACGGATATACGGGCTCGGCGCACGGAAAACGGTACAAAAAGGAACCGCCGTTAACTTACTGCGGTTCCGCTTTTTTATGTTTTTATCCGACGCTTACTCTTTCAACCTTTCCGTCGATGCCGGTTCCGAGAAATACAGACGCAGTTGCGTTAAACATGCTTACGTCGTCGCTTACGTAGTACCGTGTGCTTCCCGCTGATTCCGGAGAGGCGCCCAAAAGCTCGGCCGCTTTTCGGGCTGCTTCTGCTCCGGTGTTTATAAGCGTAACTCCCGGCAGCTCGGCGGATATAGCTTCTTCTATGATAGGATAATGGGTACATCCGAGAATCAGCGTGTCCGCGCGGCTTTCGGCTATTTCGGGGAGGTATCTTCTGCATACCGCGCGGGTTATTTCATCGGTTTTGTCAATATATCCGCATTCTACCATGGGCACAAACAACGGACAGGCCTTTGAAACAACCTTTATATCCGGATT
>JAQXSY010000133.1 GCA_029219205.1 Bacillota bacterium | reverse complement strand
TCTTGTGTACTGCTTTTGATTCATTTTGTTCTCCTTTCGCCCAAAAAGGGGAGGCTGATTTACTGCGCCTTTTTCAGCGCGCGCAGCGGCGCTTTTTTTTGTAACAGAAACAGAGAAAATCAGATGAGTCATGCCGTGTACCGGAAATCTTACTTATTCAGGTCTCTGCCGCACAGGCAGGAACGCGTTCGGTTGCCGCGAATTTACTGTTTTTAATTATAACCTTTTAGAACGAGTCTGTCAATCCTCATGAAAGCCCATATTTCATCGGTTTATGCCCGTCCGCAGTTGTAATCCCGCGCGGGGCTCTTTCCGTTTCACAGCACCGAAAAAGTCCGCAATACAGCAAAAAAAGGCAAAAGACGGCGCAGCCGTAAAGCCGAACCGTCTTTTTATTTGTGTTTTTTAATTACCGCACTTTGCCCGACCGTCTTTTTTACCGTCTGAGTTCATTCTGTTTTAAATTACCGCGGAAGATTACACATTCCGAAAAAACGAATGAACCGCAAAACCGATGTAAAACCGACGAATTAATAAACGTATCCTACGCTGCCGTGGAACGGAGGCAGAGCGTGCGGACGGACGATTTCTCCGCCGCTTTCAAAGGAATCGATAGCCGCGAAGATGTATTCGAGAGTTGCAAGCGCATCACGTCCGGAAGAACGCAGATATTCCTTCGGAACATTATTTGTGAGGTCTTCGAGGAATGCGTGTATACGGAGCGGGAAAGTTGCGCCGAATTCTTTAACGCCGGTGTTTGTGACCTCAGGCTCCGCGCCGTTTTTGTAATAGGTAAGCTTTTCGACGCAGTTTTCGATGACAAATGTGCCGTTTGCGCCGGCAAGCTCAAACGACCACCAGCCGCCGAGACCGAACATAGCGTCTCCGCGCTGACTGAGCAGGTATCCGACGCAGCCGTTTTCAAACTTCATATGAATTGACTGAATGGAAAGCATAAGGTCTCCCGAGGAACGGCGGAAACCGGGCTTGTCCATAAACGCCTGTATGTGTGTAACGTCGCCGCAGAAGTGACGCATTACCGAGAAGGGATGAGTCAGGAACGCTTTTGCGTGCGAGTAGGGCTTCTGCCATCTTGATCTGGGGTCCGGCGCTCCGCCGTAGTTTGCTGCGCAGCCGTTGAAGCCGACTTTATGCATACAGTAGATCTGTTCTCCGACGCCGCCGTCCTTGATAATCTGGTCTGCCTTGAAGGCGGGCTCCGAAAAATAGTGGTTGAGGTTGCAGCCGAGATAAAGGTCCTTATCGGCGGCAAATTTTACAAGCTCGCGCGCGTCTCTGATGTCGGCACAGATCGGTTTTTCAACAAGAACGTTCTTGCCTGCGTCGAGCGCCTGCATAGCAGGTTCAAAATGGAGCGAACCGTTTTCGTAACCGGAGGTTGTTACGTCTACAACGTCGATTTCCGGCATGGCGGAAAGCATTTCCTTAAGGCTGTAAAACGCTTTGCAGCCGAATTCTTCCGCAGCGCTGTCTGCCTTTTCCTTAATTAAATCGCAAACCGCAACAAGTTCGGCAAGAGAATCGTTTTTGTAGCATCTTGCATGTGTATGACCGATGCCGCCCATACCGACAATTGCAACTTTAATCGGACTGTTCATCTTGATGTAACTCCTTTGAATTAAAAAATCGGATGATATTGTTGTAATAACTTATTTCAGGTCGACGCCCTGCTCGGAGAGCTTTGCCTGAAGCCGTTTTGCAGCTTCGGGATCGCCGATGTGCAGAGAGTTGTAAGCCTCGTCGGAGGATTCAAACGGTCTTCCGAAATGGTTCCAGTTCAGATTTGTGTACATGGGGTTCTTTCGGCCCGTTTCAGCCTCGCGTTTTGCAATATGTGCTTCCATACGCGCCTTGAGGAATTCAACAACGTCGGGATTCTCGTCGGCGACGTTTTTATTTTCTCCGGGATCGTCGATAAGATTGTAGAGCTCAATTTCGGGCTTGTAATGGAAGTCCGGCTCAAGAGCGACGATAAGCTTCCATTCAGGCGTACGCCAGCCGTGCTTACGCATCCAGGTTGCCTCGGTTATATAGAACTCTGACTCTGCGGGAACGTATTCACCGCGCATTGCAGGAGTCATATCGCGTCCGTTGAAGTCTATGCCGGAGTCGATTCCGATAAGCGAAAGCAGAGTCGGCATTATGTCCTTGACCTGCGTATAGTCCTGTACGCGTCCCGTGTATTCGAGGCCGCTCCATTTTATTGCAAGCGGAACATTAAGGACATTGTCGTAGGTGCTGTGATGATCGAAATAGCAGTCGTGATCATAAAGCGTTTCGCCGTGGTCGGATGTAAAGACAACGATTGTATCGTCTTCGATTCCGAGATACTTAAGACGGAGCAGAATCTGATTGATGCATGCGTCCATATATGCAACGGAGCCGTCGTACTGTGCGATAATGTATTCGGCGTCGGTGCAGCCCTCCGGGAACCAGGTCAGGAAATAGTCGCGGAAGGGTTTGAATTCATAAACGGGCTTAAGCGATTTGTTATTGGGGTCAAATTCGTTTCCGTTGTAGAAAAGGCGGTCGTAAGGTTTCGGAGCGTAATACGGAGAATGCGGGTCCATGTGACGGATCATGAGGAAGAAGGGTTTGTCGCCTTTTGCAAGACGGTCAAGTTCGGGAATCGTCACTTCGTTGCAGAATTTTGCCTTTGTGGGGTTCCAGTTTGCGTATTCAATGTAATTCTGAAATCCTCTGGACGCGGCATTGCCTCTGAAACCTATCATGGTGGTCTCGTAGCCGTTTTCACCGAGAACCTCGGGAAGTGTTTTTACCTCCGAAGTAAGCGGACCATCGTGGCGGAGCGCGACGCAGTCTGTTCCGAAGCAGTCCATACCGGTAAGCATCGAAGCGTATCCCGGCGTAGTGGGAATCGACGGCGAGAACATATTGTCAAAAACAACGGAGTTGTCCTCAAGGTATTTGTCTATATTGGGGGTTGTCAGTCTGTTGTATCCGTAGAGGCTCATATGGTCAGAACGAAGGCTGTCTATTCCAAAAAAGAGAATATTCGGTTTCTTATTCATTTTTTTGCTCCTTTATAAACTTTTCAATTATTTCCTTGCGCCTAGGCTACGAAGAATTGCGTTCATATAGCCATAGGATTCGGCGGCGATGAGCGTTGCTTCGGTTATATCTTCGATGGAGCCGATGACTTCAAGGGAAACCGGACCGTCGTAACCTGCATTGATCATTTCACGGAAGTAACCGAAAAGGTCAATTTCACCTGTTCCGCATATCTGAAGCAATGGAGTTCCGGGAGCCGGTCCCGCTCCGGTGCAGTCGCGGATATGAATATGCTTCATTTTGGGCAGAACTTCACGTATGGCTTCAACGGGATTTTCACCGGAACGGTGGATGTGGCTGGGATCCATATCTACTCCGAAAGCAGGCGAAGTTACTGTTTCCATAAGTCTGAGCGTTGTAGGCGTGTTCCAGACAGCGCCGCCGACATGAGCCTTCACGCAGAGCGTGATGCCGAATTTTTCGGCGTCTTCGGATATCTGCTGAATTTCTTCGGAAATCTGCTTAAACGATTCTTCATCGTTCATTGCTCCTCCGGGACCGATGTTTACTACCGGAATTCCGAGCTCCGCGCAGGCTTCAAAACCGTGGAGCAGTCTGTCGCGGTTGTGCGTGGCCATTTCGGTTGAAAGAAAACTTAGACCGTTGTCTTTGACCGCGCTGAGCAGAGTCTCCTTTTGCTCACGCCAGTGGTAAACGTCAAGATGCTCGCACATTCCTTCGATCGCAGAAATCTCAATGCCGTCGTAGCCGCATCTTGCAATCTGCACAGCGGCGGTCGGAAAATCGACTGTTTTGAAAAGCACGCTGTTAACACCGAGTTTAATCATTTGTTTATATCCTTTCATGGAAGTTTGTTTTGTATTCAGCCGTAATTTGGGGATATTAATTTTTCAAATTATGCGGTAAATAAATTATACAATATTATTGAAAAGATTGCAATAATCAGCTTCGTTTTTTACGAAAAAAAGATCTGAGCAATTCGCGGGATTCTTCCGAAAATACTCCGGATTCGACTTTTGGCCTATGGTTGTAGGGGTAGGCGGCAAGATTTACGATGCTGCCGAGAGATCCGGATTTAAAATCTTTGAGCGCGTATACAACGCGTTCAATGCGCGCGTTAATTATCGCTCCGGCGCACATGGGGCAAGGCTCGAGCGTAACGTAAAGCGTACATCCGGGAAGCCGCCAGCCGCCGAGTTTGCGGCAGGCCTCGTTTATACAGATAATTTCGGCGTGCGCAAGCGCGTTTTTGTCGGTTTCCCGCCGGTTATGAGCGGCGGCAACGACCTCTCCGTTTCGCGAGATAATCGCGCCAATCGGAGTTTCGTCGCACAGAAACGCTTTTTTCGCCTCGTCTAACGCGAGAGCCATCATTTTTTCGTCAAGCTCCCGCATAATATTCATAAGCCGTCTGCATTGCAAGCGCGTCCTCGGCCATTGTGCCCGACGATTCGCATATGATTCTCGGAGCAAGTCCGTCTTTGGCTATAGCTTCGCAAAGCGGTTCGAAATCCGGTCCGAAAATGTTGTCCAAAAAGGTCAGATGCTTTTTTTCTCCGCCTTTTGTGTATTCGATTTTTGAAAAATGGCAGTGAAGCGAGTTTGCATATTCCGCTCCGAGCCTGCATCCGACATAGTCGAACACGGCTCTGTAATCGTCGGGACAGGTATAGAGTCCGCCCAGATTTCGCGCGTTGAGATGACCGAAATCAACGACGGGTCTGAGCCTTTTATCAAGCTTGCAGAGCTCAACGACTTCTTCAAGCGTTCCGAGCTGATTCTGCTTTCCCATAGTTTCAACGCCTATGTAGGCAGAGGCTCCGTCTGTTTCTTCGAGCGCTTTGTATAGCGTGTCTTTGGCAAGTTCCATAGCCTCGCCGCGTTCAAGTTTGCCCGCGGATCCGGCGTGCACGACAATAATTCCCGCTTCCATAAGATCCGCCGCTTCAAGCGATTTTTTTATATAGCCGATGCTTTTAAGCCGGGTTTCGGTTACAGCGCCCGAAAGAGAGATAAAATACGGCGCGTGAAAAGAAAGCGCTATACCGTTGAGTTTTGCCTCTTCGCCGATTTTACGGAACGTATCCGCGCTGCCGGTGATACCGTTGCCCGCCTGGTATTCATACGCGCCCAGCCCTTTTTCCCTGAGCCAGGCCGGCGCCTGAAACGTGTGCTTTTTTCCTTCTGCATAAAAACTCTCGGAGTTTCCGCCGGGACCGAACAATGCTTTCATAAAACGAATTTAAAATCCTTTCCTTGACTGATTCAGAGAATAATTCATCCGGCTTTTAACAGCCAGACATCGCCGTCCGGAAAAGCCTTTGCGACGGTTTTTCCGTTTTCGTCGGCGAAAATGAAGCCTCCATCCGCCTCTTTTGCAACGACAGGGATAATTCGGCTTTCATCGGGAATATAAAAATAGACTCGGTCAAAGCCGTCTATGCGGTTCATATCGTAATTCCAGCGGTAACACATCGGCGTTTTTGACGGCAGGGGAACGATGGTGACTTTCCCGGTCAGTCTTGCGCCGAGAGTGGCGTTAACTGCGCCGGTCAGCGCCCAGTATGACGATGTGACGCCGGTTATGTGTTCGTTTATCAGGCAGTTTGAATCTGTCAGATAAGACATTTCGACGTTGAGAATTCCTATTTTACCGTATAGAGAGTCCTCGCCGATGTCGGAGATCACCGCGTTTATAACATGGCTGTCGTTTGCGGCGGTTTCTCTGTAATCATGCAGCTCGGACACCGACGCCGCTGAGAATACAAGTGCCGCCGCTGCCGAAACGGCGGCGGGAACAAGAGGTTTTCTGAAGACTGCGCGCAGGGCAGAATCGGCGGCAAGCGCAATTCCGGGAAGACACATAACCGTGTTCCGCATTGAAAAATAAGGCTCTGCCATTATAAAAAATACGTCGAGCGGAGCAGCGCAGAGCCAGGCTGCGGCGAAGAACGCACCGGCTGTCGCAAAGAGGGTTTTTGTTTTCCTGATGCCGGTTTCGTTTTTCCTACGCATATTTACTATAAAATATACTGCACACAGAACCACGGAAACCGACGCGAAAATCCAAAGCCTGTCAGAAACAATAAATCGAATTCCCCGCGCGGCGCCGCGCACAACTGTGCCGTAAATGCCGAGGCTGAATGTTTCGGAGATGATTTCTGCGGTTTTCGGAAGCAGCTTTTCATAATAATCCGCGGAGAAAAAATCCGGCATTGCGTATGCGCCGGAATAGAGCGGCCCGCCGGAAAAAATTTTAATGAAGATAAAGTAAAGCAAGCCGCTGAGCAGCGTTGCGGGGAGCGACAGCAGCGCTTTACGGCATTTTTTTATGCATAAAAAGGCGACAATGGCGTTCAGCGCCGCCGAAAACAGAAACGCCTGCTCGTATGAAAACATCGCCGCGAGCTGAGCCGCGGGAAAAAGCAGCGCAAACCTTATTTTTTCGGTTTCCGCAAAGCGGAGAAGCAGCCATGCCGAGAGCGCCGCCCAAAACATTCCGCAGACAATACGGGTTGAAGCCGAGAGCCAGTAAGTTCCTTCGAAATTAAGAGGGATCAGCGCGAGTATAACGGCGAAAAGCGGACCGGTTCCGAAAAAACGGGAAAAAACGGTTTTCAGAATAACTGCGGCAAGCGAGAAAAGCGCGGCAATAATCAGGAGAGCCGCGGCAAGGCAGCCCCAGAATTTTCCCCAGAAAACAATGTCGGCGGAATTTGAAAGCGGACGCGCGGCGAGAAGGCCGAATTTTTGTTGCGCTTCGGAAAACGTAAAGGTTGGATATATTCCATACTGTATGTAGTCGTCGAGCTGTTTGAAGTATGTGAATCCGTAGGCGGTAAAGCGCGCGGCTGTCAGCGTGAATATAAGAATAAATCCGGTGAAAAAATCCGAAAAGCCCCGGCGTTTGCCGAGGACGTTTTCATTTGAAGATTCGTTCGGGCCGGCTTTCATATTCGTTTACCGGCTTTGCGCGGCAAGCCACGGAATCAGATCGTCTTTGTCGTATGCGTTTTCCCAGGAGTTGTGCCAAACGCCTTCACAGATTGTCAGCTGAGCGTTTCCTCCGAGCTTGTTTACCGCATTAACCATTTCCGACGAACGCCAGCAGGGAACACAGTCGTCAAGGTCGCCGTGGAAAGCCCATATGGGAAGCTTCACGAGTTTATGCGCGTTCAGAGGCGAGCCGCTTCCGCACACCGGTCCGAGCGCACAGAAAAAGTCCGGATAAAGAGAGCCGAGCTCCCAGGTTCCGAAGCCGCCCATGCTCAATCCGGTAAGTGATATACGCGCCGGATCCGCATTAAGCTCCGCCGCCTTTTCTTTGACAAGAGACATAACCTCGAGCGGAAGGCATGTCCAGACGACGTTGTCCGGGCACTGGGGAGAAAGCGTTATAACGCGCAGTCCGCGGTAGTCCGGGTCGGCCGAAAAGTGTTTCGGAACTCCGTGAGCTTTGACCGAGTCGATATTGTTACCGCGTTCTCCGGCGCCGTGAAGAAAAACGATCATCGGAAGCGATTCCTTTGCCGGATCAAAACCGGTAGGCGTTGTCAGTATATAATTAAGTTTTATATCGGGTCTCATTATGCATCCTCCTCGTCTTCATAAACGCCGCGTACTTTTGACGTAAGCCACTTTACAAGCTCCGCGGTGTAAGCTTCGTTCATGATATCGTGTCCCAAGCCGGGGAAAATCGAGATTTTTGCCGTTCCTCCGGAAAGATTGACTTTATCGACCATTTCCATCGAGTTTATACGATCGATAATGTCGTCTGCGGAGCCGTGAAACGCCCATACGGGAGTTTTTCCGATGCTTCCGGCGTACCAGCTCATGCCGCCTCCGCAGACCGGAGCCGCTGCCGATATGATATTATTGTTTAAACAAGCAAAATACCAAACGCCGTATGCTCCGTCGCCCATTCCGGTAAGCGAAATACGGTCGGGATCGGCGTTATAGTCCGAGGCAGCTTTTGCGAGCATATCGCCTATCTCATAAAGCATGTTTTCCCAATGCAGCCCTTTTGGGCATTTTGCCGCAACGACTATTGCCCGTACTCCGGCTTCCCTGCAGCCGAGCTCAAATACAGCCGGGACTTTTCCGTCCGGTACATCGCAAAGGTAGGCTATGAGCGGAAGCTTCTCTTCCCTTCTGAAGTTCTCCGGGAGTATGACATCATACTCTATTACGGGATAATTCATGACAACAACCACCGCTCCCGCTCAAACGGAAGCGCCTTTCTGTATATTCGTATATAGGCGGCAGGTCCGGCAGGCGCCGTCTATTGCAGCCGTTATTACAGAAGATGATATCATAATACCCGAAAAAAGTCAATAACGACGATATAAAACAGGCTGAAATGAACGCGCCTTAAATTAATCGTCGCATAAATACGCGGCAGTCAAAAAAAATAATTTTATGTATTGAAAAAAGAACCGGAATATATTATAATTGAAATCAGACCTTTAAAAAAATAAAGGAAAATTTAAAACGGAGACTGCAGTTGAAATTTGTTGAAATATACACGGACGGGGCATGCAGCGGAAATCCGGGACCCGGCGGTTACGGAACGATACTGGTGTTCAGAGGGCTGGAAAAGGAAATGTCGGGCGGCGAGAAATCAACGACAAATAACCGCATGGAACTTATGGCGGCGATAGTCGGGCTTGAAGCGCTGAAGGAACCGTGTAAGGTTATTCTGACATCCGATTCAAAATACCTTGTCGACGGAATAAATCTCGGTTGGGCAAGATCGTGGAGGCTTCACAACTGGGTCAAATCGGATAAAAAACCTGCGCTCAACGCGGATCTGTGGGGCAGACTGCTTGAATTGCTTGAGGTTCACGACGTGACGTTTGCATGGATAAAAGGTCATGAGGGACATCCTTATAACGAGAGATGCGACCGGCTCGCGGTTGAAGCCCGCGACGCCGCCGCCGCGCTTTAAAGAGAGGCTTGATTTTATGAACGGTGAAAATGAAATCAGAACGGACGTTGGCGGAGACGAAGCATGTAATGCGGACAAGAAAATAGTGACGTGCTTTATTGCGGTATGCGCGGCGGCGGTTGTGCTCGCTGCGGCGAGAAGCTGGCTTATGCTCGCGTATTATGACGGCGCAAGCACGATTTGGGAAGCGGGAACGGTTCTTCCCGCAGTTTTGAATGTAATTACTTTGGCGGCTGCCTTGGCGGCGGCGTGTCTGCCGGCGGCGGTTATTCGAAAAGACGGTTCAAATATCAAATTGCCGGGCAAAACCGGACGGTTTACTTCTTTTGCGGCTATGCTCTGCGGATTTACGGTAATTGCCCTGCCGGTTTTGTGCTATATTTACTGTTCGGGCGGAGAGGTGACCCAATATACGGGGAACATGAGCTTGGCGGCGCAGATTGTTGTCATACTTGCGGCGGTATTTGCCGTGCCTGCCGCGATGAGATTTTTTATGATTGCCCTCGGACGCGAACCGTTCGGAAAGATTTCGTCTGCGTTCGGATTTTTCGCGGTGATTTGGACGGCGGCTTTCCTTATGACCGTATATTTTGACCGTTCGTCCCTGCTTAACGATCCTCTGCGCGTGATGACTCAGCTTTCTCTGCTGATTACTATGGCGTACCTGCTGTTTGAACTTCGCATGAACGTAAGCGTTCCGAAGCCGCGCGCACTGCTCGGAGCGGCGTTTGCGGCGATTGTGGTTTCGTCCTCGTCGGTTATACCCAAGCTTGTTTATATTCTCGCAAAAAATCCCGGAGCGTCGGTTATTACCGTTTATACCATGACGGAGGCGTGCATACTGCTTTATATTGCTTCTCAGTGCGTCGCCGTGATCCGTGAAAAAAAGAGCGGACAAAAGAGCGAACAGATATAAAAAATATCGCCGGATTAAGACTCTTCGGTCTTGTCCGGCGACTTTTTTATTCAGTTTGTTTTCATAAGACAAATACCCGAGCCCATTACGCCGCGTTTCCCTTTTGAAAAACGGTGCGAAAAGAAACGGTCCGGCTCACAGCAGGTGCAGTGCGGCAGGATTTCTATGTCGTTTACTCCGGCGAGCCTCATAAGCTCTGCGTTGAGCCCGGCAATATCTGCGCGTCCGTTTTTTACAAATCTGCCGCATAGCTCGGATCCGACTGCCGCGCGGACCGCTTCCTCAAACGGTTCGTCTATTTCGTAGCAGCAGCTTCTTATACACGGGCCGATCGCCGCGGAAATCCTACGTGCTGCGGCGCCGGTTTCAACCATAAGCCTTATGCATTCCGCGCACACGCCCGCGACTGTGCCGCGCCATCCCGCATGTACGGCTCCGATAACTCCAGCTTCTGCGTCGAAAAGCAGAACGGGAGCGCAGTCTGCAGTTTTTACGCAGAGCGCAAGCCCGGGAATGTCCGTAACCAGACCGTCGCATTCGGGCGCTTCATCCGGAACTTTGTCTGTATAAACGACTTTTGCCGAGTGTATCTGTTTCATCCAGACGGTACGGCTCGGGTCAAAGCCGCAGGCAATGGCAAATCTGCGGCGGTTTTCGGCAACGTTTGAGTCGCTGTCCCCGAGACCGTATCCTGTGTTGAGAGATTCGGTGTATCCCGTGCTGACTCCGCCGGTACGTGTCCCGAAACCGTGCGGGAGCTTCAGGTTGTGAGCTTTGATTATATCCGCCATATCAGTCAAGATTGAGCTTTTTTGTCATGATGCGCTCGGTCAGGATGAAATAGGCCGCTCCGAACAGGATATACACAAGAATCATGACGCCGAGATTTATATTCATGGAGCTGAAAAAGCTCATCAGGGCGCTGTTTCCGGTGCCGAATGCAAGCATTGTTACTGCGCCGACAATTCCGGATACAGTGGACGAGGCTATGCTGAGCGCAAAATAAAATCCGATCGCCCCAAGGACTTTATGTCCGCGGACAAGCTGACCGAGAGCCATTGCCGCATAGATCATTCCTATTCCCGCCGCAAGATTAAGTATTATTACAACGGCGTATTCGATTATCATAGTAACGAACTGCGCATATACGCCCTCGCTTTGATAAGCTTTAACAATTTGCGAGATCAGGGAGTTTAGATTACTCAGAGAATCTTCGCTCAGCCAAATAATTGCCGTCGATCCTACTGCGACAATAATGCTCATAAGCATCCAGACAACGGCGCAGATCATTTTTGCGGCGATCTGAACCGAAGTTTTAACGGGCAAAGTAAATGTAAGATAGCCCTCGTCTCCGACCATGTTTTTATAGAAGCGGACTACCGACATAACATACGGCACAAGAAGCGCGGCGCAGAATACGAGAATGTAAAACAGCAGCGTGAGTACGAACGGTATCATGAAATACCTGCTGAGTCCGATAAGCTCGAGCATAAGCCGGCAGACCGCCGCGGATGCGACAAGACCGATATAAATAAACGGAACCACGCGTGCCGAGTATCTGAATTCATAGCCGAATAATTTTCCGAACATATTCGGTTCACCTCCTTCAGCAGCGATACATTTCGCGGAACAGCTCGTCGATCGACTTGCCGCGCTCGCTTCTGATTGAATCGGCGTCGCCCGCAAGCACGATCTCGCCCTGCGAAATAAAAATAATATCGTCAAGAATGTTTTCAACGTCCGCGATAAGATGCGTCGATATAATGACGCTCGCAGATTTATTGTAGTTTGAGATTATCGTCTGAAGAATATAGTCGCGCGCCGCGGGATCAACTCCGCCGATAGGCTCGTCGAGCAGATACAAATCCGCTTCCCGGCTCATGACAAGAATGAGCTGAACCTTTTCTTTTGTGCCTTTGGAAAGCGTTTTCAGCTTTGCGTCGGGACTGATTTTGAGTCGGGAAAGCATTTCGTAAGCTTTGTCCGGATTAAAATCGTCGTAGAAGTCGCAGAAATATTCGATTATCTGACCGACGCGCATCCAACTGTTCAGATATGTGCGCTCGGGAAGGTAGGAGACGTGTTTTTTGGTTTCGACGCCAGGGAGCTCTCCGTTTATCAGAATTTTTCCGAAAGAAGGCGTGAGCAAACCTGCGGCGAGTTTTATAAGAGTCGTTTTGCCGCTGCCGTTCGGTCCGAGCAGTCCGATAATCCGTCCCCCGTAGATCTTCAAGTCTATATGGCTTAGGGCAGGTTTTGCGCCGGAATACGATTTGCTTAGATCCCGGCATTCAAGAATGGGCGGGCTGTATACCGCCGCCGTCGGAGTCTGTCCGTTCATTTTATCACTCTTTTCTATTTATAACGGTTAATTATTCAATAACAATATGATAACGCATAATCCGGATATTTTCAAGTCTCCGCCGAAAGTATCTGTAAAATAATTGTAAACGTGATGTCAAAAAAACTAAAAGTATGGATATTCGATAGACAGATACGAAAAAATGTGGTATAATGATTACATATAAAGCTCTTAAGCAAGGGCATTAAACTGATATTACAGAAAAGGAACTTTGAAAATGCTTATAACGATTATCGGACGCGGACATTCGGGAACGCGTTCAATTTCTCATACGCTTTCTGCAAGCGGCGTTTACATGGGAGAGCCGCTTAACGAGTCGGGCGATCTTCTTCCTCCGCAGGATATGTACGAGGCGTGCAATGAATTTGCGCAATACGTTACATATGAAGGCAATATGAAATGGGATTTCAGCCGCGTGCTGGCAATGGAGCCTACCGAACGCTTTAAATCGCTTATAAACAGCTACCTGCGCACCGTTCTTGAAAGCAAAGCCGAAGTTAAGGGATGGAAAATTCCGGAAACGACTCTTTGCTACCCATGGATAGTCAAAATGTTTCCGGACGCCTACTACATTCAGTGGGTGCGCGATCCACGCGACTGCATAATAAACGGACATATCACCGACGATCTTGTAAGATTCAAAATCAGAGATAAAAATTCCGGTAACATACGTTACGACCGCGCGGTCAGCTGGAAGTATCAGCGCGAGATAGTGCGCGCTCAGCCGACGCCTAAACATTCGATCAGCATTCGGTTTGAGGATATGGTGTTCTCTCAGGACGAAACGCTTCGCCGTCTTGAAGAGTATCTCGGAATACCGATGGCAAAGATAGAAATGCGTCCCGGCTCGGTCGGACGTTATAAAACGGACGACGGCGAGCATATGTTTGACTTCTTTGCGGAAGATATGCGCGAATTCGGCTATGAGTTCGAATAAAACATAATAAAATCACGATTTATTTTTAAATGGTTTTTCAAGGCCGCTTTTGAAGAAAGTTTCAGCGCCGAGGGCAAAATTGCGCTTAATTCTTCCGAAAGAGCGCATCATGTGAAAAAGCCGCATATGGTTTACGGCATATGCGGCGGGCTATGATCCGGATCCGCTGATTTTCGGAGCCGATCTGGCCGATTCTCTTATAAGGAGAACGCAAAGAGGGGCTGCGAGCAGACCGGCGAAGCCCATGACCTCGTAACCGGCGTAAGCGGCCATAAGCGTGATGATCGGCGGCAGTCCGAGCGATTTTCCGATAATTTTCGGCTCCGTAAGTTGCCGTATGATCGATATAACAATATAAATTATAAACAGTCCGGCGCAAAGCCTGCCGTCTCCGCGTATCAGAGCGATTAACGCCCAGGGAACAAGTATGCTTCCGGCGCCGATTATGGGCAGAATATCGACGGCGGCTATGACCGCCGCAATGACGATTGCATGCTCTACTCCTATGATCAGGAGGCCTGCCGAAAGCTCCGCAAAGGTCATGAGCAGTATGAGCGTGTACGCTCTGATGTACCGTCCGGTGACGTCGAACACCCGGTCGCGCAGGGCTTTGAGCTTTGACGTGACTGATTGAGGGAAGAGCGACGTGATAAATGAATTGAACGTTCCAAGTCCGGCGCACATATATACCGCCGCGATAATCAGGACAAGCAGGAACAACAGTATGTCCGGCAGGCCGCTGACAAATTCAAACGCCTTGCCCGGGATACTCGCGGAAAGTGAGGCTATACCGGCTTTTGCAAGTGAGGACACCGCCTCGCGAAGTCTTGTTACCGCTTCTCCGTCTCCGAGATTATTCAGCAGCGGCAGTTTGTCGCCGAGATTTTCGACAAAGTCAAATATCTCGCCGATGACCGATTCCGCCGAGTTTCCGGCGTCGTCTGTAAGCTCTTTCAGCTCGGAAACCGCAAAACTGCAGATCAGAAAAAGTCCGCAAACCGCCGAGCTTATGAAGAGCAGGGCCAAAAACGTACCAAGCACCTTTACGGGAAGTTTTGTCTTGCGGTGAAGCCAGTATATCATGGGGCGAAGGAACGTCGCCGCGCACCATGCCGCGATAAACGGAAGCAGCGGTACGAGAAGATATCGGAAGAATATGACTCCCGATGCGAACGCGATGGCGGCATACGCGGCGATGACAAGCACGCGCTTATAGCCATTCTCCGGCAGAAACGGCATGAAAAAACTCCCTCCGCTTGAAATTTGAGTCTGTGAAATACGTTTAATTATACGCGGATTTAACGCGACCGATTCACAGACGCTGAAAATAAAAATAAAAAAGTAATCAAAATAAAGAAAGGACGCCGGTTCCGGCTGTCAGCGCCAAAGAAGCGCGAATATGCCGAGCCGAAAAAATGAAATGAAAAAGATAATAATATTTTTTATCGCGGCGCTTCTGCTCTTTTCCGGATGCGGCGCGGAGTCTCAGAAGAACGATGAACCGAAGGTGGGAGATGTTTCATATGAACTGTCCGACGAGCCGACCGATTTTGTTCTTATAAAAATGAAAGACGGTTCGAAAATTCTGATAGAGCTTTATCCGGAAATCGCTCCGGAGACCGTAGCCAATTTCAAAAAGCTGGTTTCGGAAAAATTCTACGACGGCATTATATTTCACAGAGTAGTTCCCGGCTTTGTTATACAGGGCGGAGACCCCGACGGAACCGGCAGGGGCGGCTCCTCGGAGACAATTAAAGGAGAGTTTGAAAAAAACGGCTTTGACAACAAGCTCAAGCACGAGCGCGGAGTTATTTCAATGGCCCGGCTGGGCGATCCTTATTATGACTCTGCGACGTCGCAGTTCTTTATCTGCCTGAGCTCGTCTTACTGTTCGTCGCTCGACGGAGGGTACGCCGCGTTCGGCGAAGTTATCGCCGGAATGGATACTGTGGACGCGATTGCGGCTGTCAAGACAGATTCAAACGACAAGCCCACCGTTCCTCAGGTTATGGAAAGCGTCAGATTCGTAAAAATTGTTGACGGAGAGTGATCAGGCTTGAATATTGTTATCGTAGGTCACGTTGACCATGGAAAAAGTACGGTTATCGGAAGACTGCTCGCAGACACGGGGTCGCTTCCGGAAGGAAAGCTCGAACAGGTACGCGAGCTTTGCCGCAGGACGTCAAAGCCGTTTGAATACGCTTTTTTGCTCGATGCTCTCAAAGACGAGCGTTCTCAGGGAATAACCATCGACACGGCGCGCTGCTTTTTCAAGACGGATAAGCGCCGATACATAATTATCGACGCGCCGGGACACGTTGAATTTCTCAAAAACATGATAACCGGGGCGTCGCGTGCCGAAGCGGCTCTTCTTGTCATCGACGCAAAGGAGGGCGTGCGCGAAAATTCACGCCGCCACGGATATATGCTTTCCATGCTCGGAATCAGGCAGGTCGTTGTTCTCATAAACAAAATGGATCTTGTAAACTGGGACAGAGCGGCTTTTGAGAGTATAAAAGCGGAATACGGAGCGTTTCTTAAGACAATATCGGTTGAACCGCGTTCGTATGTTCCTGTTTCTGCGGTGCTCGGAGACAATATTGCGTCAAAAAGCGATAATATGCCGTGGTACAGCGGCATGACCGTGCTTGAGACGCTTGATTCGTTCGATGAGGCTGGCGAGGACGGTTCGCTTCCCTTCCGTATGCCGGTCCAGGACGTCTACAAATTTACGTCATCGGGAGACAGCCGCAGAATTGTCGCGGGAAGCGTTGAATCCGGCACGCTGCGGGTTGGAGACACGGTTGTGTTTTATCCGTCGGGCAAGCGTTCGACTGTCGTAACAACAGAACGCTGGAACGCGCCGGAAAAGGGCTTTATCGAATCCGGAGAGGCGGCGGGCTTTACGCTTGACCGTCAGATATACGTAAAACGGGGAGAGCTTGCGGCAAAGGACGGAGAGCTTCCGCCGGAGGTTGGGACAAGATTTCGTGCAAGTCTGTTCCACCTTGGACGCGAGCCGCTTACAACGTTAAAAACGTACACACTTAAGGCCGGAACAGCCGCTGTCCCGGCGCGTATCGAACGCATAGTGAGGGTGCTTGACGCGGCGGAACTCGATCACGCCATGGATAAGCAGACGGTGGATCGTTACGAGATAGCGGAATGCATAATTTCCTGCGGCGCTCCCATTGCGTTTGACACGCCGGAGCGAGGCGCGCTTACGACCGGCAGATTCGTAATGGTTGACAATTACGAAATATGTACCGGAGGCATTATAACCGAAGCGCTTTCCGACGATCTTTCTTCGCAGCGCGGGCTTGTAATGAGACGCAACCAGAACTGGGTGTACAGCGAAATTTCTGCGGAAGACAGAGCAGCTTCCTACGGACACAAAGCCGCTGCGGTAATAATTACCGGAAACCGCGGGACCGGAAAAAAAGAGCTGGCCCGGTTGGTTGAGCGCGGGTTGTTTGACGCAGGCGCGCACGCATATTTCCTCGGAATGGCAAACCTCCTCTATGGAGTTGCCGCGGAAATTAAGGCGGCGGGAGAGATTCCGGAGCGAGGCGAGCACATACGAAGGCTGGGCGAGGTTGCAAAGCTGTTTACCGACGCAGGTCTTATACTTGTTATATCTGCGACAGAGCTCGAAGACGAAGAATTCCGTTCAATAAGTCTGGCTCTGGACGGCGCGAGAGTCTGCACCGTATGGCTCGGAGACAGTATTACGACAGATCTTCAGCCCGAGCTTGTTATTTCGGCGGGAACGGATAAAAAGGCGGCCGCCGAAACAATTATCGGTCATCTGAAGGAAAGCGGAGTGATGGCATGATAACTTACGAGCAGGTCAAAAACAACGAACAGATTAAAACCTATATAAAAAAGGCGGACGAATCGCTGATTGCGCTCGGATATACGGAGCACAGCTTCGCGCACGTAACGAAGGTCGCGTATATGGCGCGTTACATACTTGAAACGCTCGGATATCCGAAGGAAGATATCGAAATGGTACAGATTGCGGCGCATCTGCACGATATCGGAAATTTGGTTAACCGAGATGAACACGCTCAAAGCGGCGCAGTTATGGCGTTTCGCATACTGGACAATCTCGGAGCGTCGGCGGAAGAAATTGCAACAATCACGACGGCGATAGGCAACCACGACGAGGGAACGGCGGTTGCCGTTAACCACATCGCCGCGGCGCTGATAATCGCGGACAAGACCGACGTTCGTTCAACGCGCGTCCGCAACAGCGACGTACTGAATTTTGACATTCACGACAGAGTCAACTATTCGGTCAGAAGTTCCGAAACGAAGATTACGGAAGACAAAAAAGTGATTGAGCTGAAGCTCGACATAGATACGGCCTACTGTTCGGTTATGGATTATTTTGAAATATTTCTCGGACGAATGATTCTTTGCAGAAAGGCGTCCGAAAAGCTTGGAATGAAATTCAGAATTATTATAAACGGCCAGCAGCTGCTGTAAGAAAGCATAAAAAAACAGGGACTGCGCGACATAAGTGTGTCGCGCAGTCCCTGTTTTCAAATCTGCCGGAATATTAATAAAAGCACTATGGATTTGCGTCCCGTCCTCGTATCATATCCCGGACAATAGCGATGCGGGAAGTTTTTAATTAACCTTTCGGCAATGCCGGTTATTTTTTCTTAAACAACGCTTCCCTTACAACGCCCTTCGGATCCTTAATCAGCAGAATTACAAGCCAGATAATTAAACCGAGGGCGACAACCGACAAGCCGAGATATAAATCGTTGAGCATATCAATGGGAGCGGGAGTAAAGAATTCCGCTCCGATTTCTGCATACTCGAAGATCGCGTCAACAAGCCACATCAAAGACGCGCCCCAGTACATCCAGCAAAGAATGCCGACTTTCATTACGCTTTTCGGCGCATGTATATACCAGATGACGGTAGAAATAATTGCCGCAAAAACCGTTGTCAGTAAAGTCATACTTGCTGCGCGTTCTCCTGCGCGGGATCGGGAGCGCGAAGCGCTCTCTTTTCAACAGCATAAGAGACTGCAAGCATACCGCCCCATACGGCAGTAACAATAACAGCCATTGCAACACCGGCACTGCCCATTTCCACCAGCATTTCAGCGGTTTCTCCGTTTTCAACCGCCGTGAGAAACGGGAAGAACGGAACAATTTCGCCGTGCCACAGATGTTCATACGCCAAAAGCGCGGAACCTCCCCATAAAAGCTTATTCAGCCAGCCGAGCTTTGTTGAAAATTTGATTTTTGATGCTTCTTTGACAGATCCGTCCGAAAGGGAAAGCTTTACGTTTTCGTCCTTTTCCTTTGATTTAATGACCTTTGCGGCAATCGTAGTGAGAACCGCTTCTGCGGCCGGAATGAGAAAACATGCCATGATTTTGTACCTCCAAAATTTTTCAAATGTTTTTACGCCAAAAAAAGAAGGCGTACCGTCCCTTTTCGGAGGAACCGTATACCTTCTTGCGTATACATTCTTCATTTGTTTGATTTATTATTTAAATCAATGCTTCGGCATCGCCGTTCAGCTTCCTGCATGAACAGATAAATTATATCATAACGCCGAAAAAAAGGCAAGTGCCGTCGGAAATTATTTTGCGGTGTGTTCCATAATTTCTTTGATTTCTTTCAAAACTTCGTCTATTAACCGTCCGACAGACAGATCAGAGATTCCGACAATAAAATTATCGCAATGATTTACGGGAATTAGAAGCCGTTTTGCGTTGCTTTGTCCGACAGCAAGCGCCATAACCGGAGTTACTTCGCCGAACATTGCGTCCGCAATAACAATGCCAATGGGGCCGACGATAACATCCGCTTTGCGGCATCCGACTACTACCGCGTTTTCTCCGGTTGCGGCATGGTCGGCTCCGGCTTTCAGCATGGCAGCCGTTGCGGTGCTGTTCGTTCCCACAGCCGTAATTTCTATCTGCGGAATTTCACGCTTGATTGCAGTTACGACTTGTTTTCCGATCCCGCCTCCCTGGGCATCAATTATAAGTATGTTCATGAATTATTTCTCCAAAATAGTGTTCATTTGTAATTCCAAGCGCATTTCGGGCAAAAAACAGTTCCGCTTTTTCCCGTAAATCCTTGCCGTCGGATTTCAAAAATATCATAATCTGCCGTTTTTTTGGTTTTTCGGATTAACTCAGCTGTCCCGGCAATTTTAGTTTTTCTTTATTAGGAAACTGAGCTTCATACTTTTGAAATTCTTCCGGAAATTTTTCACAGACATAATATCCTTCGGGCGTTTTGAATGTTCCGGTGATCCCTTTGAGAGAGTCTATTTTCAGCTCGCGTATCAGAAAATACGGAACAATGCTGTCGCCGGGCGCGGCTTCGGCGCAGCGGATGCCTTTTGAGCTTGCAAGAACAAATCCGCTTTTGCCGTAAAAATTTATATTTCCGGTGATTGCCACCGCGCACAGTCCGGTTTTTTCGGCTTCATTTAGAGAAAAATCAAGCAATGCTTTCCCATATCCCAGACGTTGGAACCGAGGAAGAATACTCAGCGGGCCGAACGTCAGCACGGGAACAGCGCTTTTTCCGCCGGTTTGTATTTTTGCTTTTGCATACATAATGTGTCCGATGATTTTATTATCCTTTTCCATAACAAAATCAAGTTCGGGCACAAAGTCCTTATCATCGCGGAATTTGTGAAGCACAAAATGCTCGGTGCATCCGGGACAATACACATTCCAGAATGCTTCGCGGGTAAGATTTTCCGTTTCAAAATAATCTTCTTTTTTCTCCGGACGAATTCTGAAGTCGTTTGTTTTCATTGTAAGTTCTCCGCAGGCGTTTTGGCGCCGGTTTTTAATCACTGAAGTAATTCCGAAACAAAAATTTTGTTTTGTTTTTTTTATTTGTCAGAATATTTTACGCAAAACCGATTGTTTTATTTACGCAGGTCATTTTCGTGAAGTACAACGCCGTTTTTTTGCAATACTTCCTGCAGCTCGGTTATTTTTAACGCGGAAAAATCGTCAGTCATAGCTGCCGCAGTGCCCGCCGCCTCGCCCGTAACGGCACAGCACGGGATAACACGCATAACGTCCCACAGCGTCTCGCTGACAGACGTGCACCTGCCGGCGACGATCAGATTTTTTACCGATTTATTATACAGCGTTCCGAAAGGCACTTCGTATACGGGGCCTCGCTTCTTCCAGTTGGAGACCATGCCTATGGAGTCTGCGAAAAAAGTGTGTTCTTCCGTGTGCGAAAGCTCATATTCTCCGATGAGTCTGCGGGTCATGCGTATCTGCGGAATGGATGCGAGCGTCGCTATTGCGGCATTTTGATTTTTTTCACGTTTTTTGAGCCAGTCCTGCAATACTGTTTGATGAGAAAGGCAGACCATTTCCGAGATTTCTTTTCCGTCAAGCCCGGTAAAACGGCGCGCAACTAAGGGTTTTGGCGAGTTTTCCGCTCTCTCCGGATTGTCGGACGCACCGAGCTGCTGAAGTCTGTATCCGTTTTCGCCCGAATAATAATACCAGGCGGCCAATACATTGCCGCGCTTTAAGGTTTCGGTTGGCGCGCCGGCAAATTTTGCAATGTCGCAATCGCCTGTTGCGTCAACTGCGGAGTTAATAATGTATTTCGTTCTGCCCGATTTGTTTTCAACATAGAGCGACTTTATTTTTTTGTCTTCGGTTTCTGCGCCGACGACATAGCTTCCGTAAAGAATGTCAACGCCGTTTTCCATAAGCAGTTTTTCTGCCAGAATTGCAAAAAGCTGAGCGTTATACTGCACCATATAACGGCTGTCGTTTTCGGTCCGCGATCCCTGTCCGTCAAGCCAGTTGCCCGGGTAGAGCGCCTCTGCGCCGTAAGTAACTGAGAGTTTTAACAGTTCTTCCGCAATGCCGAAGGAAACCTGATGGCCGTATCCGTCGCAAAGCGGAAGATAAATTGTAACCAATCCTGCCGTGCCAAGTCCTCCGAGCATATACTGCTTTTCAAATAAAATGACTTTTTTCCCGAGCCTTGCCGCCGCCAAAGCCGCAGAGATTCCCGCAAATCCGCCGCCGCACACGGCAATTTCATATTCAGAATTTGTAATCGGTTTCATTTTTAATCTCCGTAATGCTTATTTACATCAACTATGATAAATCCTTGCTCAAAACAGGTAAAAGAAAGGTTCCGGCACATATCACACTTTTATTATATCATGCCGTTTTTGCTTTTTCAATAGTGCACTCGGCTTGTCCGAAAAAAGTTCGTCAAAATTCAAACCTTTTTCGTAAAAACTATTGCATTTTCTAAAATTATATGATAAAATACCAATACGGTTAGCTGTGTGAAGTGAGCCAGCATTCTGTAATTGGAGGTAACATCATGAACATTCGTTATTGCAAAAGGTCTGCACCCGTGCGAAATTATATCTTGTATTGTTGCCAATTACGTGGAGGACAAAGTAAACGTATCAACATGAGCGCATGAGTTGGACTTTGAAGTATCAGCTTGTGCGCTTTTTATGTTATTAAGTTAGAACCCAAATAACCGTGAAACAGTCTTCGTTTATTGAATAAATTGAATATTGCTTATAGAAAGGGAATCTGTGATGAAACTCATGTCAATCTTGCCGACAAAAATATTACTTATAGGGATAGTTAGGTAGATGTGACGCCCCACGCAACAAATGTAGCATCAATTTTAACTGCTATTGCTCCCGATGCAGAATAATATGTCAGCGATGTGGATAGAATTGGAATACAGTGGTTTATTGATAACGCTTGTGATATTGTAAATTGTAGTTTTGGATATTATAACAATGGAACACCGGATGCGGACGGTAGTTATTCTGACGGCGTTAAACAATATCGGAACGATATAGACGGGGTGTATGATTATCAGATTCTCGCTCACTTTATTACGGTTGTTAAATCTGCTGGTAACTATAATGATAATCCGATTTATTCCTCGTATAATACCGGTAATAAAGCAGCAAGCCCGGGGGTATCGAATAGTTGAAATGCTTCGCGTGGTTGCTGGTGAGAGTGGAAATTACTCGATTGTTTTATATCAGTATGGTTCTATAGCCAATGGAAACGAAGGAGACTGGCTTTCATTGACGTATAATTTAGTGGAATGACTTGAGGAATCTGTATGAAACGAATATTTTCGATACTTTTGATTTTGACATTTCTTTTAACAGGGTGTACTGTACTGCCCTCGGAAAAAGAATCTGATAGTTCATATGACGACACAACAGATATGGGAATACAGCAGATTGATGATGCAGACTTTGGATTTTCATATCAAGTTATGAGCGACTCTGTTGAGAGAGGCGAACGGGTGCGAATTTCTGTTGATTTAACAAACCAACAAAATGTGAGTTATGCGTGGGAAGGACCATATAGTTTCTTTCGAGCAAACGTAAAGTTGGTTTGTGTTGATAGTGATAATAGTTTCACATTGTCGCCAGAACCTACTGCGGATACTGATGATTTCGGAAAACATGAGATTGCCCCAGGAGAAAAACGTTCATTTAGTTATTATTTCAATATTCCTGCTGACGCTGAACTTGGAAGTTATTCCTTGATTTGCAGTTTTGGAGAAACGGTAAAAGAATTTAAGCACGTATTTGAGTTAGATAAATGACCAGAAGTTTTCTGTTCACAAAGGCGGTTAGGCACTCCTGCGCTTAACCGCCTTATCTGCAGCAAGAATTGTCAAAAAACAGACTTGTAATGCGGATTCCGTTCTCCGACAATCCGTATGCGCGTCCGGGCGCACGGCATACCGCGGCTTTTGCAGAAGTTCGGACATTATAAACACATGAACGATAATCTTTACTGCCGCACAGCGCTCAGTTTCTTTACTAAAACGATAATTTGTGTTATACTATATCCATAAATCACGCTCATAAAAATGCAGGTGACAACATGACCTTGAGAATTGCAATCTGCGACGATGAACAGAAACAAATCGAATACCTTACCGTGTTGGTTTCTTCATGGGGGAGCCAGAACGGTCATACCATTACGATAGATTCGTTCCCATCCGCCGAAGCGTTTCTGTTTGACTATGCCGAAGATCAGAACCGCGACATCCTCCTTCTCGATATCGAAATGGGGGCAATGAACGGTGTGGAACTTGCCAAAACCATCCGACAAACCAATGATGCCGTTCAGATCGTCTTCATCACCGGCTTTCCGGATTTCATAGCTGAAGGGTACGAGGTCTCCGCGCTCCACTATCTCATGAAACCTGTCTCCGAGGAAAAACTGCACGCCATTCTCGACAAAGCGGCAGCAAACTTAAACAAAGCCGAAAAACGTCTGCGCGTCGCTTTCGACAGGCAGGTGGACTACGTTCCGCTGAGCAGGATCACTCACGTCGAAGCGCAGAAGCAGTATGTCGTCATTTACACAGAAGCTGAAACTTACCGCATGAAATCCTCGCTCGCGGAGGCGGAAAAACTGCTCGACGAGTATTTCTTCAAGTGTCAGCGGTCGTTTATCGTGAATCTGAGGTATGTAAAGCGGATAAAGGGCGACTGCGTGGTGCTGAAAAATGAAGAAGAAGTTCCCATCAGCCGCGGCATGGCAGAGAAGATCGGGAAAGAGATAATTCGCTTATTCTAAGCCGCTTATTCTAAAGAGGTAAAATATGCTGTTTCAAAAATGGATAGACAAGCGGATCGAGGCTTATCAGAGCGATCTGCTTAAAAAATACTGCGACGAAGTGGAGTCGATGTATACCAAAATGCGCGGATGGCGGCACGACTACCACAACCACATTCAGGCTTTGCAGGCAAGTATGGCGCTCGGCAAGTACGATGAAGTCAATGACTACCTGCGCTCGCTGAACGATGATCTCACAAATGTGGACAACGTTATCAAAACAGGGCGCGTTATGGTAGACGCCATTCTCAACGGAAAGATGAACATAGCCGCGCAGAATGATATCCGGGTCAACGCAAAAGCGAAGATACCCGACGGCACGCCTGTTACGGATGTTGATTTGTGCGTCATAATCGGAAATCTGTTGGACAACGCCGTGGAGGAAAACAAAAAACTGCCTGCCGACGACCGTTTCATCCGCATCTACATCGGGCAGAAAAACACGCAGTTCTACCTTGCATTCACCAACGCCGCGGGCAGGAAACTGAACAAGCGCGGACGCCTTTTTGCGTCGCAGAAAGGCGTCGATCATGGCTTCGGTTTGTCGCGTGTTGAGAGCGTCGTGAATAAATACGGCGGTCTTTTCTCGGCGGACAGCGAGGACGGCGGGTTTACCGCTGAGATTCTGATCCCTCTCGATTGATGAAAGTGCATTTCGTTCACCGAAAACGACATTTGGTTCACGGAATGCACTCTTTTTCGTTTTTGTATGCTATTAATGTAAGTATAGCCGAAGGGAGGAATTACACATGGCCAAGAAAGACAAAAATAATAAAGAGCCCAAGCACAAGCCGAAATACGGCATGTGCTCCTGCGTGGGATACATATACCGCCTGCTCTGGAAATACGATCGCGGACTTGCGTTTGTGGGGATTTTCACCGTGCCGGTTTCGCTGATCCTGTCCGCACTCTCACTGTACACGCCGTCCGCCATTTTGTCGGTGCTTGAAGCTTCGGACAGATTTTCGTATATCGCACTGGTGATCGTTGGTCTGCTTATTGCAAAACTTCTGTTTGAGCTGTCGAGCATTATTCTGAACACCAAAATCGCAAACTCCGAGTATTACATTCTCCAGCGCATGATTTATATGTGGGATTACAGAAAGCGTGACCGCGACTGGTATCTCGATTTCGATCCTGAAATACAGAAAATGAACGAGCGCGCCAACAATGCTGTGCGGGACAACCACACTGCGGGTGTGCATTTTCCGATGGATTTTTCGAATATGCTCTCGCAGATACTCAATTTTCTGCTGTTCGGCTCGGTCATCTCGCTCCTGCATCCCGTCATTATCCTTCTGCTTGCCGTGGGATGCATGCTGAACTACTTTATGAGCAAGTGGGAACGGACGCAGAACTGGAAAGACAGGGACGTGCGCAATGATCTCGACAAGAAAATCGGCTATTCCACATTCGGAATGTCCCGGGATTTCAAGTACGCCAAGGACGTGCGGCTTTACACCATGCAGGAACCTATCCGCAACCGGCTTGCGAATCTCTTTGACCTGCGCCTGAACGAGCAGAAGAAGCTGGAAATGCGCAGTATTCTTAATGCAATCGGAAATTTCCTCGTTGTCCTCATCCGCGACGGCGCGTCGTATGCGTTCCTCATTTACAAAGCCGTAGAGGGCGACGTGGACGCGTCCTTGTTCGTGCTGTACTTCTCCGCTATTACGTCAATGTCGGGACTGATGGACGGTATCCTCGGCACGATCAACCGCGTGCATAACGGCGCGATGCAGATTTCCGATTTCCGCGAGGCGATGGAGGTGCCCGACAGACTCAACCGCGGCGAGGGTATTCCCGTGCCGAAAGGACCGTTTTCCATCGAATTCAAAAACGTCTCCTTCAAATACCCGCAGGGTGAGAAAAAGGTGCTTGACAACGTGTCGTTCAGAATCGAAGCGGGTGAGAAAATCGCTCTCGTCGGTCTGAACGGCGCAGGCAAAACGACGCTGACGATGCTGATGTGCGGACTGCTCATTCCCGACGAAGGTGAAGTTCTGCTCGACGGACATCCGCTGAGCGACTACAACAGGGACGAAATGTATTCGCTGTTCGGTTTTGTGCCGCAGGATTACCACCTCCTGCCCGTGTCGATTGCACAGAATATTGCTTCCGCCATGACCGACGACGAAATCGACCGCGAAAAGCTCGGATACTGCATCGAAACGGCGGGACTTGCCGAGAAAATCGAGTCTCTGCCGAACGGTGCGGAAACTACGCTCAACCGTGAGGTGAACAGGGACGGCATTGAGCTGTCAGGCGGAGAAACACAGAAGCTCCTGCTGGCACGGCTGCTGTACAAGAATCCGCCGTGCATCATCCTCGACGAGCCGACGGCGGCTCTCGACCCGATTGCAGAGGACAGAATGTACCGCCGTTACAACGAAATTGCCGCGCACGCAACGTCCGTGTTCATCTCGCACAGACTTGCATCCACACGCTTCTGCGACAGAATTTTTCTGCTCGACGGCGCAAATTTTTCGGAAGTCGGCACACATGACGAGCTGATGGCACGCGGCGGCAAATATCGGGAGCTGTTCGATATTCAGTCGAAATATTACCGTGAGGATTCACAGAAAGGGGATGTCAACGATGAAGAATAACGAAAACAAACGCACGCTCCGCGAAGACTGGGCGCTCATCCGGCGCGCGATAGGTATATTGAACGAGATCATGCCGGGATTCTGGTTCTGGCAGGCGGTCTGTACTTTGCTCGAGACCTTCACCCCTTATTTCGGGCTGTATATGTCCGCACAGATGGTAAACGAACTGGCGGGAGACTGTAACCCGAAAAAAATGCTTATCCTCGCAGGAATTACGGTAGTCGTCGGGTTTGTGATCTCCGTTGTGACGAGATTTATCCAGAGCAGGCGGACTATGAAGGATTATCTCATGTTTCAGAAGCACGAAGCCTACATGATCGATGTACAGAACAATCTGCAGTATGAGCATCTTGAAAATCCCGATGTGGTACTGCTGCGCTCGAAGATATTTGCGGCAATGGCTGCAACCGGCGGCGGTATCAATACGGTAAAATGGGCTGTCCAGGGACTGGTCGGGAATATTCTGAATATAGTTTTCTCGGTTTCTCTAACGGTATCCATGTTTTCAATGGCCGCCGAAGGAGAATTTACAGGCATTTTCGCATTCATCAATTCGCCATTTTCCGCTGTCATAATTATCGCGCTGATCGTGGTGAACACAGTCCTGTCCATAAGAATGTCAAATGATTCAACCGTGAAAATAAACGAAGTTGTCGCTGATTTGGCGCAGAGTAATACAATCTTGGGAGTATACTCACGCGCAAAAGGATCGGATATGATAATATTCAATCTCAACCGAATCGTGATGGAAGAATACCGCAGATATCAGCTTAGTCCCGTGTGGATCAAAAAAATGGAGCAGGTGCAGATCAAATTCGGCGTACTGTCGATGATTCTGAACGCCGTGCTGAATATCGCACTGTTCCTGTTTGTGGCGGCAAAGGCTTTCATCGGTGTGTTCGGAATCGGTAATTTCCTGCTTTATCAGGGTACGACAATGCGGTTTTTAAATGCTGTTTCAAACTTCGCATCCGAATTCGGCAGACTGCGTCACAACAATGTATACCTCATCCAATTCTATGAATTCCTTGACCTGCCCAACGATATGTATCGCGGCACCCTCGCCGTGGAAAAGCGTGACGATATCGATTACGAAATCGAGTTTCGCGACGTCAGCTTCAAATACCCGCGTACCGATACATGGGCTCTCCGTCATGTCGGCATGAAGTTCAAAATCGGCGACAAGCTGGCGATTGTCGGTGAAAACGGCTCCGGCAAGACTACGTTCATCAAGCTTCTGTGCCGCCTGTACGACCCGACAGAGGGCAAAATTCTCCTAAACGGCATCGACATAACTCGGTACAGGTATGACGAATACATGGCGCTGTTCTCGGTGGTGTTTCAGGATTACACCCTGTTCGGCTTCCCGCTCGGCGAAAACGTCGCCGCAGACTGCACTTATGACGACAAAAAAGTGCGTGACTGCCTCATCCGCGTGGGCCTCGGAGACAAGCTCGAAAGTCTTGAAAATGACCCCGATGCAAAGGAAAAAGATCCTCTGAAGCGCGCAATCGGACGTGAATACGACTCCGAAGGCATCGAATTCTCGGGCGGCGAACGTCAGAAGATTGCACTTGCACGTGCGCTGTACAAGGATGCGCCGTTTGTAGTGCTTGATGAACCCACAGCCGCGCTTGATCCGATCGCCGAAGCGGCAGTCTACGAGAATTTCAACGTATTTGTGGAAAACAAAACCGCCGTGTTCATCAGCCACAGACTGTCATCCTGCCGATTCTGCGACGAAATTGCCGTGTTCGATCACGGTCAGCTCGTACAGCTCGGCTCGCATGACACGCTTTTGGAAGATACGGACGGAGAGTACAGCCGGCTCTGGTATGCGCAGGCGCAGTATTATGAAAAATAAAAATTAAAAGAAAAAGCACAGAAATCTGCATGATTCTGTGTTTTCTCTTTTAATTTTCAGATTATTTTTAAAACGAAAATTTGGTGCTGCGAGCTTGAATTGACGGATGGAACATGAATTTCAAATATTCCGAATTTCTCTCTAAATACTTTATACTGGAGGATAGGTTCAAAAGGGGGGTGAAACCGCCCTGACTGAACAAAGCGACTCAAATATTTTTTTAGTCCGAATGAAGCTCCGCGTGACGCACGATACTTCCGACAGTCAGGTACGAGAGCGCCCTTTTGTCCCCAAAAGGATATTGACAGTCCGATAAGCCGGAAGTTAACAAATTACAGGCTGCCAGGCAAACGGCAGCAAATCCCGCGCTTTGACTTTGATAAGCTTTCCGTTTTCGTCATTGACAATAACTTTTATGTCGGGACAGTATTCAAACAGCATTTGGCGGCAATTACCGCACGGTGGGACAACAAAATTTAAGTGTTTGTCGTGAACTGCCACTATGGTGTCAAATTCCCTCTCTCCGGCTGAAATTGCCATTCCTATTGTGATGTATTCCGCGCATGAACCGTGTATTCTGTCGCAATTTACTCCTTTGTAGATATTACCGTTTTTACATAAAACGGCGCATCCAACGGTATGGTTATAAATGCCGTCGTCAAAATTCTTTTTCAATACGCCAAGACCGATTTCAATCAGCTCTTTGTCTTTATCGTTTATTTCATACCTTTTCATTCAATCCTCCGCAAATTTCGGTTCGTTTCGTTCTTTCAATTCTGTATTCATATGACGGGTCTCCGGAGCTATATAGCGCTGCATCTCCGTTACGTATCAATAATGATACTTCTTCTTTTTTGCTTTAAGAAATATTGCGCCGAGTACAACTGCCATAAATTCAGCGACAACTATAGAAATCCAGACGCCGTTAATCTTCCAAATCAAAGGCAGGAGCATAACTGCGGCGCTTTGGAACACAAGGGTGCGCAGGAAAGAAATAATTGCAGATGTCACACCATCATTTAGGGCGGTAAAGAAGCCGGATGCAAAAATACCAAAGCCCATAAAGGCAAAGGACAGAGCAAAAATGCAAAAACCGGAAACAGTCATTTCCGTCAGCTCCGCATCATATCCGACAAAGATTTTTGACAGAGGAACTGCAAGCAATTCAGCGGATACCACCATGCCGGCGCCAAAAATGCCGATCATAATCAGGCTTTTGCGAAGCAGGCCTTTGAGCTCAGTGTAGTTCCGGGCGCCGTCGTGATAGCCGATGATAGGCGCGGTGCCGATGGAGTATCCGATAAAGGCGGCGGAGAAAATCATGCTGACGTACATCATTACGCCATAAGCCGCAACTCCGTTCTCTCCGGCGTATTTCATAAGCTGCATGTTATAAAGGATGCCGACAATGCTCATGGAAATATTGCTCATGAATTCCGACGAACCGTTGATACAGGCTTTTAAAATGGCACTGCCGTCAAATTTTGTCTTCCCGAGCCGGAGAATACTGCTGTTTTGTCTGAAAAAGTAGAAAAGAGGGATCACACCGCCGACCATTTGGCTAATTGCTGTGGCAGCGGCGGCGCCCGCCAGCTTGTAGTCCTGCGGCAGAAGGATTACCAAAACGGCATCCAGTATCATATTTGCCGCGCCGGAGGAAAGCGTTACGATAAGGCCGAGGTGCGGTTTCTCAGCAGCCACAAAGAAGCTTTGAAACATAACCTGCAGTACAAAGAACGGCAATGACAAAAGCGTGATCCGCGCATATAAAACGCAGTTTTCCAGCAGTTCACCCTCTGCGCCGAGCCGCGCGGATATAGGCCTAATAAATGCAATGCCAAGAGCCGCCAGTGCGATTCCCAATGCAAAGGCAGTGTAGACAAAAAAAGAAAAATAGCTGTTTGCCTTCTCTTTATCTCCCTCGCCGTATGTTTTCGCAACAATGGCCGTGCCGCCGGTGCCGAACATAAAGCCGACTGTGCCGAGAATCATAAGAACCGGCATAATTAAGTTGACAGCGGCAAAAGGGGTTTTCCCTGTAAAATTTGAAACAAAGAAACCGTCTACAACGCTGTAAATCGATGTAAAAATCATCATTGCGATAGACGGCATCGTAAATTTTATGAGTTTACCATAGGTAAAATGATCTGAAAGCTGAATGTGCATAATTTTATTCCAAACCAAACGGGCGAAAACTCCGCAGCCGCCGGTGCTATGTATATGATATTTCAGTCACTCTGACTGTTAATTGAAATGATTTGCGATTTTTAAAGTGAGAGACGGAGCCTGACTTATATCCGCTGTGCTCCGGCGCATAATCCCTGATTTATATGTTGACTTGTATTGAGTTTTGACAAAAGAACCGCCCGCTCGGGCATTTTTTCATTTTCCAAAGGGATTTTATTTTTCTTTTATCCATAAACAAAAAACGTTGCGTATTTATTATATCATACTGCAAATAAATACGCAACGTATAAATTATAATATGATTACGCAGCATTTTCAAAAACAAACCGGACCGGCGGATTTGGATCAGTCAGTTTTGCTTTTTGCCGGTTCTTCAGGTCCCGGCTTTGTACTCCGATTGTAAGAAAGCACGGAGGTTCTTCTTTACCCGGGCAGAATCTCGGTCAGAGCAGTGTTCCGGCACATTGTCAAGATATCTGCCGAACACGACAGCATCTCCTTCAGACCGGCAAAGGACCATACCTCCGTCGGCAAAGGTGAGGGAAACGCGCCGCTTTATTATGGATTATTCTCCCTTCATGCCGATAGTCTTTGCCTTTCCGTCAAGAATGGCGGCGCACAGACGCATGGAATCTCCGATGGCCTCATCAATATCGTCCGGCTCCACTCCAAGAGGCTCACAGCCAAGGCTCTTGTCGATGAACAGCTCATTGCACTGAATATCCGACAGTCTGGGGAGATACAGACCGCCCTGGATACCTTGTTTTTCCTGCTTTTTGAGCATACTCTTGCAGCCGATTGTGAACATCCAGTTGGGAATGGTAGTGACTTTTTTCTCCGGGCAGCCCATGTGTTTGCACATAACGGCCAGCATTTCCTTCCAGGTCAGGTTGTAGTATCCGATGGGCCAACACTTGCCGCCCTTGGTATACTCAAGCGCGCCTGCCATCGCCTGACCCACCTGATGCACCGTTACCATCGTGGAGCCGCCCTTGGGGTACAGTACATTTCCCTTTGAGCCGCGGATCTGTTCGGCAATGAACATCCACACCGGTCTGCGTCCCGGCTGGGTACCGAAAATGTATGGCAGCTCCAGTATGCCCACGCTGAAATTCTCGTCGGCAAAGGCCATGGCGGCATTTTCCTGATCGATCCGGGAGCGGATATAGGGATGCCACTTGGTCAGCTCCAGTTCCGGCATGGTTTTGGCAAAGTGGGAGAAGTAGGAGCCGCAGATTGAAACGTGTTTTACGCCGCATTCCTTTGCCAGCTTCAGCAGGCGGTTGATTGGGTCGATATTGTACTTTTTGTACAGGTCGTAGATGGGAGCGGGGCCTTCCACACGCTCGTCGACGCCGGCGGCAAACACGAAGCCCTCACAGCCGGTGAGGAAGCCGCGCAGGGCGTCGTCGCTCATTTCCAGATAATTGCCGTATTCGATTTTCATTTCCGGCAAAAGCACTGCGCCCTCCGGCAGGGGAGGCAGGGCAACGGAAGTTACTTCATGTCCTCGCTCAATCAATACCTTTGCGGCCTCGCTGCCAAGCAAGCCCGTGCCGCCGATCATAAATACCTTCATAGAATTCATCCTTTCTCAGAAAAAGTGAGATCAAAATGATAGTTTCCGGAAATAACCGTCTGTCTTTCCCGGCCGGGCAGCAGAATCTCTGCGATGCAGTTTGACGGAACCGTTATGTTAAATTGGACTTTGTCCCCGTCCCGGCGCCAGGCGCTTTCCACCCGACCGTAGACGCTGTCATAGCCGGCTTTTGCAAAGGTAAGGGTGCCGCCCGGTCTGGGAGCTATCACAAAACGGTTCTCCCCATTCACACGGATGCCGCAGACCGTATCAAACAGCCAGCTCACCGCGGCGCCCTTGGAATAGTGGTTCAGGGACGCGATTCCCTTGGAAACGGTGGAGTTTCCTTCCCATGCTTCCCAGACGGTGGTTGCGCCGTGTTTAGGCATGAACAGCCATCCGGGACAGTTCTCGTTTTCCAGCAGCCGGTAGGCGGATTTGAGGTCGATGTCCGCCAGCACATCCAAAATAAAGGGAGTGGACAGAAATCCCGTTCCCAGCCGCCAACCGTAGTTTTCCATCGCTTTTACAAGCCGCTCTTTTGCGTAGGAGGTCTGCTTTTCATCCAGCAGGTTCATGTAGAGGGGCCGAACCAGCTTTGCCTGACGGTCGGTGTCCAAAGAGAATTCCGGCTTTTTCACCAATGCCTGATAGGCGCTGCGGCAGCCTTCGGCATACCTGCGGTACTTCGCCGCGTCCTCCGGCTTGCCCAGATGCTCCGCAATTTCCGCCATATGCTCCATTGTAAAGCAGGTATAGGCCGTGGACTCCTCAGGGTGGGGGAAGATGAAATCCTTTGTATCATAGGCGCACACATCGTCCGGCTCTGCCCATTCGCCGTAGCTCTGTCCCCGGTTGACCAGATATTTTCCGTTTTGCTTATCCAGCTTCACAGGCTTCTGCAGGGGCGACCAGCCGCCGCAGCGGCGCATCATAAATTCTGCATAGCGCTTCATGGCGTTGTAATTGTCCCGGAGAATCTGTTCGTCGCCGTACTTTTTCCACATCCGGTAGGGAATCAGCACGCCGGCATCCGCCCAGCCCACGCTTCCGTTCATGGTGGCCATCCATAAGTCTTCCCCGCCCTTGGGTACAATCTGATGGAATTTTCCGCTTTTTGTCTGACGGTCGGTCATATCCCGGATAAACTTCCGGGCAAAGGGCTGGTAGTCCGTCAGGTAACTTGCCGTATCAAAGAAAATCTGTGCGTCCCCGGTCCAGCCGGAACGCTCCCGCGTGGGGCAGTCGGTGGGAACGTCGGCAGAATTGCTCTTCTCCGACCAAATGGTGCAGTCCACAAACCGGTTTAAAAGCTCGTTTGAGCAATCGAAACTGCCGGTCTGCGCGAAATCGGAATAGACTGCCACGGAATAAAAGTCCTCCGGGTCGAAGGGAATGTCGGTCTCTACCAGGGCGTATCGAAAGCCATAGAGGGCAAATTCCGTCTCATACCGGTTTACGCCGTCCTTTGCCGTGTATTCAAGCATCTGCAGCGGCGTTGTCTTTCCCTTTTCAAACTGGGACACATTGCGGACTTTTCCGTTTTTCCACAGGATATGTTCCATCCGACGGCCGCTTTTGTCCATGGAAAGCTGTATGTTGCTCTGGGTAAATTCGCCGTCCTGGTCCAGTATCTCTCCCATTCTCAAAAACAGCTTCTGTCCCGTTTTCGCGTTCAGACGGAAGCCCACATAGCCGGAGAGATTCTGTCCGAAGTCCAGCACTTTTTTTCCGGAGGGCGTCGTCACCAGCGTCGGAACAAACGTTTCATGCTTTGTAACCGGGTAATTGTCTGAACAGCTTAAATTTGCGCAAAAGGAAACTGCCTTCGCACGCCCGGAGTAGGAGGGGGACATCCGGGCATCCACATATTCGCCCTCCTTCAGATCTGCGAACCTCCTGGGACCGTCATTGCTCCAGTCCCAGGAGCCGTCTGTACAAACCGTTGTTACGTTCCCGTTTGTATCGGTCAGCTCCAGCTGGCACAGCAGCTTTGTTTGTTTGCCATAAATGTAAGTATGTCCCCATGCGCCCTGTGCGCCCCGGTACCATCCGTCCGCCAGTTCGGCGGTCAGGGTGTTTTCCCCTGCGCGGAGCAGTTCCGTTACATCATAGGTCTGGTACTGAATACGTCTGCGGTAGTCCGTGTGACCGGGCGCACATACAAAATCCCCGACGCGCTGTCCGTTCAGACGGAGAGCATAAATCCCGCAGGCCGATGCGTACAGCCGGGCTTTGACAACCGCTCCGGCAGCAAATTTCTTCCGGAAGTGGTCGGCGGGATAGCGATATTTGGTGTTGACACGGTAATTCCCGGCGATCCACTCGGCCTTCCAGTCTGCTTTTTCCGAAAGTCCCAGCTCGAAAGACGCCTCCTCCGACCAGTCATCCGCCTGCTCATTTTCATCCCACAGCCGCACTTGCCAAAGCACCTTGCTCCGGCTTTTGAGTTTCGCCCCGGCATATTTTACGCACATAGTGCTTTCGGCTATTTTTCCGCTGTCCCACAGCGTTCCCCCGGAAGCATCACGGCACAGAATTTGATATGCCGTTTGTGTTACGCCGCCTTCACAGTTCCAAAGTAGCCGCGGATTCATTATGTCTATCCCCATAGGGTTTTTTAAATATTCCGTTTTAAGATTTACAGCTTTCATATAAGGTCGCCTCACTTAAGGCACAAGGACAGCTTTGCCTTGATTTTTGCCCGATATGCCTCTCCTGTTTTTCTTTCCTTTTCCCAAAGGCGGTCGACAGCGGCAGATTTTTTTGCATCCTTTGCCTGTCTGGCAGCCAGTTTTTCCGGGCTGAGCTTCGCCAGCTTTTCGGCACGTTTCGCCATGGCTTTTTCTTCCTTTTGCGCTGCCTTTTGCTCATTTGCAATACGTTTTTCTTTGGCCTTGGCTTTGGCGGCGGCAGTTCTTTCGCGATATTCCGCCGCCTTCTGTTCATAGTTTTGGCCGTTTTTTTCGCATTTTGCTTTCAGCTCCGCAAGAGCGGCCGCTTCGCTCTCCTGCTCGTCGCGGGTCTGTTCCTGCGCGGCGGCGGTATCGGGATCTACCCAAACCTTTCCGGCCGCCTCGCACTCCGCCTTGCGGCAAGCCAGAATTGCCTCCTGCTTGCGGGTAATGGTCATTTCAACATTCAGGAACGCCAGAAGCACTGCCAGAGCAATACCTGTGATGATTTCCAGCCCGACAAATGCAAAGGTGATTACGTTCAGTACTCTGTCCGGCTGTGCCGCGGCGACGGTTTTCCCTGCTGCGTCAATGGCGGGTGCAATATACCCGGCGGAGGCCAGCATCCAGTTGAAAATACCGGTACAGATGCCGACAGACGCTACGGCGATAATATTGTAGATAGACATTGCCGTACCGTCGCAGCGGATGCCGCTTTTCCATTCCACATGATCCAGCGTGTCAGCAAACAGCGCCATGAACACATATGCGCAGGGCAGACCGCCGATATTTTTGATGAACTGTCCGGTCAGAACGACAGCCATGTTTGTGGGCATGATACAGCAGACAGCGCTGCCGACAGCATAAAGCACGAAGCCCCATTGTGTCACGTTCCGCTTGCCGAACCTTTTTGCCAGCGGCCATACGGCGAAAATGCCGATACCCATGGGGATGCCGCCGATCACGGACACCATGGTCTGTGTGATTCCGTCGTTATAGCTGCCCAGCACATAGTTGCAGAAATATACAAGGCCCAGGTTCTTCAAGCTCGTGCCGACAGTAAAAATCAGAAAATAGATAAACGTAATCAGCGTGTATTTGTCTGTCATCACAATCCGAAGCTGCATTAGGAAAGGAATCTTTTTCAATTCGTCACCGGAAGTTTCTTCCGTGACACGTTCTTTGGTGAAATAATATTCCATCAGCGTCAGCGGCAGCGCCAGAATGGACAGCCCGCTCATCAGTGTGATCCACTTGGAACCGTCCACGCCGATTATCGGCATAATCAGCATCGGAAACAGCATTGCAACGAGAATACCGGAGATCATTATGGTTGCGATCTGATTGAATACAGACAGCCCGCCGCGCTGCTGGATATTCCGGGTGGACAAGGGCACCATCAGGTTGTGGCTCATGTTGTAAATGATGTAGGCGAAGGAGTAAAACAGGTTGTAGGACAGCATCACCCACA